>JARRQH010000179.1:2083-15352 GCA_037381985.1 Pseudolabrys sp.
TGCCGCGGCTGCCGCGGCGAAAGGCCTCGAGATGCTCGACGCGCCGGTGTCCGGCGGCGTCGGCGGGGCTGCGGCCGGCACACTGACTTTCATGGTCGGCGGCACGGACACCGCTTTCGCTCGCGCCGAGCCGCTGTTCCGGGCGATGGGCAAGACCGTGGTGCACGCCGGCCCGTCCGGCAACGGCCAGGCTGCCAAGATCTGCAACAACATGGTGCTCGGCATTTCGATGATCGGCGTCTGCGAGGCGTTCGCCTTGGCCGCCAAGCTCGGCCTCGACAGCCAGAAGCTGTTCGACATCTCCTCGACAGCGACAGGACAATGCTGGTCGCTGACGAGCTATTGCCCCGTGCCCGGTCCGGTTCCGACCTCACCCGCCAACAACGGCTACAAGCCGGGGTTTTCCGCAGCGCTCATGCTCAAGGACCTGAAGCTCGCGATGCAAGCCGCCGCGAGCGCCGATGCCACGACGCCGCTGGGTGCGGAAGCGGCCAGTCTCTATTCGCTCTTCGTCGGCGGAGGCCACGGCGGTCGCGATTTCTCCGGCATCATCGAGATGCTGCGCGGGCAATCCTGAGACCGCGCAGCCGTGACCGGACGGTCACATAAATAAAGAAGGAGCCGAGACTACATGAATGCAATGACGGAGCAGGTTCTCGATCCTGCCGCCCTGGCGCGCGCTCTGTCCGGCCACATGCTGATCGACGGCAAGCTGGTCGCCGCGCGCTCGGGGCGCATGTTCAACATCAACAACCCGGCGACCGGTGCGGTGATCGCCGCCGCCCCGTTCGGCGAGCGCGCCGATGTCGAGGATGCGGTCGCCACCGCGGCGCGCGCGCAGAAGGAGTGGGCCGGCGTCGCGGCGCGCCAGCGCGGCAAGCTGGTCGCCGAATGCGGGCGTCTGCTCAACGAGCACGTCGAGGAACTCGGCCGGTTGCTGGCGTTGGAGACCGGCAAGGCGCTGCGCACGGAAAGCCGGGTGGAGGCGTCCGTGCTGGCCGACGTCTTCGTCTTTTTCGGCGGTTTGGGCTCGGAGTTAAAAGGCGAGACCGTTCCCTTCAATCCGCAGATGCTGACGCTGACAACGCGCGAGCCGATTGGGGTGGTGGGGGCGATCATCCCCTGGAACGTGCCGTTGTTGTTGATGGCGCTCAAGATCGCGCCCGCGCTGGTCGCCGGCAACGCCGTCGTCGTGAAGGCGGCGGAAGAGGCGCCGCTCGCGGTGCTGCGGGTCGCCGAGATCATGAACCGCGTGCTGCCGCCCGGCCTCTTCAACCTGATCACCGGCATGGGCCCGGAATGCGGCGGCCCGCTGGTCGCCCATCCCAAGGTCGGCAAGGTGACCTTCACCGGTTCGGTCGAGACCGGGCGCATCGTCTACCGCACCGCCGCCGACAAGCTGATCCCGGTGACGCTCGAGCTCGGCGGCAAGAGCCCCATGATCGTGATGGGCGACGCCGACGTCGACCGCGCGGTGCAGGGGGCCATCGTCGGCATGCGCTTCACCCGCCAGGGCCAGAGCTGCACGGCGGCCAGCCGCATCTTCGTCCACGACAGCCTCCACGACGCCTTCGTCGAGAAGCTGAAGGCGGCGGTCGACAAGATGGTCATGGGCGACCCGCTCGACGAGAAGACCGACATCGGCGCCATCGTCTCCGAGCAGCAGTTCGAGCGGGTGCAGTCCTACATCAAGCTCGGCAACGCGCTGCCGGGCGCCACCGCCCATGTCTGCTCGGCCCTGCCGGCGGACCCCGCGCTGGCGAAGGGGCTGTTCACGCGCCCGGTGATCTTCACCGGCGTGGACAACGATTCCCGGCTCGCCCGGGAGGAGATCTTCGGTCCCGTCACCGCGGTGATCCGCTTCACCGACTACGAGGAGGTCATCGCCGCGGCCAACGACAGCGAGTACGGATTGGCCGCCTCGGTGTGGACCAAGGACCTCAAGATCGCGCTCGACGCCACCCGCCGTCTCGAGGCCGGCTTCGTGCAGGTCAACCAGAACCTGGTGGTGCAGCCGGGGCTCTCCTACGGTGGCATCAAGCAGTCGGGCCTCGGCAAGGAGGCCTCGCTCGAGGCCATGCTCGAGCACTTCACGCACAAGAAGACGATCATCCTCAACATGACCTGAGGATGCGCTGCAGAAAGCGAAACCACATCGGTAAGCAAGGAGGAATGGCGACCATGATAAAGCGGTTAGTTATTGGCGGAGCGGCATTGGCTGTCGCGCTCGGCACCAGCGCGGCGATGGCGGCCGGTATTTCCGATGGCGTCGTCAAGATCGGCGTCCTCGGGGATATGTCCGGCGTCTACTCGACCGGCTTCAGCGGCAAGGGCGCCGTCGCCGCCGTGAAGATGGCGGTCAAGGATTTCGGCGGTAAGGTTCTTGGCAAGCCGATCGAGGTGATCTCGGCCGATCACATGAACAAGGCCGACGTCGCCTCCACGATCGCGCGCGAATGGATCGACCGCGACAAGGTCGACATGATCACCGACCTGACCAATTCTGCGGTCGCGCTGGCGGTGCAGAAGCTCGCGTCCGACAAGCACACCATCACCATGGCGACCGGGGCCGCGACCTCCGCGCTCACCGGCAAGGCGTGCACGAAGTACGGTATCCACTACGGCTACGACACGCACTCGTTGCCGGTTGGCACCGCGACCGCGGTGGTCAAGAACGGCGGGACGAGTTGGTACTTCATTACCGCGGATTATGCGTTCGGTCATGCCCTGCAGGCGAACACGTCCAGTGTCGTCAAAGCGCTCGGCGGCAAGGTGCTCGGCACCTCGCTAGCGCCGCTCGGCACGACGGACTTCTCCTCCTATCTGCTGCAGGCCAAGGCGTCCGGGGCGAAAGTCATCGGTCTCGCCAATGCGGGACAGGACACGGTCAATGCGATCAAGCAGGCGCATGAGTTCGGCATCGACGGCACCAAGCAGCAACTCGCCGGCATGCTGGTCCTGATCTCCGACGTCAAGAGCCTCGGCATGGACACCGCCAAGGGGCTGAACTTCACCAGCGGCTGGTACTGGAATCGCAACGCCCAATCGCGCGCGTGGAAGGTCCGCTACATGAAGTTTTCGGACGGGGCTGCGCCGACCTTCGTGCATGCCGCCGACTACTCGCTGACCATGGCATACCTGAAGGCGATCAAGGCGGCTGGCACCGACAACGCCGATGCCGTGCGCGCCGAGCTCGGCAAGATGAAGATCGACGACTTCTTCGCCAATGGCGGCCACATCCGCCAGGATGGCTTGCTGATCCATGACATGTATCTGCTCAAAGTGAAGGGCTCGGCTCAATCCAAGGATCCGTGGGACGTCGCCAACGTCGTGCGCGTCATCCCGGGCAAGGATGCCTATGCCTCGCTCAAGGACGGGGGTTGCCCGCTGGTCAAGTAAGCCGATAAACGGTTCAGTGACGCCGGGGCCGCCGTGCGACCCCGGCGGCTGTTTGTGAACGCTGTGGCGGTGGGTGCGAATTTGTCAGAGAAGCCTTGTTACGTCGATGGAATACAAGTCTGCTGAAATGACAGACTATATTCTCGAAACGCGGGGATTGACCAAGGCCTTCAAGGGCTTCGTCGCCGTGCGCGACGTCGACCTCAGGATTTCGCGCGGCAGCATTCATGCGCTGATTGGTCCGAACGGAGCCGGCAAGACCACGGTCTTCAATCTGCTGACCAAGTTCCTGGCGCCGAGCGCCGGCCGGATCGTCTTCGAGGGACAGGACATCACGCAGCGCCGGCCCGCGGAGGTCGCCAAGTTCGGGATGGCACGCTCTTTCCAAATTTCCGCCGTGTTTCCGCATATGACGGCGCTCGAAAACGTCCGCCTCGCGCTGCAGCGGCGGCTCGGCGTCTCCTACCAGTTCTGGCGATCGACGCAGGTGCTCGATCGGCTGCATGCCGACGCGCTCGCGACGCTGGAAGCCGTCGGTCTTGTTGACTTCGCGGATTTGCCAGCCGGCGAGCTCGGCTACGGCCGCAAGCGTGCGCTCGAATTGGCGACGACCCTGGCGCTCGACCCCAAACTCATGCTGCTCGACGAGCCGACCCAGGGCATGGGCGCGGAGGACGTGGGACGCGTGACGCAGCTCATCAAGAAGGTCTCGAGCGGACGTACCGTGCTCATGGTTGAGCACAATCTCGGCGTCGTCAGTTCGCTCGCGGACGCCATCACGGTGCTCAACCGCGGCGAGATCCTGGCTGAGGGCGCCTACGACGAGGTCTCGCGCAATCGCGAGGTGATGGAGGCCTATATGGGGGTCGAGTACGATGACGCCGAGCAGTGACGCGCAGGCCGCGGCGAAGCCGTCGATGCTCAGCCTCCGGGACCTGAACGCCTATTACGGCGAGTCCCACGTTCTCCTCGGCATCGAACTCGACCTGCATGACGGCGAAGTAGCGACCTTGCTCGGCCGCAACGGGGCGGGGCGCTCGACCACGCTGAAGGCGGTGCTCGGCCTGGTCGACCGGCGCAGTGGCTCGGTGAAGATCCGCGGCCAGGAAACGATCGACATGCCGGCCCATCGTATCGCGCCGCTCGGCAAGCTCGGCTATTGCCCGGAGGAGCGCGGCATCTTCGCCGCGTTGACCACCGAGGAAAACCTGCTCTTGCCGCCTGTCCTGGCAGAGGGCGGCATGTCGCTCGACGACATCTACGAGATGTTTCCCAACCTGCTCGAGCTGCGGCGCAGCATGGGCACCCGGCTGTCGGGCGGTGAGCAGCAGATGCTGGCGATGGCCCGCATCCTGCGCACCGGCGCGCGATTGCTGCTGCTCGACGAGATCACCGAAGGGCTCGCGCCGGTCATTGTGAAAAGGCTGGGCCGGGTGATCCGCCAGTTGAAAGAGCGCGGCTTTACAATCCTGCTCGTCGAACAGAATTTCCACTTTGCCGCCACGCTCGCCGACCGCCACTACGTGGTCGAGCACGGCAAGGTCATCGACCAGATCGAGGCGGGCAGCCTCGAGCAGAACAGAGACCGTCTCAACCGCTATCTCAGCGTGTGAGTGCAATGGCCGCCGTGACGACGATGGAGTATCGATGATGCATGCCTCGATCGACTTGATCCTGGCTCAGGGCATGCTGGGCCTCAACAACGGCGTCTTCTACGCCATGCTGAGCCTGGGGCTGGCCATCATCTTCGGCCTGCTCAACGTCATCAATTTCGCCCACGGCGCGCTCTACATGGTCGGCGCCTTCGTCGCCTTGATCTGCTACAGCTATCTGGGCGCGTGGCTCGGCCTTGCCGGGTTCCACATCGATTTTTGGGCAGCGCTGATCGTGGTGCCACTGGTTGTGGGCTGCTTCGGTATCGTTATCGAGCGAACCTTGCTGCGCTGGCTCTACCGCTTCGACCCGATCTACAGTCTGCTGTTGACTTTCGGCATCGCGCTGGTGCTGCAGGGGCTGTTCTCGAATTTTTTCAACATGTCCGGCACACCCTATCCGGGCCAGCCGGCGGCGCTGCGCGGCATCGTCGATCTCGGCTTCATGATATTCCCGAAGTATCGGCTGTTCGTGATCGTCTTTTCGATCGTCGTCTGCGCCGGGACGTGGCTTTTCGTCGAACGGACGCGGCTCGGCTCCTACCTGCGCGCGGCGGCCGAGAACCCCGATCTCGTCAAGGCGTTCGGCGTCAACGTGCCGCGCATGGTGACGTTGACCTTCGCCTTCGGCACAGCGCTCGCCGGGCTCGCCGGCGTGCTGGCGGCGCCGATCTACTCGGTCAGCCCGGTGGTGGTGATCGGCGGCATGGGCTCGATCATGGGCGCCATCGTTTCCGGCCTGGCGCTCGGCTTGATCGAAGGCGTGACCAAGGTGGTTTATGCGCCGGCATCCAATACGGTGATCTTCGTGCTGATGGCGATCGTGCTGCTGGTGCGTCCGTCCGGCCTGTTCGGGCGCGCGGGTGAATGACATGAGCGTGACGGAAAACGCGGTCGATCATATGTCGTCGCCGTCGGCCGGCGAGGGCCCGGTCGAGAAACCGGCGGGTGGCGGCCGCAGGGGAGGGCGCGGCATCACCGACAAAGGCATGAACAGGTTCTTCTGGATCCTGCTGATCGTGCTCGGGCTGACGGCGCCGGCCTATATGTATCCGGTCTTCGCCATGCAGCTCATGTGCTTTGCGCTGTTCGCGGCGGCGCTCAATCTGCTGCTGGGCTATACAGGCCTGCTGTCGTTCGGCCATGCCGCGCTTTTCGGTGGGGCGGCCTACATCACTGGGCACGTGGTGAAGGTGTGGGGATTTCCGCCGCTGCCCGGGATTCTGGCCGGGACGTTGTTCGCCGTAGCGCTCGGCTATGTGATGGGCGCGCTGGCGATCCGCCGCCGCGGCATCTATTTCACCATGATCACGTTGGCGCTGGCGCAGCTCGTCTACTTCCTAGCGCTGCAACTGCCGTTTACCGGCGGCGAGAACGGCCTGCAGGATATCCCGCGCGGGCACCTGTTCGGGTTCATCGACCTCAACCAGCCGCTCGCCATGTACTATACTGTGTTCGCGATCTTCATGATCGGTTTCCTTATCATCTACCGGGCCGTGCACTCGCCGTTCGGGCAGGTGCTGCTGGCGATCCGGGAGAACGAGGCGCGGGCGCTCTCGCTCGGCTACGACGTGAGCCGCTTCAAGTTGATGGCATTTGTGCTTTCGGCCGGCCTTGCCGGCCTCGCCGGCTCGACCAAGGCGATCGTGTTCCAGTTCGCGTCGCTGACGGACGCGCACTGGCAGACGTCGGGCGAGGTCGTGCTGATGACGCTGCTTGGCGGCATGGGAACGATCTTCGGTCCGATCGTCGGCGCGGTCACGGTTGTCGCGCTGCAGCACGACCTCGCCAGCGCCGGTTCCTGGGTGCAGGTTATCATCGGCGGCATCTTCATCGTCTGCGTGCTCGTGTTCCGCCGCGGTATCGTCGGCGAATTGTTGAGGCTGGTCAGGCGCGGGTGAGCGATAACCAGATCCGGGCTTGTGGGCCTTGAGCGAGAGACCGAACTCTCGGCGGACCGCGGACGGCATTCTGCTCAAGGGCCGCGGCGTGTACGTCAACGAGGCGCTGATGACCGGCGAGCCCTATCCGGTCGAGATCAGAAATCCCCCCCAAAGGTCGAGGTCCTGCCCCTTGCGGGCCCGCGCCCCGACGGGCTATCCCCGTGCCAGGGGCGCCGCCGCTCCGCCTGCCGGGCGGGTCGGTTCAGTGCAGGTGGAACTGAATACGATGGAAAAACAGGAATTTCGGGCTGCCGGCGCCCTGGCAGCGGTCTTCTCGGTCAGGCTGCTCGGCCTGTTCATGATTTACCCGGTGTTCGTGGCCTATGCCCGCCACCTCGACGGCGCCACCCCCTACCTGATCGGCGAGGCGCTCGGCGTCTACGGCCTGAGCCAGGGCCTCCTGCAAATTCCCTTCGGCCTCTTGTCCGATAAGATCGGCCGCAAGACCATGATCGTGCTCGGGCTCTTGCTGTTCGCGTTCGGCAGCGCGGTGGCGGCCATGTCCACCTCGATCGGCGGCGTCATCATCGGCCGCGTGCTGCAGGGCGCCGGCGCCGTCGGCTCGGTGATCCTGGCGCTGGTCGCCGACCTGACCCGCGAGGAGAACCGCACCAAGGCCATGGCGACGGTCGGCATCACCATCGGCTTCTCCTTCATGATCGCGCTGGTCGCCGGTCCGGTCGTCGCGAGCTTCATCGCCGTCGACGGCATCTTCTGGCTGATGGTGGGCTTAGCCTTCGTCGGCATTGCCATCACGCTGTTCGTGGTGCCGACGCCGCAGCGCGTGCGGGTGCACCGCGACGCGGAAGCCGTGCCGGCCATGATCGGCTCGGTGCTGAAGAACACGGAGTTGTTGCGGCTCGATTTCGGCATCTTCGCCCTGCACGCCATGCTGACCGCGAGCTTCCTGGTGGTACCGGGTCTGCTGCGCGGTTCGCTCGGCGTTACCAGCCACGACCAGTGGATCGTCTATCTGCCAGTGCTCGTCGTCTCGGTTGCGGTGATGATCCCGGCGATCATCGTCGCCGAGAAGCATCGCCGCATGAAGGGCGTGTTCGTCGCCGCGGTCGCTGCATTGTTCGTCAGCCAGGCGATGCTCTACGCCGGTGCCGGCAACGTCTTCGTGCTGCTCGCCGCGCTCACTATCTTCTTTGCGGCCTTCAACGTCATGGAGGCGAGCCTGCCGTCACTGATCACCAAGGCGGCGCCGCCCGATGCCAAGGGCACGGCCTCCGGCGTCTATTCGAGCTCGCAGTTCCTCGGCATCTTCGTCGGCGGCATCGTCGGCGGTTGGGCCAATCAGCACGGCGGCAGCGCGCTGGTCTTCGCTCTGACGACGGCGCTTGCATTCTTCTGGCTTATCGCCGCCGGCACCATGAAGCAGCCGAGCTATCTCACCACCAAGCTGGTGCGCATCGGCGACGGCGCCGACGCCAAGACGCTGGCCGCGCGCCTGCGCCAAGTGCCCGGCGTCAAGGAAGCCGTGGTGATCGCCGAAGAGAAGCTTGCCTATCTGAAGGTCGACTCCAAGGCCTTCGACGCGGCTAAGGCCGAGGCGCTGGCGGGGGCGTAGCGCCCTCGTGATTGCGCGGTTCTTCCGCTAGATGATCATGTCGGAGCGCGTCGGCGGGAGGCCGAGCAATGTCTTGATTGCCGAGAGCCCCTGTTCAAGCCGCGCCTCGCTGGTTTCGTGGCTTAAGCAAATACGTATGGCTTCCGGACTGTTCGCGGGGTTCGCTGCAAAACTCTGCGCGTCCGCAACGAGCACGCCTTGTTTTTCCGCGGCCCGGCGGAAGAGATCGGCGCGCCAGCCATCCGGCAGGGGAAGCCAGAGGTGAAGGCCATGCCCATCCGAAACGCAGTGCCGATCCTTCAGGATGCGGCGCGCGAGCCGTTGACGCTTTGCGGCAACATTACGTTGCTCTTCCGCCAGGCGGGTCGCCGTCCCGCCGAGGATGAGCCGCGCCGCAATTTCCGAGGTGATCGGAGGCGTCATCCATGTACTGAGGTTCACCGAATGGCGCAGGGCAGGGATCAGCGCGCGCGGCGCGCGCAGATGTCCGACGCGAAGACCGGGCGCCATGCATTTCGAGACGCTGGTGACATAGACCGTCCGCTCCGGTGCCAGAGTTGCTATCGGCGCAGGCCGGTCGGGCTTCAGTAGGCTAAAGACGTCGTCCTCGATCAGCAGCAGATTGTGGCGTCGGGCAATCCCAGCGATGTCGCGACGGCGCTCGGAGGACAGCGTTGCGGTGGTTGGGGTCTGCAGCGTAGGCATTAGATAAAGGGCTTTCGGCGCGGAGCTCCGACAGATGTCATCCAGCGCATCGGGGCGGAGCCCCTCGGCATCCATCGCCACCGCGCCGAGCTTTATGCCGAGACGATCGGCCATCGCGCGGACGGGCGCATAGCTCAGCGTCTCGACGAGGAAAAGGTCGCCGGGACGCAGCAACGCCATCAGGATGCAGAACAAGCCGTGCTGGGCTCCGTTCGTCACAACGGTCTCTTCGGCCTCGGCGGCGATCCCGCACAGCGCCAGCCAGCGAATCGTTGCTTCCGTATGCCGGGAAAGGTCGGCCTTGGTCTGGTAGTCGAGCAGGGCATGCAGACTGTCGCCCTGTGCGATCTCGTTCAGCACGCGCCGGATGTGGGGCTCGGCCAGCCCAGGCAACGGCAAATTTCGCGACAGATCGATTGGGCCGCTGCGGCGGCGGCGCAGGTCCCCGACATTCCCGCTCGCGGGCTGTGCTTGCGCGGCTCGGACGAAGGTCCCGCGCCCGACTTCGCCGCGCAGGAGCGCGCGCTTCGTCCCCTCCGCATAGGCGCGGCTGGCGGTGTGAGGCGATAGCCCGAGTCGATAGGCGAGTTCCCGATGCGGGAGCAGGCGCGCGCCGGCCTGCAGATGACCGGCGGCGATGTCCTCGGCCATCGCCTCGACGATTTGCAGGTATTTCGGGCCGCGCCGCCCGCTCAGGTCGGGGAGCCAAATTGCCATCAGATCAATGTTTTCCTTGTCTTGCTGCCATCAAACAGTGCATTTCTGATGGCAATCAGTGCAATACTTAGGGTTCGATGCAATGTCACCGCAGTCCGCTTCCAAAGGCATCGCCCTGGCGTTCGGCTGCCTCATCCTGCTGGGAACGATGCCGGTCATCGCGAACAGCCGCCCGGACGGGATCGGCGCTTTGACCTTCGCGGTGGCGTTGTCTACCTGGCAGGTGATCTTCGCCACGCCGGTTTTCGTGCTGGAATTGCGGAGTGGGGCCAAAGGCGTTTTCGGTATTGCCATGAGCCGGCGCGAAAGCGCGCGCCTGATCGCGACGGCATTGCTGACCGGAGCGATGTTCGGCTTTTCGACCTACCTCTATGTGCTCGGGGTCGAGAAGGCCGGAGCCGCGAATGCCGCGATCGCGATTCAGGCTTATCCGCTCTTCGCCATCCTGTGGGAGACGCTGTTCCTCAAGCGTCGGAAAACCGCGCTGGAGCTGGCCCTGACCCTGCTATTGCTCTGCGCGCTTTTCTATCTCGGGACGGGCGGCACTGGACGCCTCTCGGGGCTGTCACTCTGGTTCCTGGTCTCCCTTGGCGTTCCGTTTCTCTGGAGCATCGCCCACGTGATCATCAAGGAGGAACTCGGGCGGACTCCCGTCACACCCATTCAAGTCACCTTCTTCCGGGTCGCCATCTCGGTCGTCTTCCTTGCCATTGTCCTTGCCGCAACGGCCGCCTCAACGGGACTGGTTCACGCGGTGCTCCAACCGATGTCGATCCTGATGGGCTTCGTCTATTATCTGGAGCTGATCGTCTGGTTCTATGCGGTGCGGCATATCGACGTGTCGCTCGCCAGCTCGGTCACCATGCCCTGGCCCGCGCTGACCATGGTGCTTGCGGTGCTGATCCTCGGCGACAGGGTTGCGGCCTATCAGATCGGGGCTCTGGTCGTCGTGGTGCTCTGCATCTACGGGCTCGCCTGGGCCGGGCTCAGAAAGGCGGCAGCGCAGTCCGGGCGCGATCTCTTGGAAGCCGCGTCAGGCAAACGGTGATCGTGTGTCTTACGCAGCCGGCTTTTCGATCATGTTCTGCCGGGTATTCAGCGTCGAATAGCTTGCGGTGCCGATATCTGGTCCCCGCTAACGCGTAATGCTGCCTTGGTCGTTTGCCGCCCGTTGATGAGTTGATCTACAAGCTCGGCCGCACGACGATGGAAGTCGCGGAACATCAATCGCTCTTCGGCCAGGGTTTCCCGCGCCGCTTCGAGTTCGTCTTGCTCGGCGCGCATGGCTCTGATTTCGACGCCCGCGTCGTTCAGCCATTTGGTTAGCGATTCAATGTGCAATCTGAGGGCGGCGAGTTCCTCGGCGTGGGCGCCCGAAGCGTTCCGGTCGGGTGTGGTGGCCTCGTTAGTGTTCGGGTCGGCTGCGACTGTTTCCTCAGACGCAGTCGATCGGGCACGCAGCGCCGTCAGCTCATTCGTCAGTCGATGGACGGCATCGGTCTTGCGGCCGAGTTCCGCGCGATCGCCCGCGCTTCTGACCTTGAGTTCGCCAAGTGCGATCTCGAGTTGGCGCGTCGACATGGCGAATTCGGCGCGCAGGAGATCCTTGTTGGCCATGATTTCCGCCGCCGACGCCGGGATCATGGCTTCCAGCCGCCGCCGCGTCAGCCGGACGGCGCGCCCGTGGACGAGCGGCACGAACGCAAGAAGACCGAGAGCCGCGAGCAGAAATCCGGCCGCGAAATACATATACGCTTCAACCATGGGCGCCGCCTGTACGCTTCGCCTGGCCATTACCGATCACGTAATGGCTTCCATTCCGCTGACTGAACGTCGCCGTCCGTCTCGGGCTGTCATGTCGAAGCGTGCAGCCGCCATGGTTATCGAAAGGTTACCGAATTGTATTTTACTGTCCTATTTTGTTTAATAGTTAATTCCGGACGCGCCGGTCGCGCGGTCTGGCTAACGGCGCGTGCCGCGCAGCGCGGCCAGAATGCGAGGGCGGAAAATGCCGGCGCCGATTATTCGCGCTTGTAGACGTCCTCGAGCCGGACGATGTCGTCCTCGCCGAGATAGCTGCCGGTCTGCACCTCGATCAGCTCGAGCGGGATCTTGCCCTGGTTGGCAAGCCGATGAACGCTGCCGATCGGAATGAAGATCGACTCGTTCTCGTGTACGGCCTTGGTGTCCTCGCCGATGGTGACCTCGGCGGTGCCGCGCACCACCACCCAGTGCTCGGCGCGGTGGCGATGCTTCTGCAACGATAGCATGCCGCCCGGATTGACCACGATGCGCTTGACGTGGAAGCGCTCGCCTAGGTCGATGGTATCGTAATAGCCCCAGGGCCGGTGGCCGCGCTTGTGCTCGGTCGCTTCCTTGCGCTGTTCGGCCTTGAGCCGGGCAACCAACTCCTTGACCTCCTGGCTGCGCGCGCGCGGCACCACCATCACGGCGTCGGCGGTGCTCACCACCACGAGGTCATTGACGCCGATCGCCGCGGTCAGCCGGCCGTCGGAATGGATAACGCAGCCTTGCGCGTCCTCGGCGACCACCGGGCCGTGCGTGACGTTGCCGCGCTCATCGCGCGGCGTGATGTCGAACAGCGCGTCCCAACTGCCGATGTCCGACCAGCGGAAATCGCCGGCGATCACCGCGGCGCGGTCGGTCTTTTCCATCACCGCGTAGTCGATCGACTTCTGCGGCGCGCGCGCGAAGGCCACTGTTCCGAGACGCAGGAAGCCTAGATCGGTCGACGCCTCCGCCACCGCCGCTTCGACGGCTTCTGCCATTTCCGGCTCCAGCCGCGCCACTTCCTCGAGCAGCACGTCGGCGCGGAACAGGAAGTTGCCGGAGTTCCACAAATAGCCTTCCTTCACGTAGCGCGCGGCGGTCACTGCATCGGGCTTCTCGACGAAGCGCGCGACTGCGTGCACGCCTTCCGCGGCCAGGGCCTCGCCCGGCAGGATGTAGCCGTAGCTGGTCTTCGGCTCGGTCGGCTTGATGCCGAAGGTGACGATGCGGCCGGCCTCAGCGCCGGCGCGGCCGGCGAGGCAGGTGGCGCGGAATTCGGGCTCGTCGAGGATGATGTGGTCGGCGGCAAGCGCCAGCACCACCGCGTCCGGATCGCGCTCACGCGCGACCGCGGCGGCGGCCGCGATCGCCGGCCCCGAGTCGCGCCGCAGCGGCTCGATCACCACGGTGGCGTCGACGCCGACGGCTTCCGCCTGGCGGCGGGCGAAGAAATGAAAATCCGGCCCAGTGATGACGAGCGGCTGCGCGA
>JARRQH010000180.1:0-5538 GCA_037381985.1 Pseudolabrys sp.
GGCTATTTCGTCCGCCCTGAAATATTCCTTGATGCAGAGCCCAAGAGCGCCATCATGCAGGATGAGGTTTTCGGTCCGGTCGCGACAATAACCCCGTTCGACGATCCGGAGGACGCGATCGCAATGGCGAACGACACGCGCTATGGCCTCGGCGCTTCGATCTGGACCACGAATCTCAACAAGGTCATGCGCTATACGCCAAGGATCCAGGCGGGAACGGTGTGGGTGAACTCGCACAATCTTCCCGACCAGAACATGCCGTTCGGCGGCTTCAAGCAGTCCGGTGTGGGGCGCGAGCACGGCCGGGCTGCGCTCGACAATTATCTCGAAACGAAGTCCGTCTGCATCGCCTACAACTAGATGCAAGGCGTGCAAAAGATTGTCGCTGCCGTTGGCGCAGCGACGTGGCCGCATTTCGCCGACGACAGGATCGGCGGTGAAGGCAGGAGCGGTCAGGGGAGGGACGCGGTGCGGTCGGTCGGGCGATTTCCGCCGCTCGACGAGCAGTCCGTCTCGCGATGCGGAAAATGGCGGCGGGGGCTGCGCAGGCCCCTGCCTTAGAGTGTCAGCCCTTCGGACCGTGCGAATTTTTGGAAATGAAGTTATTCAGGGCGGCTTGCGGGCACCTGTGGCGGGGTCGGTGTCCGAACACGGTGCACCCGTAAGGTAATGGCTGTCAGGCTTCCTTCTCGAACCGGGTGAAGGCGGCCGTCAGGGCATCGACGATCTTGTCGACCTCGGTCTTGCCGATCACCAGCGGTGGTGACAGGATGATCGTCGAGCCCGCCGGACGCGCGATCACGCCTTCCTCGCGTGCGTATGCGGCAATTATGTCCGCTTTGCCGGAGGCCGGATCGAGGGGCTTGCGCGTGTCCTTGTCGCTGACGAGATCGACGCCGACCATCAGGCCCTTGCCGCGCACTTCCCCGACGATCGAGGAGAGCTTTGGCAGCGGTGTGAGGCCCTCCAGCAGCCGCGCGCCCTGTTTCGCGGCATTCGCCGGAAGATTCTCGGATTCAACGATGTCGAGAACTGCCAACGCCGCCGCGCAGCCGAGGGGATGGCCGGTCGCCGTGTAGCCGTGCATGACAAAACCGTCCGGCGTGACGTCAGAATACCATGCCGATGCCAAGCGTTCGCTAATCGCCGTCGCGCCCATCGGAATGTAGCCTGCCGACAAGCCCTTTGCCAGGCACATGATATCCGGCTTGACGCCCCAGCCGCGGGCGCCGAACATTGATCCCGTACGGCCGAAGCCGGTGACGACCTCGTCAGAGATCAGCAAGACCCCGTGCCGGTCGAGGACTTCGCGGACCTTAGGCCAGAAGCTTGCGGGCGGCACGATGACGCCGCCTGCGCCCTGCACCGGCTCGGCGATGAAGGCAGCGACTGTGTGCGGTCCCTGATAAACGATCTCGCGCTCCAGAAGCTTGGCGACGATTGCGGCCAATTCTTCGGGATCTTCAGTCCAGGGATTGCGATAGGGCCAGGGCGAGTCGATCTGAAAGCAACCGGGTACTAAGGGCTCGTAGGTCGCCCTGTAATAGGTGCTGCCGTTGACCGACACGCCGCCCAGATGGACCCCGTGATATCCCTGTTTGAGGGAGATGAACTTCGTCCTTAATGGCTCCCCGGCCAGCTTCCAATATTGCCGCGCCAGCTTCAGCGCTGTCTCAACCGCGTCAGAGCCGTTCGCCGAGAACAGGACCTTGCTCATATCCTCCTCGGCGGCCATCGAAACGATCTTTGCCGAGAGTTCAATCGACGGCGCCGTAGCTGTTCCGGCGAAGGACGAATAATAGCAGATGCGATCCATCTGCTCGACGATCGCCTTCTTTACTTCCGGCCGGTTGTGCCCGACATTGACGTTCCAGAGGCCTCCGAGTCCGTCGAGATAGGTCTTTCCGTCGATGTCCGTCACATAAACCCCAGCGCCAGACATGATGATCTGGGGCGGATGCTGCCGGGACAGCAACGGATGAATCATCGGGTGGAATTGATGACGCGTATTCTGCTCTCTGATGTAGTTGTGCTCTCGTGAAAGCATGACGTCTCTCCTCGCTTGTTTCGAGAGTTGAAGTGATGGCCGCTCGTGCGGGACGGTGCTTGCCGGCGCCGATCAGCGCGTCGGCAGTAAAATGTGGCGGCGTCCTCTACTCGAAGGCTGTGCCGAGGCTTGCGTAAAGCTCGGGCCTCGAGCCTCGCAACCACATTGCAAAGAGGGCTCCGAGGGCGCCCACGATGACGATCGCATAGGGAAACGATGCGACGATCAGACTCTTGCTCCCCGAAAGAAGCGAGAGATTAGAGATTACGAGCCAAAGCGCGCCAACAAGCCCTATGAAGGCCGCCGTCGGCGCAATCATCGTTGTGAATACGCCATGATCGTTCGGCGTCTTGCGGAAATAGCGAACGATAGCCACGCATACCAGTGCTTGCACCACGAGGATGCCAATGACCGTCAACGCCGACATCCATGAAAAGACAACGGCGTAAGGGTCGGCATTGGCCGCGATAAAGAAGGCGAGGATAACGCCGGCCACGAGGCTCTGGGCGAGTCCCGCGATATGCGGCGAGCCATGGCGGTGATGCACCTTGCCGAGCGCCCTCAGCGCCACGCCTTCGCGCCCGAGCGCGAAGAAGTAGCGGTTGAGGGTGTTGTGAAATGACAGAATGCAGGCGAACAGGCTGGTGATCAGAAGCAGGTTCATGGTGTGGGTCGCCCAAGGGCCGAGAACCTTGTCACAGGCCGCAAAAAAGAACGTCTCGAAATTGGCGTTGGCGACGGCCTGAACGTTCGCGAAGCCGTAATACTGGACGATCGCCCAGGTGGAGAATGCATAGAACGCGGTGATCAGCGAGACCGCCGTGTAGGTAGCCCTCGGAATGGTCTTCTCCGGACGAATGGCTTCCTCGCCGAAGATTGCTGTTGCCTCGAAGCCGATGAAGGATCCGACGACGAAGACGAAGGCAACGCCGAGGCCCGGAGTGAAGACAACCGAGGGAGAAAACGAACTGAAGCCGATCCCATTGGGGCCGCCTCCGGCGATCAAAATGCCGATGTCGAGCAGTAATAGGATTATCACCTCGGCGACCATGCATACGCCCAGAATCCGGCCCGAGAAGACGATGTTCCGTTGTCCGCAGATGTAGACAACGATCAATGCGGCGAACGACCACGCCCACCAGGGCAATCGGACGCCGAGGGAGGCGATGGCGTTAGCAAGAACCAGACCAAACAGAGGGAGGCCATGGCGTTGGCAAGAAACAGACCAAACAGGGCGTAGATCGCGATCTGGACGGCGCTGTAGGTGACGAGCGCGATCATGGCGCCGCCGACGCCGACCGGCTTGCCGATCCCGTTGGTGATATATGTGTAGAAGGCGCCCGCCCCGCCGACATGCTGGCTCATCGCGGTAAAGCCGACGGAAAAGGTCAGGTAGAGAATGCCCGCCAGAACGAATGCACCCGGCACGCCCGGGCCGTTGCCGAAAGCAAATGCCGCCGGCGAGGCGCCGACGACGGCCGTTAGTGGCGCTGCGGCAGCCACGACGAAAAATACAATGTGCGCCAGTCCAACTGAGTTCTTGGCCAAGCGCGCGCTCGGCGCCGAAATGTCTCCTTGCGCGGTCATCTGAATCCCCCTGTTTTCTGCTTGTAATTGGAAAATGATAGGGATCAGGTGTGCTGGATGATATTGCATAATATGCCAGACTTTCGATAATATGCGCCAGCCTGAATTCCGACCTCCGCTTTTTGCAGGTGCGCATAAGCGTCTCAGGTCTTCATCACGTCGTGGGTGGGCCGGCGTGCAGGGTGGCGACGAGAGTCGCATTCCCGAATGAAGTGGTCGGGCTGCGATAATGCGAGGCACGCCGGGAGGAGAAGCGCGTGGCGTCGACATTTGGTGCAAATCGGCGGATGCCACCGGTTCCGTCTGTTCGATCTTCAGTCATGCGGCCGATCGTACAACGTCTGGAGGCGAAAGGACGCGACACGGCTCTATTGCTTGCGCGACACGGGATCAGGCGTGAATCGCTCAACGATCCGTATGCCATATTACCTATGGCACGGTACGTTTCGCTTTTTGAGGACGCCGCCGACTTCGTCGGAGATCCGCTGTTGGGGGCGCATCTTGGGATAAGCTTTAGGCCCGCCGATATCGGCCCTATGGGCTTGCTCTTTTCGATCTCGGCAACCATTGCCGATGCGTTCGATCACATCTCGAAATATGTGAATTCGCTTCAGAGCGCGACCGGTTCCGCCCTGTTCCACGAAGACGGCTACCTGATCTGGAAATACGAGATATCGGAAGCCTCGATCTGGCCACGCCGGCAAGACAGTGAATATTCGCTGGCCACAATTTGTCAACTCGTGAGAAACTGCTTCTCGTCTCGATGGAGGCCGATCGAAGTGCATTTCGAGCACCATGCACCCAGCGAAAGACACGCTCTACAGACGATCTTCGGCGCTCCGGTCTATTTCGGCCAGTCAGGAAACCTACTCGTCATTGACGCTAAGGAAGCTGCGACGGTGTATCGCGAAGAGGACAGGGACCTCAGCGGAGTACTGCAGCGTCATATCGCAGAACTCGTTGACGACGGGACCGATGCACCATCGCTTGTGCAGAAGGTGAAATCGCTTATAGCGATAAATCTGGGCCAGAGGCCGTTGACGCTCAAGTCGATTGCGGATGAGTTGAGTTTGCCCCCCAGGACTTTGCAGCGACATCTGGAACGCGAGGGCCTATGCCTGCGCAGTCTGATCCGCGAACACCGCCAATCGGTTGCCTGCAGCCATCTCCTTCATCAGGATCTTCGGGTTTCCGAGATCGCCAACAAGATGGGATATGCTGACAGCACGGTCTTCTGGCGGGCCTTCAAGACATGGACGGGAACATCTCCCTCACGCTGGTGAAGCTTTGCCGAAGGCTGGTCAAGTCCAGACGAGAACGAGGTCGACCTCGGCCGTCGGCGCGGCCTATCCCTGGCGCCGACGTCAGGCACCTTGACAGGCCCACTTTCACGTGGAAAATTTTCTTACGAAAATAGCTAAATTTTCCGAGAATGTACGATTTTTGCGGTGATGCCCGACCGGCGTCGCATGGCGGTCGAATAGCGCTTCTCCAATCCGGCCTTACCTCGCCGGATGCGGGTCGGGGCGCCAAGCTTGGAGTTGAGTTGTCAGAATGGTCGATAATGCGAAGTCCATCATTGCTTGCGTCGGTGCCGGTCGGATGGGACGCGGCATTGCGCACTGCTTCGCCTATGCGGGCCACGAAGTGCGGCTTCTTGATGCGAAGACCCGCGACGCTGGAGCGACCTCGACTTTCTTTGAGCAAACCTTCAATGAAATACGGGGATCGCTGAAGATCGTTTCCGACCTCGGCGGCTTCGACGGGAATGCGATCGACGGCATCCTCGAACGCGTTTCGTTGTTTCCCCGTTCGCGACTTGAGGAGGCCCTGACCGGGGCGTCGATCGTATTCGAGGCGGTCCCGGAAACAGAAGGCGCGAAATGAGACCGAGAGCCGCCCTT
>JARRQH010000180.1:5545-11785 GCA_037381985.1 Pseudolabrys sp.
TTCAACGACATCGACATTTTTGTCGACGCAGCTTGCCGGCTGGACCGACAGGCCGAAGCGCTTTCTGAATGCGCATTGGCTGAACCCGGCCTTTCTCGTTCCACTGGTCGAGGTCAGCCCGGCGGCGTCGACCGACGTCGAGGTGGTTGACGAGATGCGCTGCCTGCTTGAATCCGTCGGCAAGGTGCCGGTCGTCTGCAAGACGTCGCCCGGCTATATCGTGCCGAGGATCCAGACGCTTGCGATGAACGAGGCGGCAAGGCTGGTAGAAGAGGGTATCGCCTCGGCCGAGGATGTCGACCGGGCAGTGAAATACGGGTTCGGGCTTCGTTTTGCCATCCTCGGCCTGCTCGAGTTCATCGACTGGGGTGGCGGCGACATTCTCTATTATGCCAGCGACTACATGACCAAGGCGATGGGCAGCGAGCGCTTCGCGGCGCCGGACATCGTGCGGGAAAACATGGCGGCGGGAAAGAACGGTTTCCGTGACGGCCGTGGCTTTTACGAATATGGGACCGGACAGGTGGACGCCTTGAGGCGCGCCCGGATGAAGGACTTCTTCGGTGCGCTCGTGCGCGCCGGTCTGCATCGCGCGCCTGTGGCGTCCGGAGGGAAAAGCGACATCGGAGGAACCGTTTGACGGACCTGAAGTACAAGGTATGCGACATCCAGTCCGAGACCGGGCGTGTGCGACGGATCGTGTTAGAAACGGTTTCGGACACGCCTTTGCCGGCATGGACGGCTGGGGCGCACATTCGCGTCAAGCTGCCGTCCGGCGGCGATCGGCCCTATTCGCTGGTCGATCTGCCGGAGTGGCGCACCGGACGCCACTATGCGCTGGGCACCGTGCTTGAGCCCCGGAGCGCCGGCGGATCGCGTTACATGCACGGTCTCGAACTGGGAGACGCGGTCACGGCAACCGGTCCGATCAACCATTTCGAATTGCAGGAGGGGAACGAGCCCGCCTTGCTGCTTGCCGGCGGCATCGGGATCACGCCGCTCTTTTCAATGGCTGCGTCTCTTGTACGGCAGGATCGCGATTTCCATCTGCATTATCTCGGACGTGCCGAAGGTGAACTGGCGTTCCTGCCGCCGCTTTCCGATCTTTGCGGCGAGCGGCTGTCGGTCCATTACGACGATTCGGAGGCGGGCCGGCCGGACCTCGCCGAGCTGGTCGGCAAGCTGCCACCGGACGGCCAGGTTTACGTGTGCGGGCCGGCCGGCATGATCGAAGCCATCAAGACTGTCTGGGCGGAAGCCAGCAGGCCGGCCGGCGCCCTGCACTACGAGCTCTTTACGGCGTCGCCCGCCCCGGCGGCAGGCGATGAGGCGTTCGAGGTGGAAATCAGGTCCACCGGCCAGGTCGTGACCGTGGCACCCGACCAGTCCATCATTCAGGCGCTCGAGGAAGCGGGCATCGATGTCGTTTACGATTGCCAGAGGGGCGATTGCGGTATTTGCCAGACGGTCGTCGTCGAGGGCGTTCCCGAGCACCGCGACGTTGTCCTCAGCGACGAAGAAAAGGCGTCTAACAAGGTGATGCAGATCTGTGTGTCGCGCGCCAAGACCCCAAGGCTCGTCCTTGATCTCTAGGCACGCCATGATGGCCGGCGATGGTCGAAACCCCGCAGACGGAAAAACAGATGCCATTGAAGCCGTCCCGCCGGCCCTATCGTGACGTGGTGGTCGCGGTTCCGGTCAGCATTGCTTATGTGCGCTATTCGATCGAGACGGCGCATTGGTGGATTGCGCGTGCGCTGAAGGAGTTGACGGAGCGCGCGGGTATCCGGCCGACGGATATCGACGGTCTGTCGGTGTCGAGCTTCACGCTGGCGCCGGATACCGCCGTCGGGTTGACGCAGCATCTGGGCCTGACGCCGCGCTGGCTCGACAATATTCCGATGGGCGGGGCGAGTGCGGTCGTCGCGCTGCGGCGGGCGGCACGCGCGGTCGAGGCGGGTGACGCGACGATCGTCGCCTGCGTCGGCGGGGATGCCAACCAGGTCGATTCCTTCCGCAAGCTGCTCTCGTCCTTCTCGCGCTTCGCGCAGGATGCGAGCTATCCCTACGGCTATGGCGGGCCGAACGGCTCCTTTGCGCTGCTGACCGACCACTACATGCGCGCCTATGGCGCGACGCGCGAGGACTTCGGCAGGATCTGTGTCGCCCAGCGCGACAACGCGTTGACCTATCCGCATGCCATCATGAAGAAGAAACTGACGCTCGACGACTACATGGCGGCGCGCGCCATCGCCGACCCGATCCATCTGTTCGACTGCGTCATGCCCTGTGCCGGCGCCGAGGCTTTTCTCGTTACAACGGAAGACGTGGCGAAGGATCTCGGCCTGCCGCATGCGAAGCTGCTCTCCACCATCGAGCGGCACAATGCCTTTCCCGACGACCCGATCCAGATGCGCGGCGGCTGGGCGATGGATGTCGATGAACTCTACGCGATGGCGGGCTGCGGGCCGGATGACGTCGACGTGCTGGAAACCTATGACGACTATCCGGTCATCGTCATGATGCAGTTCGAGGATCTCGGCTTCTGCGGCAAGGGCGAGGGGCCGGAATTCGTCCGCACCCATGACATGACGAATGGCGGCGATTTCCCGCAGAACACATCGGGCGGCCAGCTTTCGGCCGGGCAGGCCGGTGCGGCCGGGGGCTATCTCGGCATGGTCGAGGCGCTGCGGCAGGTGACGGGGCAGTCGTTGTCCAAGCCGGTCGAGAGCGCGTGCACCGCTCTCGTGTCGGGCTTCGGCATGATCAATTACGATCGCGGCCTGTGCTCGGGGGCGGCCATCCTTCAGGGGAGCGGCGTATGACCGATCCCATCGTCCCTCCACCAAAGAAGGATCCACAGAAAGTCACGCGGCCACCCGAATCGCCGCCGCTGCAGCGCAGTCGCGCTTCGTTGAAGCTGACGGCCGCCGCCTCCCGCGGCGTCTTCGCATTGCAGGTTTGCGAGGCCTGCGGCACGGTTTCCTATCCGCCGCGCGATGCTTGCGCGGGGTGTCTGTCGACGGATATCGAGTTCCGACCCGTCGACGACCGTGGGTCGGTGATCGCCGAGACGGTGATCCGTACCAGCACCGATCTCTATTTCCGCGAGCGCACGCCGTGGCGTGTCGGCATGGTGCGGCTCGATTGCGGACCTTCGATCGTCGCGCACCTGCATGGCGACGTAGCCGTGCCGGGGCCGGTGCGTATGGTGGCGAAGCTCGACAAGAGCGGCAATGCAGTCCTGATGGCGCTTCCAGAAACGGAGAGCGAGAACATGGCCGACGATCCGGAATATTGCGAACTGACGGCAAGTCCCAGGCATCGGCGGGTGCTAGTGACGAGCGGCCGCGAGGCCGTCGGGCAGGCGGTGGCCGCGGCCCTGTCGAAGGCCGGGGCGTCGACCGTCTTCGTCGGCATCGCCGAGTCGTGGAAGCCGTTTGCCGGACAGGCGAAGCTGGAGTCGATCCCGAATGTCGAGATCATGCCGCTCGATCTCACCGACACGACGTCGGTTACCGAACTCGCCGGCGAGATCGGCGGCAAGACGGACATCGTCGTCAACACCGCCGATTATGTGCGGCCCGGCGGGCTCTTCGGCGAGGGCGGGCTGGTGACGGCGCGCGAGGCCTTCGACGTCAACGTCTTCGGTCTGCAGCGGCTCGCCCAGGCCTTCGGGCCGGGCATGCGCGGACGCGGCGCCGACGGCGTCAATTCGGCCGCCGCTTTCGTCGATGTTTTGCCGGTCCATGCGCTCGCCAACACCCCCGATTTTGGCTTCTATTCGGCCAGTGCCGCCGCGCGCAACTCGCTTTTGCAGTGCCTGCGCTCAGAGATGCGCCCGGGCGGCGTGCGGGTGATGAGCGTCTTCACGGGGCCGGTCGACGACGACTGGCGCCAGCAAGTGCCGCCGCCGAAGGTGGCGCCGGTGCAGATCGCACGGGCGGTGGTGGCGGCGCTTGAAGAGGGCATCGAGGAAAGCTTCGTCGGCGACGTCGCCAAGGATATTGCGCAGCGTTTCCTTGATGACCCCAAGGTTCTTGAACGGGAGCTCGGAAAGTGAGTGCTTCATCGAATCCGGGCGCGGAGGCGCTTCTCTCAGCACTTGTCGGCGGCATTCGCGGTGGGGGGATCGAGATCATCGACCTGACCCACACGCTTTCCCCCGATTTCCCGGTCATGGTGTTGCCGCCGGAATTCGGCCAGTGCCAGCCGTTCCGCATGGAGGAAGTCTCGCGCTACGACGGGCGCGGACCCGGCTGGTACTGGAACAACCTTTCTATGAGCGAACATGCGGGTACCCATTTCGACGCTCCGTCGCACTGGATTTCCGGTCGCAACCTGCCGCAAGGGACGGTCGACGCCGTTCCTCTCGACAAGCTGATGGGGCCTGCTGTCGTCCTCGATTTTTCGGTTGAAAGTGCCGCCGACGAGGACTTCCTGCTGACGCGCGGCCATCTGGAAGCGTGGGAGAGCGAAAATGGCGCTATTGAGCCCGGCTCCTGGGTTCTCTTCCGTACCGACTGGTCGAAGCATCTCGGGACGGCAAAATATCTCAATCTGCGTGAGGACGGCACCCATTCGCCGGGGCCGGCGCCGGACGCGATGGAGTTCCTTGTGAAGGAGCGCGACATCGTTGGCTTCGGCGTCGAGACGATCGGTACGGATGCCGGGCAGGGCAGTCATTTAAATCCTCCCTATCCGGCGCATTACATTCTGCACGGCAACGGTCGCTATGGCCTGCAATGCCTCAATGCGCTCGACCGATTGCCGGTACGCGGCGCGGTGATCGTCGCCGCACCGCTGAAGATCCGTCATGGTTCGGGCAGCCCGCTCAGGGTTATTGCGATGGCGTCCGTTGGAAGCGTCTAAGCGCCGGTCAGGATCGAACTGCGGAGCAGCGAGCGATCTGGCGCGGCCAGCGAAGAGTCCATCGGCCTCGATCTCCTGGCCCAACGCCGTTTGGCCTCGAAAGCGTCATGCCACCGCGCCCTCATCTGCTGGGCCGGTTCGCGGACATCATGCACAGCCTCGCCGTCGCCGTTTTTCTCTGCCCCATCATCTACTTTTCGCTGTTCGACCTCCACGGCACATTTGGGCGCGGCTTTCTGGGTTGTCAGCCGCTACTGGAAGCCGATACGCTGAGATTTCATATGGTTTGGGTGGCGGTCGCTGTTCCACTGAGTGCCACGATTATTCTCGTTCATCTTCTTGATCGCTGGTTTCGGGACCCGGATTCCAATCGGGCCGACGCAAACTTGAGGCTCGATTGATCTGATCCGGGAACACGACGATCTGGGCCAATTCAACACACGGCGGTCCTCTCGCGCCCCTAAACCGGATTGCCTGCTCACCAACGCGCTTGCGACCAAAGACTCAATAATACCGTGAGGCTCTGCGCCGGGACGCGTCGGGTTTGAGCCTGATTGCGGGAACCGGGGCCCAGGGCCGCGGACGGATCAACGACGGCGCGCATACCGCCCGTCGATATTTGCACACTGTAGAGCGCATACCCGGCATTATACCAAGAGGTGGCAAGCTGGCGCGCGGCGCCGGGTGATGATGAGAACTATACCGTAAGCGGTCAGCCGATAACGTCAGGCTTGAAGTTCCAGGGCGCGAGCGCGTTGATTTCGGATGCTGGCCAGCCTTGAGCAATGCGGGTCAAGGCCAGGGAGAGCCGGTCGAGCGGATCAGCGGCATTCATTTTAGCCGTTTGCAGCAAGGTGGCCACCGTAGCCCAAGTTCGTCCACCACTCTCGCTGCCGGCGAATAGGCTATTTTTTCTCGTAATTGTCTGGGGCCTGATCGCCCGCTCGACGATATCAGCCAGGAATAGAAATCGCGCTCGTAGCCGGCCGCCGGCGCCTCGGGCGCCAGGCTGGTGCCGTTATCGGTGCGGTGTCGGGTCATCGATGCACCTCCGCGCGGGAGTGTAGCAGAGATTGTGGGTTTTCACCTCTCCCCGCGTGCGGGAAGAGGTCGATTTCCGAGCGTAGCAAGGAAATCGGGTGAGGGGGCGTGGCCGCGAGTCTGAGCGCCTAGCAAAGCGCCCCTCACCCGTCTCGCTCACTACGTTCGCTCGCCACCCTCTCCCCGCAAGCGGGGAGAGGGAAAAGAGCCTCACACCCTCTCGACAAAACTATCCACCACGCGCTTTTCGCCCGCCTTGTCGAAGCGGATGGTGAGCTTGTTGCCGTCCACCGCGGTGACGTTGCCGTTGCCGAATTTCTGGTGGAA
>JARRQH010000181.1:0-6227 GCA_037381985.1 Pseudolabrys sp.
ACCCAACCGCGGTGGTCGCCGCCGACGCGGAGCTCGGCGAGGGCGTCAGCATCGGGCCTTACGCGGTGGTGGGCGCGTGCAGCCGCATCGGTGCTGGCACCGTTATCCTGCCGCAGGTCACCGTGGGCGCCGACGTCGAGATCGGCGCGCAATGCCTGTTCCATGCCGGCGTGCGGATCGGTGACCGCGTCCGCGTCGGCAACGGCGTCACCATCCACGCCAACGCGGTGATCGGCGCCGACGGTTTCAGCTACGCGCCGGATCTCGCCTCGCCGACGGCCTTCGTGCCCGGTATGATGGTGACACGGGTGCATTCGCTGGGCACGGTCGAACTCGGCGACGAGGTGGAGATCGGCGCCGGCACCACCATCGACCGCTCGACCATCGAAACCACGCGCATCGGGCGCGCCACCAAAATCGACAATCACGTCCACATCGGCCACAATGTCACCGTCGGGGAAAACTGCATGATCTGCGGCATGGTCGGCATCTCCGGCAGCGTTCGCATCGGCGATCGCGTGCGGCTGGGGGGCGGCGTGGGGGTTGCGGATCACGTCACGATCGGAGATCAGGCGGTGGTCGCCGCTGGGTCCGGGGTTGCCAGCAACGTGGCGGCGGGCACGCTCGTGTCCGGTTTTCCGGCGCAGCCGCACCAGCGCTCGGTCGAGCAGTTCATGTACGCCAGCCGGCAGAAGCGCCTGCATGGCAAGGTTGATGACATCAACGCGCGGCTCGAGGCGGTGGAACGGTCAGTCAATAGTGGGGATCAAACGCGATGACCGATGTTGCCAAGGATGTGATTGAGATCATTGCCAAGAAGAAACGGGTCGACAAGCCGACGGTGGAATTGACCGACCGGCTCGAGGATCTGGGCCTCGAATCGCTCGACGCCGTGGAGATGATTTTCGATCTGGAAGAGAAGTTCGACATCTCGATCCCCTATAACGCCAACACCAACAACCCGCGCACCGAATTCGATACCGTCGACGATGTCGTCAAGGCCATCGAAAAGCTGGTGGCCGAAAAGAAGTCGTGACCCACGTGCATCGTGTCGTTGTTACCGGCCTCGGGGCCGTCACGCCGCTCGGTCTCACCAACGCTTCCTATTGGGAAGGCCTCAAGGCGGGTCGGAGCGGTATCGGGCCCATCGAGAACATCTCTGGCGCGGCGGAGCTGAGCCAGAAGAATGCCGCCCAGGTGCGCGGCTTCGACCCGCTCCAGTATTTCGATGAGCGCGCGCTCTCGACGCTCGACCGGGTCTCGCAATTTCCCGTGGTGGCCGCGCGCGAAGCGATCGCGCAGGCGGGAATCGAATTCGACATGCCGCTGTCGCAGCGCACGGCAACCATCGTCGGCACCGGCGCCGGCGGGCAGAACACCCTCGACGACAACTACCGGCGGCTCTACGTCGACAACAAGACGCGCGTCTTTCCGCTGACCGTGCCGCGCTTGATGACCAACGCGCCGGCCAGTCAGGTGTCGATGCAATGCGGCCTGCGCGGGCCGGCCTTCGTGGTGGCGAGCGCCTGTTCGTCGGCCAACCATGCCATCGGGCTGTCGTTCCAGATGGTCCGTTCCGGCATGGTCGATTGTGCGGTCACCGGCGGCACCGAGGCCTGCATCAATTTCGGCACCGTGCGGGGCTGGGAAGCCATGCGCGTGATGGCGCCCGACACCTGCCGGCCGTTTTCGAAGGATCGAAAGGGTCTGATCCTGGGCGAGGGCGCGGCCATGATGGTGCTGGAGCCGCTGGAGCGGGCCAAGGCGCGCGGCGCCAACATCCTGTGCGAGATTGTCGGCTTCGGCATGACGGCGGACGCCGCCGATCTCACCGCACCCGATCTGGGCGGCATGACGCGCGCCATGCAGCAGGCGCTGGACGAGGCCAAGCTGGCGCCGCAAGACATCCAATACGTCAATGCCCATGGTACCGGCACCGCCATCAATGACGAGACCGAGACCAAGGCCATCCGCCAGATCTTCGGCGCGCACGCCGACAAGCTCGCGGTGTCGTCCACGAAGTCGATGGTCGGGCACGCGCTCGGCGCGGCCGGCGCGCTCGAAATGGTGGCCGTGGTGATGGCTGTGCGCGAAAGCGTGGTACCGCCGACGATCAACTATCTCGGCTCCGATCCCGCTTGCGATCTCGACGTCGTGCCGAACGAAGCGCGTGCGATGCCGGTCAACGCCGCCATGTCGAACTCGTTCGCGTTCGGCGGGCTCAATGCCGTGCTGGCGGTGAAGAAGTTTTCGTAAGGCTTTGACCCGCGGCCATCACAGACTGTCATGCCCCGCGAATGCGGGGCATCCAGCAAACGTAGGCTGAATTGTCTGGCTAAGACCACGAGCACTGGATCGTCCGCCTTCGCGGACGATGACAGTCTTGCCTCCTAAAAACGAAATGGCCGGGACGAGCCCGGCCATGACGTGAAGAGATTTCTGAAGCGGTCGAAACGCTTACGCCGCTTCGGTCGGCTTACGCTCGATCTTCAGCCGCTTGTCGAGATAGCCGCCGATCTGCTCCAGCAGGGTATCGACCTTGCCGTCGAAGAAGTGGTTAGCGCCGGGCACCACCTTCTGCTCGATGACGATGCCCTTTTGCGTCTTCAGCTTCTCGACCAGGGTGTTGACGTCCTTGTGCGGCACCACCGCGTCCTTGTCGCCGTGGATGATCAGGCCCGAAGACGGGCAGGGCGCCAGGAACGAGAAGTCGTAGAGGTTGGCTGGCGGGCAGATCGAGATGAAGCCCTCGATCTCCGGGCGGCGCATCAAAAGCTGCATGCCGATCCAGGAGCCGAACGAGAAGCCGGCGATCCAGCAGCTCTTGGCCTCCGGGTTGATGCTCTGCGCCCAGTCGAGCGCGGCCGCCGCGTCCGACAGTTCGCCGGTGCCGTGGTCGAAGTTGCCCTGGCTGCGGCCGACGCCGCGGAAGTTGAAGCGCAGCGCCGAGAACCCGCGATGCACGAAGGCGTAGTACATCTGGTAGATGATCGGGTGGTTCATGGTGCCGCCGAACTGCGGGTGCGGATGCAGCACGATGGCGATCGGCGCGTTCTTCTGCCGTGCCGGGTGGTAGCGTCCCTCGATACGGCCGGCGGGACCGGTGAAGATGACCTCAGGCATTCGATTGACCTCGAACCAGTTCGCCGCGAGCGGCGCGTCAGGGGTGGCGGCGCGATAGGCGGACTAACGGCGGCCCGGCGCCAACTTTAGAACTATTCTAATTATGTGATTTCCGCTGTTCACAAGCGCGACACAGGCTATAAGTGGGCCCGCATGGGTCCGGCTTCTAGCATGGCACCCAGGGCAAAAAGCAAGTTTTTTGCGCCATATAGACACTTGCGGTACTTTGTTACCGTATGCGATACGAGCGAGCAGACCGAACGCAGAGCTCAGATGACCGAACGGGCCTATTTCGACTGGAACGCAACGGCTCCTCTGCGGGAGGAGGCCCGGGACGCCTTGGCGGCCGCCCTGGGCGCTACCGGCAATGCCTCGTCGGTCCATGCCGAGGGCCGGGCCGCCCGCGCCCTGGTGGAGGACGCCCGCGCTGCGGTGGCCGCCCTGGTGGGCGCCGAGGCCAAGAACGTCACCTTCACCTCGGGCGCGACCGAGGCCAACATGCTGGCGCTGACGCGAGCGCTGGAGGCCGGGGCCGAGAAGGCCCCCCGCGACCGGCTGTTCGTCTCGGCGGTGGAGCATCCGTCCGTGCTGAGCGGCGGGCGCTTTGCGCCGGAGCAGGTTACCGAACTCGCCGTCGATGGCGACGGCCTTGTCGATCTGGCCGCGCTGGAACGGGCGCTGGCGGGTGCAGAGCGGCCGCTGGTGTCGGTCATGCTCGCCAACAACGAAACCGGCGTCATTCAGCCGATCGCCGAGATCGCTGAGATCGTTCACCTGGCCAACGGCCTGCTGCACGTGGACGCGGTGCAGGCGCCCGGCCGCATCGACTGCAACATGGCGGCACTCGGCGCCGACCTCGTGAGCCTGTCCGCCCACAAGCTGGGCGGGCCGCAGGGCGCGGGCGCGCTGATCCGCCGCGACGGCATTCATATTTCCGAGCCGCTGATCCGGGGCGGTGGCCAGGAGCGCGGTCAGCGCGCCGGCACCGAGAACGTGGCGGGAATCGCCGGCTTCGGCGCCGCCGCCGCCGCCGCGGCTGTGCGGACCACGGCCGAGGCGGACGCCTCCCGCATGGCGGCTTTGCGCGACCGGCTGGAGGTCGGCCTCAAGGCGGCGACCCCGGAAATCGTGATTTTCGGCGCAGACGCGCCGCGCCTGCCCAATACGACCCTGTTCGCGGCGCCCGGCCTGAAGGCGGAGACCGCCCTAATCGCCTTCGATCTCAATGGGATAGCGCTGTCGTCCGGGTCCGCTTGCTCGTCCGGCAAGGTGGCGGCCTCGCATGTGCTGGCGGCCATGGGCGTTGCTTCCGATCTGGCGCGCGGGGCGCTGCGGGTTAGCCTCGGCCGGAGCACCACCGAAGCCCAGGTGGAACAGTTTCTCGGAACTTGGATTATGCTGGCGGGATCATTAGTTAAGGAGAAGCGAGAGCTGGCCGCCTAAAGCGGCAGAAGGCGGTGCCGAAGTGAGCGCGAATTTGACCGCGAACAACGAGGCGCCGAGAGAAACAAGAGAGTTCTGAGAGCGATCAGAGATCAACCAATCAGGGAAGCCTAGCGAACCAAAACGCTGAGCCACCATAACCGACAAATCCAACCCGCGGTCCTTGCAACCGTGAGCGGAGGGAAAGATGCCGGCCGTAGAAGAGACCGTCGAGCGGGTCAAAAGCATCGACGTTGACCAGTATAAGTACGGGTTCGAGACCAACATCGAATCCGAGAAGGCCGACAAAGGCCTTAGCGAAGATACCGTCCGCTATATCTCGGCCAAGAAGAACGAGCCTGAATGGATGCTCGAGTGGCGGCTTGCTGCTTTCAAGCGCTGGCTGACCATGCAGGAGCCGAGCTGGGCGCGCGTCAACTATCCCAAGATCGACTATCAGGACATCTATTATTACTCCGCACCGAAGCGAAAGGAGTTCGCTTCGCTCGACGAGGTCGATCCCGAAATCCTCAAGACTTATGAGAAGCTTGGCATTCCGCTGAAAGAGCAGGAAATCCTCGCCGGCGTGCGCAAGCAGGGTGAGCCGAGCGAGCTCGACGACGACGTGACCGGCGGCGAAATGCGATCGTCCGGCCGCGTCGCGGTTGACGCCGTATTCGATTCCGTCTCGGTCGCCACCACCTTCAAGGAAGAACTGAAGAAGGCCGGCGTGATCTTCATGCCGATTTCGGAAGCGATCCGCGAGCATCCCGAATTGGTGAAGAAGTATCTCGGCTCCGTGGTGCCGACGTCCGACAATTTCTTCGCGACCCTCAACTCGGCGGTGTTCTCCGACGGCTCGTTCGTCTACGTGCCGGAGGGCGTGCGCTGCCCGATGGAGCTGTCGACTTACTTCCGTATCAACGAGGCCAACACCGGCCAGTTCGAGCGCACGCTGATCATCGCCGACAAGGGCGCCTACGTTTCGTACCTCGAAGGCTGCACCGCGCCCATGCGCGACGAGAACCAGCTGCACGCCGCGGTGGTCGAGCTGATCGCGCTCGACGATGCCGAGATCAAGTATTCGACGGTGCAGAACTGGTATCCGGGCGACGCCGAAGGCAAGGGCGGCATCTACAATTTCGTCACCAAGCGCGGCGACTGCCGGGGCAAGAACTCCAAGATCTCCTGGACCCAGGTCGAGACCGGTTCGGCGATCACCTGGAAGTACCCCAGTTGCCTGCTGCGCGGCGACGAATCGGTCGGCGAGTTCTACTCGGTGGCGGTCACCCGCGGCAAACAGCAGGCGGATACCGGCACCAAGATGATCCATATCGGCCGCAACACCCGCAGCACCATCGTCTCCAAGGGCATCTCCGCCGGCGAAGGCGACAACACCTACCGCGGTCTGGTGCGCATGGCGCAACGCGCCGAGAACGCGCGCAACCACACCCAGTGCGATACGTTGCTGATCGGCGATCGCTGTGGCGCACATACCTTTCCGTATATCGAGGTGCGCAATCCCAGCGCCCGCGCCGAGCACGAGGCCACCACCTCCAAGATCAGCGAGGACCAGCTGTTCTACTGCCGCAGTCGTGGCTTGTCGGCGGAGAACGCGGTGTCGATGATCGTCAACGGCTTCTGCAAGGAGGTGTTCCAGGAGCTGCCGATGGAGTTCGCGG
>JARRQH010000182.1:0-6204 GCA_037381985.1 Pseudolabrys sp.
CTTTTTTCCGAACGCGGGCCACGCCGCCGCCTGGGGCGTGCTGGTCTCCGGTTTCCTGCAGGCGCTGCTGGTGGGCGGCGATACCTGGCGCGCCGGTGTGCTGCCGCGCCTGCGCTGGCCCGAGCTCGATGCCGACGTGCGCGCCTTCTTCCGCGCGCTCGGGCCGGCGACGATCGGCTCCGCAGGGGTGCAACTGGCGTTGTTCGCCGACACCATCATCGCCAGCTTCCTGCCGACCGGCGCGGTTTCGGCGCTCTATTACGCCGACCGGCTCAATCAACTGCCGATCGGCGTGATCGGCATTGCTGCCGGTACGGTGATACTGCCAGAAATGTCGCAGCGCATCGCGTCCGGCGACGACCGCGGCGCGCGGCATGCGCAGAACCGGGCCATCGAGTTCACGCTGCTCCTGGCGGTGCCGTGCCTGGCCGCCTTCGTCACGGTGCCCGACCTGATTATGCGGGCGCTGTTCATGCGCGGCGCCTTCACCGACGCCGACGCTATCGCCGCCGGCCATACGCTCGCCGCCTATTCCATCGGTCTCTTGCCCTTCGTCTTGATTCGCAGCGCCGTCGCCACCTTCTTCGCCCGCGGCGACACCGCGACGCCTGTGAAAGCGGCGCTTGCCGCCGCCGCCGTCAATATCGGCTTCAAGGTGCTGCTGATGGGGCCGCTGGCGCAGGTCGGCCTGGCGCTGGCGACGTCGATCGGCGCCTGGATAAACCTCGGCCTGGTGGTGTGGCTTGCGCACCGCGCCGGCCACTTCAGAATCGATGAGCGCCTGCGGCACTCGGCGGTACGATTGGCGTTGGCCGGTGTGGTGCTGGCCGCCGTTCTTTATGCCGCCTACGCGCCCATCAGCGGCTGGCTCGGCGGTCTCGACCATTACGTCCGCGCGGCCGCCATCCTGGCGGCGCTGGCGGTCCTGGGCACGGCGGTCTACGGCGGCCTGATAGCAGTATTCTTCGGACGTGCCTGGCTTACGGCGTTTCGTGGCAAGCGCGCGTCCTGAAACGAAATTTCGTTGACCGTTGGAACTTGCGCGCACGGTGGACATCACTATCTACCGGGTCTAAGGGGACGGGCCGGGTTTTGCTCCCCTCGCGTTGCCCGATGACTGCAGGTCCTGATGAACGCCCCACGCCCGATGGCCGCTTGGCCGACTTACCCAACATTGCTGCGCCGTTTCTCCCGCCATGCGTTGTTGCCGCTGGCGGTCGCTATTTTGCTCGCCGGCTGCGGGCAGCAACAACAGCAGGCAAAGGCGCCGCCGCCGCCGGCGGTCACCGTCGCCAAGCCGGTCAAGAAGACCGTCACCGATTATGACGAATACGTCGGCCGCTTCGCCGCCGTGAATTCGGTCGAGGTACGCGCCCGCGTCTCCGGCTATCTCGACGCCGTCGACTTCAAAGACGGCCAGATCGTCAAGAAGGGCGCCCTTCTGTTCACGATCGACAAGCGCACGTTCAAGAACGCGCTCGATCAGGCCCAGGCTACGCTCGCCCAGGCCAAGTCCAATCTGGCCTACGCGCAATCCAACCTCAAGCGCGGCCAGTCGCTGGTGAAGGAAAATACCATCGCCCAGCAGATCTTCGAGCAGCGCGTCCAGGCCGCGCGCAACGCGCAGGCCTCGGTCAACAGCGCCGAGGCAGAGGTGCGGCAGGCCAAACTCAACCTGGAGTTCACCGAGCTGCGTGCGCCTATCGACGGCCGCATCGGCGCGCGCCAGGTCTCGCCCGGCAACCTCGTCACCGGCGGCACCTCCGGCAACACCACGCTGCTCGCGACCATCGTCTCGACCGATCCGGTCTATTTCGAGTTCACCTTCGACGAAGCGTCCTTCCTTCGCTACAAACGCATGGGCACGGCCAGCGACGACATTGCCAGCCAGCGGGACGGCGTGCCGGTGTCGCTCAAGCTGATGGACGAAAAGACCTTCGATCATAAAGGTCATATGGACTTCGTGAACAACGTGATCGACAAGGGTACGGGCACCATCCTCGGCCGCGCCGTTTTCAACAATCCGCATGACCTGTTCACGCCCGGCATGTTCGCGCGTGTGCGCGTCCCGGCATCGGAGCCGCACGAGGCGCTGCTCGTGCCCGACGCCGCGATCGGCAGCCAGCAGACACAGAAATACGTGCTGGTGGTCAACGACAAGGACGTGGCGACGCCACGCACCGTCACCCTCGGCCAGCTCGAGGGCAGCTTGCGGGTGATCAACAGCGGCCTCAAGCCGGACGATCATGTGATCGTCAACGGGCTGGCGCGCGTGCGGCCGGGCCAGAAGGTGACGCCGAAGTGGCAGGCCCCCGCGCCCGCGAAGGGCACGCCGGCGGCGGGCGCCAAATCGTCCAGCGCCAAGTCGTCGGGCGCTAAGTCGTCCAGCCACGTCGATCCGGACTGAGGCGGGGCAACCCATGCCCATTTCACGCTTTTTCATCGACCGCCCGATTTTCGCCTCGGTCGTCTCGATCGTCTTCATTATCCTCGGCGCGGTGGCTTACCTCGAGCTGCCGGTCGCGCAATATCCCGAGATCGCGCCGCCGACCATCACTATCAGCGGCCAGTACGCTGGCGCCAGCGCCGAGACCGTCGCCAACACGGTGGTCACGCCCATCGAACAGGCGGTCAACGGCGTCGAGCGGATGCTCTACATCTCTTCGAACTCGACCGCCGACGGCAAGTTCACCATCTCCGTCACCTTCGCCGTCGGCACCAATCTCGATACTGCGCAGGTGCAAGTGCAGAACCGCGTTGCCACCGCCACCCCGCGGCTGCCGTCGGCGGTGCGGCAGGTCGGCATCACGGTCGACAAGCGTTCGCCCGACATCCTGATGGTGGTGAACCTCTATTCGCCCGACAATTCGCGTAGCGCGTTGTTCATGTCGAACTACGCCAATCTGGAGATCACCAACGCGCTCTCCCGCGTCGAGGGCGTGGGCTCGCTCACCGTCTTCGGCGCGCGCAACTACGCCATGCAGGTCTGGCTCGATCCCGACCGTCTGCAGTCGCTCGACCTCACCGCCAGCGACGTGGTGAGCGCGCTTCGCGGGCAGAACGTGCAGGTCGCTTCCGGTGCGCTCAATTCGCCGCCGGTGCCACACCAGCGCGCCTTCCAGATCGCGGTGCGCACGCAAGGGCGCCTGACCACGCCGGCCCAGTTCGGCAACATCGTCATCAAGCAGAGCCCGACCGCCGTGGTCCGGCTCAAGGACGTGGCGCGCGTCAAACTCCAGGCGCAGAGCTACAACTCGAATTCCTATCTCGACGGCCATCCGTCGGTCGCGGTCGCGGTGTTCCAGCGCCCGGGCTCGAATGCGCTTGCCACTGGCAAGAACATCCGCAAGACGATGGCGAAGATCTCCAAGGATTTCCCGCAAGGGATGAAGTACACCATCATCTACGACCCCACCCAGTTCATCCAGCAGTCGGTGGACGCGGTGGTGGAGACCATCCTGGAAGCGATGGTGCTGGTGGTGCTGGTGGTGGTCCTGTTCCTGCAGACCTGGCGCGCCGCCATCATCCCCATTCTGGCGATCCCGATCTCGCTCATCGGCACCTTCTTCGTGATGAGCCTGTTCGGCTTCTCACTCAATAACCTGTCGCTGTTCGGTCTGGTGCTGGCGATCGGCATCGTGGTCGACGATGCCATCGTCGTGGTCGAGAACGTCGAGCGCAACATCGCCACCGGCCTGTCGCCCAGGGAAGCCGCGCGCAAGAGCATGGACGAGGTCGGCCGCGCGCTGATCGCGATCGCGCTGGTGCTGACGGCGGTGTTCGTGCCGTCGACCTTCATCACCGGCATCTCAGGTCAATTCTATCGCCAATTCGCGCTCACCATCGCCGGCTCCACGGTCATCTCACTGATCGTCTCGCTCACGCTGTCGCCGGCCATGTGCGCGCTGCTACTCAAGAGCCACGATCAGGAGCATCACCACTGGTGGGGCGCGCCGTTCCGCGCCTTCTTCGGCATGTTCAACTGGGGCTTCGAGCGCTTCGCCCGCGGGTACGGCTGGCTCGCCGGCAAGGTCGTGCGCTTCGCACTCATCATGCTGGTCATCTACGGTGGCGTGATTGCCTTCGGCCTCAACGAGTTCCGCAAGACGCCGCAGGGCTTCATCCCGCAGCAGGACCGCGGCTTTCTGATCGTGGCGGCGCAGCTTCCGCCCGGCGCCTCGCTCCAGCGCACCGACGCCGTGATGAAGCGAGCCTACGACATTGCTTCCAAGCAGCCGGGCGTGGACCACGTCATCCGCATCGTCGGGTTCTCCGGCGCTACCTTCACCAACGCGCCGAATGCCGGCGCCATGTTCCTGGTGCTCAAGCCGTTCAAGGAGCGCGCCAAGGACCCGCGCGAATCGGCCGCCGCCATCCAGGGTGCGCTGTTCGGCAAGTTCGCGGCGCTGCAGGCGGCGCAGGTTTTCGTCATCCAGCCGCCGCCGGTGTCGGGCATCGGCAACGCCGGCGGCTTCCGCATGATGGTCGAAGACCGCAGCGGCCAGGGGTCGGCGGCGCTGCAGAAGGCGGTCTACGCCATGATGGGCGCGGCGGCCAAGACGAAAGGCGTCGAGCACGTCTTCTCGCTGTTCGAGACGCAGACGCCGCAGCTCTATCTCGACATCGATCGCACCAAGGCGCAGTTGCTCGGCGTCAGCATTCCCGACGTCTTCAGCACGCTGCAGATCTATCTCGGCTCGATCTACGTCAACGACTTCAACCTGTTCGGCCGCACCTTCCGTGTGCAGGCGCAGGCCGACGCGCCGTACCGCCTGAGCTCGAAGGACGTGCTCGCCTTGCGCGTGCGCAATTCGTCCGGCCAGACCGTCCCGCTCGGCTCTTTCACCACCGTGCGCAACATCGCCGGTCCGTATCGCGTGCCGCGCTACAATCTCTATCCGGCCGCCGAGCTCGACGGTCAGGCCGCGCCTGGCTACAGCCAGGGCCAGGCCATCAAGATCATGGAAGGCTTGGCCGCGCACGTGCTGCCGCCGGGCTTCTCCTACGAATGGACGACGCTCGCCTTCCAGCAATTGCGCGCTGGCAACACCTCGATCTTCGCGTTTGCGCTCGGTGTGGTGTTCGTGTTCCTGGTGCTGGCGGCGCAGTTCGAAAGCCTGACGCTGCCGCTCGGCGTGATCCTGATCGTGCCCATGTGCCTGGTCGCGTCCATCGTCGGTGTGGCCTTGCGCGGGCAGGACAACAACATCCTCACGCAGGTCGGCTTCATCGTGTTGATCGGTCTTGCCGCCAAGAATGCCATCCTGATCGTCGAATTCGCCAAGCAGCTCGAGGACGGGGGTCGCGAGCGTCACGCCGCCGCTCAGGAGGCCGCGCGTCTGCGCTTCCGGCCGATCCTGATGACCTCGCTTGCCTTCATCCTCGGCGTCACGCCGCTGGTCTGGGCGGTTGGCGCGGGTGCCGAGCTGCGCCAGGTGCTCGGCACCACGGTGTTCTCCGGCATGATCGGCGTCACCGCCTTCGGCCTGGTGTTCACGCCGGTGTTCTACGTGGTGGCGCGCTGGATCGCGGCGCGCTTCGAGCGCCGGCGCAACGCGGACGAGGCCGAACAGCCAGCCGAATAATCAAGGCCGTCATGGTCCGCGGGGCGGTGGCGACGGCCGGCTCTGCGTGCTAAGTCGTCTCGGCCCTTGGACCCAAGCAGAGACAGTCGCCGCCATGAAATTCGGTTTCGGTCAGCCGCTCACGCGCAAGGAAGACGCCCCGCTGCTCGAGGGCAAGGGACGCTACGTCGACGACGTGGCGCCGGACGGCGCGCTGCATGCGGTGGTGGTGCGCTCGCCGCACGCCCACGCGCGTTTCACCATCCACGAGCTCGACCGCGTGCGGGCCATGCCGGGCGTGCATCTGGTGCTGACCGGGGCCGACGTCGCCGATCTCGGGCCCATGCCCTGCCTCGGTGTGCTGCCGGGGGTCGAGACCGACGTGCGGCCCTACCTGGTGCTGGCGCGCGACGTGGTGCGCTATGTGGGCGACGCCGTCGCCTTCGTGGTGGCGGATACCCTGAACCGCGCCAAGGACGCCGCCGAAGCCGTCACCATCGACTGGCAGCCGCTGCCGCACATCGTCGGCGCGGTCGACGCGCTGAAAGACGGTGCCGTGTCGGCCTGGGAGGGCAAACGCAATCTCGCCTACCAGACCGAAGAGGGCGACGCCGCCGCCACCCGGCGCGCCTTCGCGCAG
>JARRQH010000183.1:0-6200 GCA_037381985.1 Pseudolabrys sp.
CTTGCCGCCAGTATTCGTGATCCGGCTTCCACAGCTCCTCGCCAGGCTCCTTCGCCGCGACGTAAACCATGCGGAACGATACGAGGTCGCCGCTCATGATCTCTCGTCCTTCGCATGCCGGCCCGGTTCACCGGACGAGGGGAGTGTCCACCGACCGTTGATATCGGCTCGCGCAAAGATTGCAAAACAGCAAGACCCTCCCGCGGAAAGTTCCTTGGGGACAAATGCAAGGCGGGTGCCGAGAGGCGGTCTTCCATACACAAGAGCCGGCGCCGCGCCAACAGGGATTATGTCGCCAGCGTCTCCAGAAACCGGACCCGCTCGCCCTGCCCCGGCGCGGTCAGGGCGCCCTCCCACATGACCTTGCGGCCGCGCACGAGCGTGCCGACCGGCCATCCGGTCACCGCGACACCGTGATAGGGCGACCAACCTGCGCGCGAGGCGATCCAGTCGTCGGTGATGGTCTCACGCCGCTTCAGGTCGACCACGGTGAGATCGGCATCGTGGCCGGCGGCGATACGGCCCTTGGCCGCGATGCCGAAGACGCGCGCCGGGCCGGCGCTGGTGAGATCCACAAACCGCAGCAGTGAAAGGCGGCCGGCGTTGACGTGGTCGAGCATGATGGGGACCAGCGTCTGCACCCCGGTCATGCCAGAGTGGGTCTTCGGATAAGCGTGCGCCGTCTTCTCCTCGCGCGTGTGCGGGGAATGGTCGGAGCCGATGCTGTCGATCACTCCCTGCCCCAAAGCGTGCCAGAGCCCGGCGCGGTGCGCGGCATCGCGTACCGGCGGGTTGAGCTGGGCGAAGGTGCCGAGCCGCTCGTAGCAACCCGGCGCTTCCAGCGTCAGATGCGAGGGCGTGGCTTCCGCGGTGGCGACGTCCTTGTGACCGGCGAGGAAGACCGCTTCGTCCCCGGTGGTGACGTGCAGCACATGGATGCGCTTGCCGGTCTCATGCGCCAGCGCCACCAGGCGCTGCGTGCACATCAGCGCCGCGGTGGCGTCGCGCCAGACCGGATGCGAGCGCGGATCGCCCTCGACGCGCAGGTTCATGCGCTCGCGCAGGCGATACTCGTCCTCGGAATGGAAGGACGCGCGGCGGCCGATCGCCTTCAGCACGGCGCGCACGCCCTCGTCGTCCTCGATCAGCAGCGAGCCGGTGGACGAGCCCATGAACACCTTGACGCCGCACACGCCCGGCAACCGCTCGAGCTCGCCCAGGTCCTTGGTGTTCTCGCGGGTGGCGCCGACATAGAAACCGAAATCGCAATGCATGCGGTGATGCGCGCGCTTGACCTTGTCGGCGACGGCCTCGGCCGTGGTGGTGGTGGGGTCGGTGTTCGGCATCTCAAACACGGCGGTGACCCCGCCCATGACCGCCGACAGCGAACCCGATTCCAGGTCCTCCTTGTGGGTCAGGCCCGGCTCGCGGAAATGGACGTGGCTGTCGATGACGCCGGGCAGGATATGCAGGCCCTTGCAGTCGACCGTCTCGCCGGCGGAGGCCCGTGACAGGTCGCCGATGGCGGCAATGCGACCGTCCCGGATGCCGATATCGCGCAGGCCCTCGCCGTCGTGGTTGACCACGGTGCCGCCTTTGAGGATCAGGTCGTAGGTTTCAGCCATTTTCGCGTACTTTTTGGAACGCTTCCGATATGTGCCGGCGGGGGTTGCCGCCGCCGCCCCAGCGATTACGTTTTGCGGCGGGTTCTGGCAAGGGACTTAGGGCAACACAGATCGCAGCAGAGTATCCAAGATATGCAGGCAGCGCTTCTTTCCGACCGCGGCGTGGTCAAGGTTTCCGGTGAGGACGCCCGGGGCTTCCTCAACGGGCTTTTCACCAACGACATCGGCAAGCTCGCGCCGGGGGCCCCGCGCTTTGCCGCGCTGCTGACGCCGCAGGGCAAAATCATCGTCGATTTCATCGCCGCCGAAGCCGCGGCCAAGGATGGCGGCGGCTTCTTCCTGGATTGCCCGCGCGCGCTTGCCGGCGAGCTCGCCAAGAAGCTTACGTTCTACAAGCTGCGCGCCAAGGTCACGGTCGAGGACATGTCGGATGCGCTCGGCGTGATGGCGGTGTGGGACGGCGCCGGCGATACCGAACACGGCCTCTGCTATCCGGACCCGCGGCTCGCGGGGCTTGGCATGCGCGCGATCCTGCCGCCGGAAAGCGCGGCGGATGCCGCCGCCGAGCTCGGCGCCACGCTCACCGACGAAGCGGACTACCAGGCGCACCGCATCGCGCTCGGTGTGCCCAGCGGCGGCCGCGATTTCATCTACGGCGACACCTTCCCGCACGAAGCCGACATGGATCAGCTCGGCGGCGTCGATTTCGCGAAGGGCTGCTACGTCGGCCAGGAGGTCGTTTCGCGCGTACAGCACCGCGACAGCGCGCGGTCGCGGCTGGTGCCGGTCGCCTATGACGGCGCCGCCCCCGACGGCGGCGTGGCGGTGATGGCGGGCGACAAGCAGGCCGGCACCTTCGGTTCGGCCGCCAACGGCCATGGCATCGCGCTGCTGCGCCTCGACCGCGTCGCCGACGCCCTGGCGTCCGGCACGCCGCTCATGGCCGGTCACGCTCCCCTCACGCTGGTGAAGCCGGCGTGGGTGACGTTCGCCTGGCCGGGCGAGGCCAAGGCGGCGGAATAGGCGTCACCGCCTCAATAAGCGAGGGATGTCCTTCAGCAGCATCAACATGTGCAAAGCATCTGTCGGCGATGGCCTGAAGCCGAAGTGCGCGTAGAACGCTACCGCCCGCTCGTCCTTCGCATGCGCGGCAAACGCCCGTAAGCCGGCGATATCCGCGGCCCGCGAGGTTCGCATCATTGCATCTCGCAGTAAGGAGGCGCCCACGCCACGGCCTTGCCACGAACGATGAACGGCCAGTCTCGCAAGCACCATCAGCGGAATGGGGTGACGCGCGAGGCCCTTCGATACGCGCTGATCCACTTCAGCGTGATCTACGTCGCCGAACACGAGTGTATAGAATCCGACAATCGTGGAACCGCTCAGCCCCACATAGGTCGCCGCGCCATCAGCCTGCTGCGCCTGCAAGGCATATCGTTTGAGATAGATATCGAGCTGGGGCTGGCCGCTTTCAAGACCCGCCAAATCATGATCGCGACGGAGCTTTTCGATCGCTGGGAGATTACTCGCCATGCCGATCGCGATCGAAGAAGCCGGGCTCCTCGAGCAGACGTTTCAGGCGAGGATGCTCCCGCGGCGGCGCATCGAGCGCTTTCTGAAACGCCTCCCACGCCTCGGCATCCAAATAGAAGTGTCGCCGATCAGGCAAGCGATCCTCAGCGCGCAGCAATGCGCTTTCGAGCACGAATTCCGAAAGAGACGTCTCGCTCGCGTCCGCCGCGAGTTGCAGCGTCCGCTTCGCCTCCGGGGTCAGGCGCAGGTCAAGCTTCTCACTACGCGTCGCGCGTTTGTTGGGTCTGGAACGGGCGGACATGGTATTCCTCCGTTTCTCCTCATAGCAGCCTTGCCAGACATTGTCATGACAAAATAAAGGCCGCAGAATGGTGCACAATCAACATCGAGTCGGCCGTAGACCAATGGCTAAAGCGAAAGACGCGACCTCCCTCCCGGACGACGGCCTCGTCCGCTGCTCCTGGCCCGGGCAGGATCCGCTCTACGTCGCCTACCACGACGAGGAATGGGGCGTGCCGGAATACGACGACCGCGCGCTCTACGAGAAGCTGGTGCTCGACGGCTTCCAGGCGGGGCTGTCGTGGATCACGATTTTGCGCAAGCGCGACAACTTCCGCAAAGCCTTCGACGGTTTCGAGCCGGAGAAGATCGCGCGCTACACGCCGAAGAAAATCGAAAAGCTGATGAACGACGCCGGCATCGTGCGCAACCGCTCCAAGATCGAGGGCGCGATTCTGTCGGCGCGCGGCTGGCTCGACATCATGGAGAACGGCCTGGGCTTCTCCGCGCTGCTGTGGGACTATCTCGACGGCAAACCGAAGCAGAACCAATTCCGCAGCAAGGGCCAGGTGCCGGCGGAGACCGAGCTGTCGCGCGCGATCTCCAAGGACCTGTCGAAGCGCGGCTTCAAGTTCGTCGGGCCGACCATCGTCTACGCCTTCATGCAGGCGGTCGGCATGGTCAACGACCATCTGGTGAGTTGCCATCGCCACGACGCCTGCGCGAAGCTCGCCAAAACAGCCAAGAAGACGACCAAGAAGAAATGACCAAGACGCCGACCGCAAAGAAGGCCGCAAGCGCGGCGCCGCGCGCCTGGCAGCGCATGCTGTCGGGGCGGCGGCTCGACCTGCTCGACCCCTCCCCGCTCGACGTCGAGATCGAGGACATCGCCCACGGGCTGGCGCGCGTCGCGCGCTGGAACGGGCAGACCGAGGGCGCGCACATCTTCTCGGTGGCACAACACTCGTTGCTGGTGGAAGCGCTGGCGCGCGCCAAGACGCCGCGGCTCGACGCCAAAGGCCGGCTCGCCACGCTCTTGCACGACGCGCCGGAATACGTCATCGGCGACATGATCTCGCCGTTCAAGGCCGTGATCGGCGACCGCTACAAGGCGGTGGAGCGCCGCCTGCTCGCCGCCATCCACCTGCGCTTCGGCCTGCCGGTGAAGCCCACCAACGAGTTGCAGACCCTGATCAAGGCCGCCGACCGCAACGCCGCCTATCTGGAAGCGACCAAGCTCGCCGGCTTTGGGCCCACCGAAGCGCGCAAGTTCTTCGGCGCGCCGCCCAAGTTCTCCGGGACAATCGAACGCGATTACCTCACGCCCTGGCCGGCCGGCACGGCGGAAGCCCGCTTTACGGAGCGGATGGAAAAGCTGCTGCACGGCTGAGGCTTTTAATGGCCGGCAACCTTTTGTTTGCGCGTGATCTTTTCTGAAAACCGATTCCCATCCCCGATCGTGCCGGGGACAGGCTTTTCAGGATCACGCGCGGGTCATAGATATGATGCAAGAATCTCTATTGATAAGGCTACCATGATCCACGTCTGCTCGCTCGCGCGCCTCTACGACACCATCGACGAGACCGGCGCGCACCACATCGTCACGCTGCTGCGGCTCACCGACCGGGTGGAGCGGCCGCGCCATATCGCACCCGAAAACCATCTGATTCTCGCGGTCGACGACATCAGCACGCCGATGGAAGGCTACAGCGCCCCGGGCGAAGAGCACGTCGCGCGGCTCATCGATTTCGTCGGCGCCTGGGATCGCAAGACGCCCAAGACGCCGATGGTCGTGCACTGCTTCGCCGGCATCAGCCGCTCCACAGCCGGCGCCTTCGTCGCGGCCTGCGCCATCAACCCCGAGCGCGACGAGCGGGAGATCGCGCAGACGATCCGCAACGCCTCCCGCACCGCGCAGCCGAACGCGCGCATCGTCGAAATCGCCGATCGCCTGTTGAAACGCGACGGCCGCATGGTGCGCGCGGTCGAGACCCTCGGGCCCGCGGAATTCGCCAGCGAGGGCATCCCCTTCCAACTCGATCTCATCTGACGAGTTCGGCTACACTGGCGACCTGTCGCGAAGGGGTATGGCGGTGGACGAAAAGACTCTTGGCGTAGCAACGCCCGAAACGCTCCGGGCTTACGACGGCCTCGGCTTTCTGAAAGCCATGATCGCCGGCGTCGTGCCGCAGGCACCGATGTGCGAGTTGCTCGGCATGCGGTTGATCGAGGCCGAGGACGGACGCGCGGTGTTCGAAGGCACCCCCACGGCCGAGCACTATAACCCGTTCGGCGTCGCACACGGCGGACTGGCCGCGACCATGCTCGATTCCGCGCTCGGGCTTGCGGTCTATTCCACGCTGCCGGCCGGCGGCGCCTTCACCACGCTCGAGCTGAAAGTGAACCTGGTGCGGGCCATCACCAAGGACACCGGCCCGTTGCGCGCCGAAGCGCGCGTCCTGCATCGCGGCCGCACGGTCGCCACCGCCGACGCCGACATGAAAGACGAAGCCGGCAAGCTCTATGCCCACGCCAGCACGACCTGCATGATTTTTCCCGCGCAAACCTGAGCGATTTCGCGCCAGCCGCGCCTCGCCGCCCAAATTGCGGGCAGGAATTACTCAACCATATCCGCAGCTTGCGGCCCAGATTGTTGTCCACAACGCGTCGACTTTCGGAACTTCCTCCCTATATAGAGGGCTGTAACGCCGCTCTCGCACCAGCAAGAGCATGTCAGGACGATAAAATCGCCCGCAATTTCAG
>JARRQH010000184.1:0-7558 GCA_037381985.1 Pseudolabrys sp.
CAGCCGCTGATCACTTGGATCGCAGCGGGCGTGGCACTCGGCATGGCAACCGTGACGAACCATGTCATCGCTACCATGGCCGCGGGGGTGCTCGCCTATGCCGGTCTGGTGTGGCTTGGGATGTAGAGGAACCCGCCGGGATGCGGCTGGACGGAACGGCAACGCAAACGCTCTGTCGGTTCCGTTTGGACCAACACTGCCACCGGAACGTTGCGAAAAGCAGTTCTCGCCCCGAACGGAGGACTGTCTCGAGATGCAGCGTGCTCTGCCAGACCGCCGTTCGTACGCCTCGCAGCATCAGGCCCTCCGCTTGACAGTGGTCTACATAAGAAAATGCCCCGCGTCGTCGCGACGCGGGGCACTGTCTTGCGATGTTCGCAACCGGATCAGTGGGTCGGCACCACGTAGGCGATGATACGGCGGCGCGGATAGGTCGCCTGCCCCGTCGTGTGATTGTGGTTGCCGGAGATGATGATCGGATTGCCGTTGGAATCGACGCCGGCCACGATGCCGACGTGGCCGCCGCCGCGCCGGCGCATCACCGCGATGGAACCGACCGGCGGGCCGGAAACGCGCCGGCCGTAATGCAGATAGCCGAGCGCCAGGTTGCCGCCGCCCTTGTAGCCGTTGTCGCGCAGCACCTTGTCCACGAAAGCGCCGCACCACAGGGTGCGCCGCCTCGTCGGGTTGGTGCCGATATATTTGCGCGCATCCGCCACCAGGCCGTTGCCGAAGAGACCGCCGCTCGCCGGCGCCTTGGCGGAGGCCGCGCGGCGGCCGCCATTGCGCCTGGCGGCGCGGGTGCGCCGGCTATGCGAGCCGCCCTTGTGCTTGCGCTCATAGTCGGCGCGCATGACGCCGTAGAGGCTGGCTTTCCCCGGAATAACGCTGTCTTCCGACGACGCGGTAACGGGCTTGGCGAGGTGGTGGTTGTGGTGATGTCGGTGATGGGCGGGACGTGCGGAAGCGGGGCTGGCAACAACCCCGGCCACGAGGGCCGAGCACGCCAGGAGTGTCGCACGTCGGTATCCAAGTCTCATCTAGTCTGGTCCCTCTTATCGTTAGCATTCCCGACACGCCGGATAGGTTCCGGCATGACGGCGAGGCGTAGACGCCCGCGTAGCGTGGCAATTTCGTGATGTCGAGAAGGTGATTTTATGCGGAACGAGGCGCATTCCAGTCGTTGATCGATATTAATACAGCAAGCGGTGCCGCCATATGCATTGCCGGTGCCTCAATACTTCGAGAACACGGTGGCCATGCAAAATCAGGCACCCGCTATGCATAGCTCGAAACCGTGCCGGCGCGCGTTCCGCGGCTGGTGCCGCAGCGTTGGCGAGGTGGAACGCGCCGCCCGGCACGAGCCTTGTGCCGGACACTCACGGCTTTAGAACAGTCCCAGCAGGAAGGCTTGAATGGCCGGGACTGAGGCGTTGCAGACTTGGGCGTTCCAAGGGAACGCCGTTGTTCGAACGGCCAGGCCGACGATGATGGACACAGAAATGATGGCAAAGCTCCCCGACAAGCCCGCGCTGGACGATCTGCGCAAGGAAATCGACCGCATCCCATTTCGGCTTTACCGTGCCGTTCGTGGGCCACATGGGCGCCTCCGGCGTGGTGGCGGCGGTCTCCGAATCCAAGGGCGATCTCGGCCTGGTGCCGGCGCTCGCCGTGCCCGGCGCCGGCGCGTGGTGGAGCGCGCTCGAGTTCGACGCCGCGCCCAAGATCATCGCCCGCCTGCCGTTCGTGGAGCGCCCCAACCACCCGGCGGCGCTGCCGGTCTTCGTGCTGTCGCGGGTCGCCCCCGACGCCATGGCGACGGAAGCCGCGGTCTGGAGCGTTCGGGTCGCCGGCTGGAGCGCCAAAGCAGCCGAGGCGGTGCAGATGCTGGCGGATTTCATCGCCGTGCCCGACCGGGCGTTCGACGGCGCAGCCCTCTTGGTGACCCTGCCGCAGGACGTCCGCCTCGATCAGGTCAGCGAGGCCCTCGTTAAGGCCGGCGCAAGCCTGCGTTCCTCGGCCCTCGTCGGCAGCCACGCAATCCGCTATACCGTGACCGCCGAGAAGGGCTCCTGAGACACCCACGGTGTCATCGCCCGCGAAAGCGGGCGATCCAGTAACCCCGGCAAACACGGTGATTACTGGATGCCCCGCCTGCGCGGGGCATGACAGGCTTCGAGGAATTGAAATGACGACCCGTCCGCAACCACGCCCCGGCGTGCTCGATATCGCCCCTTACATCCCGGGCAAGAGCACCGCCCCCGGCGTCGACAAAGTCTTCAAGCTCTCCTCCAACGAAAGCCCGTTGGGGCCGAGCCCGCACGCCATCGAGGCCTATCGCCGGATCGGCGAGCATCTCGAAGACTATCCGGACGGCGCGTCGAGCGCGCTGCGCGAGGCGATCGCGGCGGTCTACGGGCTCGATCCCGACCGCATCGTCTGTGGCGCCGGCTCCGACGACCTGCTCAACCTGATCGCGCGCGCCTATCTCAAGGACGGCGACGAGGCAGTGCACGCCACCCACGGCTTCCTGGTCTATCCGATCGCGACCATCGGCGCCGGCGCCAAGCCGGTGGTGGCGCCGGAAACCGACTACACCGCCAACGTCGACGCGCTGCTGGCGGCCGTGACGGAAAAGACCAAGGTCGTATTCCTGGCCAACCCCAACAACCCGACCGGCACCTATCTGCCGTTCGACGAGGTCAAACGCCTGCACGGGGGCCTGCCGCCGCACGTGCTCTTGGTGCTCGACGCGGCCTATGCCGAATACGTCCAACGCAACGACTACGAGTCGGGCATCGAGCTGGTGGCGACCTCGGAAAACGTCATCATGTGCCGCACCTTCTCCAAGATCTACGGGCTGGCGGCGCTGCGGCTCGGCTGGATGTACGGCCCGTCGCACGTCGTCGATGCGGTCAACCGCATTCGCGGGCCGTTCAACGTCAACGCGCCGGCGATCGCCGCCGGTATCGCCGCCATCCGCGACACCGCGCACGTCGAATATTCGCGCGCGCACAACGCGCGCTGGCTGCCGTGGCTGACGGAAGAGATCGGCAAGCTCGGCCTTAAGGTCACGCCGAGCGTGGCGAACTTCCTCCTCATCCACTTCCCCGAGACCGAGGGCAAGACGGCGAAAGACGCCGACGCGTTCCTGACCAAGAGCGGCCTGGTGCTGCGCCAGGTCGGCGCCTATCACCTGCCCAACGCGCTGCGCATGAGCGTCGGCGCCGAAGAGGCGAACTATCGGGTGGTGGAGGCGCTCAAGGATTTCGTGGGGACGCCGGCGTGACTATTGCCGGTCTCCAACCTCTCTCCGTCACCCTGAGGCGCGAGGCGCCATCGCAGGTGCAGCCAGCGTGCACTCGGCTGCGATGCGCCGAGCCTCGAAGGGCGACGGCCACCGCTTATTTCGGCGCGAGTTGGCCCTAGCTAACCTGCGTTGCCCGCCATCCTTCGAGGCGCGCCTTCGGCGTGCACCTCAGGATGACGGAGAAAGGCTCGATATGACGCAAAAGCCCCTCTTCAACCGCCTTGCGTTGATCGGCGTCGGCCTGATCGGCTCGTCGATCGCGCGCGCGGCGAGAGCGCAGAACGCGGTCGGCTCCATCGTCGCCACCGCGCGCTCGCCGGAGACGCGCCGCCGCGTTGCCGAGCTCGGCCTCGCCGACCAGGTGGTCGAGACCGCCACGGCCGCGGTCGAAGGTGCCGATCTCGTCATCGTTTGCACGCCGGTCGGCGCCTGCGGCGCCGTGGCAAGAGAAATCGGCCCGCATCTGGCAGCCGGAGCGATCGTCTCGGACGTCGGCTCGGTCAAGAACACGGTGGTACGCGACATGCCTCCGCACCTGCCGAAGAACGTCCACTTCGTGCCCGCGCACCCGGTCGCAGGCACCGAGTATTCCGGCCCCGACGCCGGTTTCGCCGAATTGTTCGTCAACCGCTGGTGCATCCTGACGCCGCCCGCCGGCACCGACCCGGCGGCGACCGAGAAGCTTGCCGCGTTCTGGCGGCTACTCGGCGCCAACGTCGACACCATGGCGCCCGACCATCACGACCTCGTGCTGGCGGTGACCAGCCATCTGCCGCACTTGATCGCTTACACCATCGTCGGCACCGCCGACGAGCTCGAGACCGTGACGCGCTCGGAAGTGTTGAAGTTCTCCGCCGGCGGTTTCCGCGACTTCACCCGCATCGCGGCGTCCGATCCGACCATGTGGCGCGATATCTTCGTCGCCAACAAGGACGCGGTGCTGGAGATGCTCGGCCGCTTCAACGAGGACATCGCGCTGCTCACCAAGGCGATCCGCAACGGCGACGGCAAGACGCTTTACGAGCACTTCGCGCGCACGCGCGCTATCCGCAAGGGCATCGTCGATATCGGCCAGGACTCCCCCACCCCCGACTTCGGCCGCCAGCATTCCGGCCTGCCGCACGAGCCGCTGTCCAAGCCTTACGCCGCCGACGGGGATTGAGCGGCGGCAGGCCTTGCCGCTGGAGACCCGCGCGCCAAGCACGCATTGTCACGAATTCGCCGCCGTGCTCTGTTGGTTGCGGGGGCGGACCACCGGCAGCGCCGGTTGCGCATCCCCGTTTTCAGAGCACACGCGATCCTATGGACTTTCTTTATCTCGTATCGATCTGGCTGCTGCCGGTTCTCATCGCGATCACCTTTCACGAAGCCGCTCACGGCTATGCCGCCTACCTGCTCGGTGACGAAACGGCATCACGGCTCGGCCGTGTCAGCCTGAACCCGGTCAGGCACATCGATCCGTTCGGCACGGTCATCCTGCCGGCGCTGCTGCTGCTCGGCCACGCGCCCTTCCTGTTCGGATACGCCAAGCCGGTGCCGGTGAATTTCCGGGCCCTGCGCAATCCCCGCAGCGGCATGGTGCTGGTCGCGGCCGCGGGGCCGGCGATGAATATCGCCCTGGCGGTCATCGCGGCGGTGGGCTTTCACCTGCTCGTCTACGTGCCGGCGACGGCGGCGCAGTGGGTGGCGCTCAATCTCAAGAATGCACTGATCCTCAACGCCATCCTGGCGGTGTTCAATCTATTCCCCGTGCCGCCGCTCGACGGCGGACGCATCGCGGTCGGAATACTTCCCGGCGCGTTGGCCACGCGGCTTGCCCGGCTCGAGCCTTACGGCATGGCTATTCTTCTCGGGCTATTCATTCTGCTGCCGTTGCTGGGCGCGCAGTTCAATCTGAACCTGGGCTTCGTGTCGCATTTCATCGCGGTCGCGACCAATACCGTTATCGAAGCGGTGCTGCGGGTGACCGGCAACGTCTAGTCGCCCTGCCCCGGAATGCCCGCTCCTGCGGATTAAAACAGCTTCGGCGTCTGCCCGAGCGGGATCGGCCCGAGCGAGACCGCGCCGTGATCGAAGGTGAGCGGCAGCGACACCGCCGGCTTGCCTTCGAGCTTGGCATCGCCCTCGATGGCCTTGACGCCGAACGACAGATGCGCGCCCACCTGCTTGCGCGCGACGTCGCCCAAGCCCGGCGACAGCTTGTCGAGGAAGCCGGCGACCTTGTCCATCTCCGGCGATTTCTGCACCGCCATGCTGGCGCCGATGGCGTTGAGGAAATGCTCGAGCCCGGCGGCGGTTACGTTCAGCTTGCCCTGCAGGTAGCCGTCCGGCGTCAGCGACAGCTTGCCGGCGCCGACCGCGAGCGTCTGGCCCTGGACCAGCCGCGCGCGCGTGATCTCGATATAGCCGCCGTTCTTCTGGATCTCGCGATAGCGCGCCGGCCACGGCTTGGGCGTGAAGTCGTCGAGCCCGTGCAGCGTCGCGACGATCTCGCCGTCGACCGGCGCGGCCTTGGCGAGCCGCACCGCCGGCATCGCCGCCTGCTTCATGGACAGCGCCAGCTCGATCACCGGCTTATGCCAGACCGAGCCGCCGACGATGCGGCCGTGGAGCTCCATGTGGTCGGCGGTGAGCAGCGTCTCTTGAGAGCCGCCACCGGCGCGCGCCAGCGTCGGGTTATCGAACACGATCGCGACGCGCTGCGGCGCCAGCGGATTGCCGCCGACGCTCGAATAGGCCTGTTTCCAATTGGCGACCAGCTCCGGCGCCTTGCCGTCCTCGGCGACGGTGAGCGGGCCGGTGATTTCCGCGATCAGCAGGTTCCGCGAATAGATCTGCGCCACCACGAGCGCGCGCTTGGTCTCGACGTCCATCGCCACGCCGCCGCTCTTGAAGTGGGCGGCCGCCGGCGTGCAATCGACCTCGATGCGGAACGGGAAGCCGGCCAGCGTCTGCCGGCCGCAGGTATAGATGCGGCCGGCCTTGGCCTCGCGCGCGCGCCAGCCGGCGATCTGCTGCTGCGCCTGGCTCGCCGCGTAGAACCAGAACGCGCTCCAGCCGCCGGCGAGCGCCACCAGCAGCACGATCAAGCCGATGAAGCGCCGCTTGCGCCGGCGCACGCTTTCCGGTGTGGCCATGGGACGTAGACACCTGCCGATTGCGGCGTTTCTGCGCCCGGGGCGGGCGCGCCTGCGGGGCATCGCAGGCCGGGATAGGATCGGGTCGCCCTGCCGCACCCCCCGCTCATTCCCGCGCAAGCGGGAATCCAGTCTTTGTCGCACTGGGTCCCCGCTTTCGCGGGGACGAGCGGAGAACTTGGCTATCTTGCGCCCGCCGAAGTGGCCTGTTACGCGAACCGTATTCGCCGGGCGCTGTCAACGCCCGCGTGTTCCGCGCAATTTCCGGCCCGATTTCAGGTACATGACCCCGCCCCCCGACCCTTCCGCCGGCGACCTGTGGGTGTTCGGCTACGGCTCGCTGATGTGGCGGCCGGGCTTTGCGTTCCTGGAGCGCCGGCCGGCGCGGCTGATCGGCGCGCACCGGGCGCTCTGCGTCTATTCCTTCGTCCACCGCGGCACGCCGGAAAAGCCCGGCCTGGTGCTCGGCCTCGACCGCGGCGGCAACTGCCGCGGCATCGCCTACCGGGTGGCGGCGGCGCGGCGCGCCGAAACCATCGACTACCTGCGCGGGCGCGAGCAGGTGACCATGGTCTACCGCGAGGTCCACCGCACGGTGTGGCTCGACGACGATCCGCAACAGCGCGTCACCGCGCTCACCTACATGGTCGACCGCGGCCACGAGCAATATGCCGGCAGGCTCAGCCTCGACCGGCAGCTTCATTTCGTGCGCCAGGGCCACGGCCGCTCCGGCGTCAACCGCGATTACGTGCTGGACACGGTCGCGGAGATCGAGCGCCAGGGCTACCGCGACGCGCCGCTGCATTTGCTGGCGGAGCGGCTGAAGGGGCTGCACGAGAAGGCGGGGTGAGAGATAGGCGCGAAACGCGAACATTTCCGCTCTCGCAACCAAGCTAAAATTGGCTAGACTTTGCGCATGAGCACTCCCGAATCGGCATCAGGCAGCGCCAAGGCTTTCACGTGGAAGACCTATTCCGTCGGCAGGGCGGACAAGGAGCCTCTGCTTAGATTCATTATTGAAGGTCTCGAATCCCGAGGGTGCCGCATTCTTTCTTCGTCTCCCCCAAACCAAGCCCCTTACTACATCGTCTTCGTGACGCCTTCTGGTGAC
>JARRQH010000185.1:0-6169 GCA_037381985.1 Pseudolabrys sp.
GTTAAGCGCATAGAGCCCGATCAGCAGCGCGATGCCACCGAGCACGCCGGGGAAATAGCCGCCCGGACTGAAGAACTCGAACATGATGCCGTAAATGCCGGCGAGCAGCAGCAGGTAGGCGATGTTCGGGTTGGTGATGATGCCGAGGACGCGGCTGCGCCAGTTCGGCTCGAAGGTGACCGTCCTCAGGCCGGCGGTGTGCAGCGTCACGGCGTGGTCGTCGATCTTGACCGTGCGGCCGTCGGCCTGGCGCAGCAGGTCGGGCACGTTGTCGGCGATGAGATCGACGACGTGCTTGTCCTTGGCTTCCGAGGCGGTCAGCGTGGCGGCCTCGCGCACCGCAGCTTCGGCCCATTGCTCGTTGCGCCCGCGCAGTTGCGCCAGGCTGCGGATATAGGCGATGGCGTCGTTGAGCACCTTGGCCTGTTCGGGCGAGGCTGGCGCGGTGGCGCTCTTTTTTTCGTTGTCTTTCTTCTTCTCTTGAGCGCCACCGAACAGGCCGCCGCCGATCTGCACCGGCGTCGCGGCGCCAAGATGTGTGCTCGGCGCCATGGCGGCGAGATGGGTCGCGTACATGATGTAGGTGCCGGCGCTGGCCGCGCGCGCGCCCGCCGGCGCCACGTAACCGATGACCGGAATGGGCGAGGCCAGGATGTCGTGGATGATGGCGCGCATCGACGACGACAGGCCACCGGGCGTGTCCATGCGCAACACGACCGCCTTGGCGTGGCGTGTCTTCGCCTCCGCCAGGCTATTGTGCACGTATTCGGCCGCCGCCGGCCCGATGGCGCCGGTGACATCGAGCACGATCGCGGTGCCCGCGGCGGGTCCGCCTTGTGCGCATGCCGCGCACGGCATCAGCGCCAATAGCGCTGCCACAAGGAGGCCGGAAAAGGACAGTGCCATCCTGGTTCGCTCAATGCACGGGCCGTGATCCTGCCATAGCCGGCGCGGCGAGGGAACCTGCCCGCAGAGCCATCGCAGTCTGCCGGCACAATTGCCGGCTTTGCGGGGGTGCGTACAAGCATGTGAGTCAACATGTGAATCGGTGCGCGCTATCGCCGCGTTGACCCGAAGCGTGAGGGGCATAGGTAGGACGAGCCGGGTTAGGCTGGCCACTATAGACCGCCAGGTGCTTGGGCGGCAGGCCAGTGACGCTGTTGGCGCCTTCGAGAGGACGCCAAATGAGCGGTGCCAGTGGGCGACGGAATGGCGCCGCATCCGTTCGCGCGAAACGACCCTCAAACCAGCAAAGGATCCGCCCATGAAGCTGAGCTCCGCACTGGTCGAGCGCACCTTGGCCCAAGTCGACGCCCAGGCTATTCCTGAAAACCATCCTGTGATACCGCAGCTCAATTCGCTGTTCGGCGACCATACCTTCTTCCTAGACGGTAACGGCCTCAAGATCGTCGAGCCGGCGGCCGTCGATGATGGCGCCCAGAAGGGGCAGGTGGTCAAGATCGCCGGCTGGCAAGACTCCGACCGCACTAGCCTGGTGCCGCACGAGCCCGAGCCGACGGACGTTGTGGTCGCGCTCGACGGGCAGGGCCCCGACACCGCCGCTTAGGGCGGCGCGCGCCCGGCGGTTCGTGAGCAGGCGCTGCGCGGCTCTGCCGCGCGGGCGGGCGACCGCGCGAACAATGACGTTTGCGCGTTTGCAGCGCTGTGTGTCCGGCTTACAGTCCTGTCATCTTCTAATGAGATCGACGGGCCGTCATGCGACCGCTCTTGCATCCCGCTTTGGTCAACGGCCGCACCGGCGATCCGGCGCTCTATATCGAGACGTTGTTCGAGCGCCGCGCCATTCTGTTCGACCTCGGCGATATCGCCGCGCTCTCTCCGCGCAAGGTGCGGCGGCTCGAGCACGTCTTGGTGAGCCATACCCACATCGATCATTTCATCGGCTTCGACCGGCTGCCGCGGCTCCTGGTCGGGCGCGAGAAGACGCTGCGGCTTTACGGACCGGAGGGGTTCATCGATCAGATCGAGCACAAGCTTGCCGGCTATCGCTGGAACCTGGTCGAGCGCTACGCGGTCGATCTCGTCTTCGAGGTGATGGAGATCGCCGCCGGCGGCGAGACCCGCAACACACGCTTCCGTTTCAAGCAGGCCTTCGCGCGCGAGGACCTTGAGGCCCGCCCGCTTACGGACAATGTCGTCTGCCGCGAGCCAGCCTTTCATGTCTCGACGGCTGTCCTGGAACACCGCGGCCCTTGTCTCGGCTTTGCTGTGGCCGAAGCAGCCCACGTCAATGTCTGGAAGAACAAGCTTGCCGAACGCGGCCTGGCGGTGGGTCTTTGGCTGCATGACCTCAAGCAGGCGGTGCTCGAAGACCGCCCGGACGATTTCGAGGTTGGCATTGCGGCTGGCGAGGACATGCCGCTCGCGACCTTGCGCGATCTGGTGACCGTCACGCCGGGCCAGAAGATCGCCTACGTCACCGACGTCGCCGATACGCCGGACAACCGCGCGGCCAACGTGCGCCGCGTCGAACCGTTCCACTTCTCGCCGCGCTACGAAGGCGAGGACGCAAGCATGATCGCGGAGGTCATGGCGGCGTTCAGTGGGACCTGAATCGACACCGCGACGGCGAGACGAGGTCACACGGCGGCTTTGGGTGGTGCGACGTGCGGCCAGGCGCTAGCATGGCGATTGGGGCACGCAACGACAGGACAGGGGAGGAACCCAGATGGCCCAGTTGCTGGTGCTGTACAAGACGCCGAAAGACACCGCCGCATTCGATAAGTACTATTTCGAAACGCATGCGCCGATCGCCAAGGCGATCCCGGGCGTGCGCAAATATGAAGTGAGCCAGGGTCCGGTCAATACGCCGGGCGGGCCCGCCGACGTTTATCTAGTCGCTATCCTGCAGTTCGACAGCATGGCGGCGCTACAGCAAGGGTTGGGCAGCCCGCAAGGTCAGGCGGCAGCCGGCGATCTGCCCAATTTCGCCAGCGGCGGGGTTGAACTCCTGATGTACGACACCCGCGAGGTGTGAGGCGGGGCGAATACCCGCTCAAAGCTCAGGTGCAAAAGCAAAGCGGCCGGTCATCGCTGACCGGCCGCTCATCGTTTGCGAGCGCGATCGCCGCGCGCTTACTTCGTCGCTGCCTCGAACATTTCCTCGACGTATTCCCAGTTCACCAGGTGGTCGAGGAAGGCCTTGAGGTAGTCGGGACGGCGGTTGCGGTAGTCGATGTAGTAGGAGTGCTCCCACACGTCGCAGCCGAGGACCGGCGTGCCGCCGTGCACCAGCGGGTTCTCGCCGTTCGCGGTCTTGGTGATGGCGAGCTTGCCGTCCTGCACCGCGATCCAGCACCAGCCAGAACCGAACTGGCCGACGCCGGCCGCCGCGAAGTCCTCCTTCATCTTGGCGAGGCCGCCGAGATCCTTGTCGATCGCGGCCTGAAGCTTGCCCGGCAGCTTGTCGCCGCCGCCGTTCGGCTTCATCCATTTCCAGAAATGGGTGTGATTGTAATGCTGGCCGGCGTTGTTGAAGAGGCCGGCGTTCTTGCCGAAGGCCCCCTTGACGATGTCCTCCAGCGACTTGCCCTCGAGCCCCGAGCCCTCCAGCAGCTTGTTGCCGGTGGTGACGTAGGCGTTGTGGTGCTTATCGTGATGATATTCGAGCGTTTCCCGCGACATATACGGCGCCAACGCGTCGTGCGGGTAGGGCAGGTCGGGCAGCTTGAACGACATTGCGTCCTCCTCGATCCACAAACAAAAATACGGAAACAGCCGGCGTGAGTAAGCTTCGGTAGGGAAACCGGCTGCTCCCGAGCGAGTTCCCTCTGCGGGGTTAATTAGGCCCTGAACCCGGCGGGAGCAACGGCTTCGCGGCCGTTGGGGGCCAAGTTGCGAGATTTGCAGGAGAGTTGTCCAAAAAGGTGCGCTTGGAAGGCATATCGCGGAAGTTGGTCGCGGAAGTTGGCGCGCGGACGGCAGTATTAGGTGCAACGATTTCCCACAGGTGCCGCCGTGGGCCGGAATTCATTGATGCTAGAATAGTTTAGCGCATTGTTGTATATTGGCATCAGCCAGATCGCGGGAATTGGAAAAAGGGATCAACGCGCGCCATGTCGATTCTGCTCTACGTAGTCGGCGCCATTACGCTGGCGATCGGAACCCTCGCGACCGGATACGGCACGACGATCAACGAGTTCAGCTTCGGCAACACCCTGATCGTGGCCGGCACGACGGGCATGGTCGGTGGCTTGATCGTGGTCGGCCTGGGCGCGGTGGTGGCTCATTTGCAGCATCTTGCGGACACGGTCGCCACGCGCGCGCCGCTTCGGCCCAACCGGCCGCCGGAGACGGTCGCCGCGGGCCACGCTTCGCCGCTGCCCAGGGCGGCGGGCGTAGCTGAGCCGGGCGAGGTGCCGCCGGTCGAGTCACCGCCGCCGGTTCCGGTCGCCGCGGCGGCCGGCGAGCCGTTGGCCGCGGCGCCGTCGCTGCCCAATCCGGACGTGCCGCCAATGGCCGCGTTCCCGGAGGCGCCCGAAGAGGCGTCGGTCTCCCCGCCGCCGCCCTTCCGTGCGCCGCCGCCCGTCGCCGAGCCGGCGGAAGCCGCGCTGCCGCCACCACCGCCCAGTGGCAATGGCGCAGAAGGCGGTGCGCTTGCGTTCGAACCCGAGCCCGAGCCCGAGCCCGAACCGTTGCCGGCATGGCTGTCGCCGCCGCGGATGCCTGAACCGCCGCAGCCGCTAGAGCCGGCGAACTTCGAGTCGGTGTGGCCGCCGGTGAAAGAGCGTGCGGGCGATCAGCCCATGGCCGGTGACAACGCCCCTGACGTGCGCAGGGAGACGCACGAAGAACCGGCACCGGCGCCGGCGGCGGCGGCTGAGCCGGCCACCGAGTCCGAGCCGCCGGCCGAACGCCGCAGCGTCGCGATCCTGAAATCGGGTGTCGTCGACGGCATGGGCTACACGCTCTATGTCGACGGCTCGATCGAGGCCGAGTTGCCGCAAGGCACATTGCGATTCGCCTCGATCAACGATCTGCGCGAGCACCTTGAGAAAACGTCATAAAGCGTGCCAGAAAGGCGTCGTTTCAACCTGCCGGCGATGTCGATCGCCTGTTTTTGCCCGGCCACCCGAAGAAATCGCCGAAGGTTATACGATTTCGTTGGCAGGTTTTTCTTGCTGTGACTGGCTCGCGCTAGTAGATTCACAAAATTATAGGCTATCGGTTTTGTATTTCTGCGTTTAGCCTTCCTGTCACCTGGGGCATGCAGGTGCTTGCGCCGGGTCCGTCCGTCGGGCCGCGCAAAGCGCCACTTACGGGAAAGCGGCACGTTAGATGGACGACAGCACGACCACGAACAATTTTATCGAACTCACAGCCGAGATCGTCTCGGCCTATGTGAGCAATAATACGGTGCCGTCCGGCGATATTCCGGCGCTGATCAATCAGGTGCACGCCGCGCTCACCCGGGTGTCGGGGGCGCCGGGCGATTCGCCCGCGGAGCCGCTGAAGCCCGCGGTCTCGGTCAAGCGCTCAGTCACGCCCGAGTACATCGTGTGTCTCGAGGACGGCAAGAAGTTCAAGTCGCTCAAGCGCCATCTGCGGACCCAGTACAACATGACGCCCGAGCAGTACCGGGATAAGTGGAGCCTGCCGCCGGACTATCCGATGGTCGCGCCCAACTACGCCCAGGCCCGCTCGGCGCTCGCCAAGCAGATGGGCCTCGGCCAGCAGCGCCGCCAACGTTCGCGCTGACCCGGAGCGTTTCCAGGCGAAGTGGATACCGGTTCGCCGTCCGGAAACGCGACAGAGCAAGAAAGCGTTTCTAGGCGAAGTGGGCACCGGTTCGCGGTCCCGAAACGCGACAGCGCAAGAACCTCGTCAATCTGACTTTTCCGACTCTGATGTGACGTTTCCCGGGAACTCGGCCGTCCTGAGCAGTTAGGTCTGTAGGTGCACCGCTGAAACGCCCCCGCGCGCCTTAAGCCCCTGATGTGGCTGGGATAAAAAACTTATCCCCGCTGACTTTATTCCGGCGATCATGTAGGCACTTAGTCCTAGATGGAGGTCGCCGATGTATGTCGCGCAAGTGCTGGAAAGTTCCCGCTGGCTGGGGCCGGGTTTTGCCGAGCCGGGCGACGACGCCCAGCGCGTCTGCCAGTTGATGGAGGCGGCCATCGCCGCGGCCTTCGCGGTGCCGGTCGAC
>JARRQH010000186.1:0-12737 GCA_037381985.1 Pseudolabrys sp.
AGATCAAAGCGCGCGGCGGCAACCGCATCAAGACCGCGATCAATCCGGGCGAAGGCGCCTTCTACGGGCCGAAGTTCGAATACGTCCTGCGAGACGCCATCGGCCGCGACTGGCAGTGCGGCACAACGCAGGTGGACTTCAACCTGCCGGAGCGCTTCGAAGCCTTCTACATCGCGCCCGACGGCTCGAAGAAGCCGCCGCTGATGATCCATCGCGTCATCTGCGGCTCGATGGAGCGCTTCCTCGGCGTCGTGCTCGAGCACTACGCCGGCCATTTGCCGCTGTGGCTTGCGCCCAAGCAGGCGGTGGTCGCCACCATCACCTCCGACGGCGACGACTACGCCGCGGAAGTCACCGCGGCCGCGCGCAAGCTCGACCTGCGCGTCGATGCCGATCTGCGCAACGAGAAGATCAATTATAAGGTGCGCGAGCACTCGCTCGCCAAGGTTCCGGTTCTTCTCGTCGTCGGCAAGAAGGAAGCCGCCGAACGCACCGTCTCGATCCGCCGCCTCGGCAAGGAAGGCCAGCAGGTCATGCCGCTCGACGAGGCGCTCAAGATGCTTGCCGACGAGGCGGTGCCGCCGGACGTCAAGCGGGCGAGCTGAAGGCCGCGCGCCCGGCGATATGCTGTCATGCCCCGCGCAAGCGGGGCATCTGGTACTTATTGTGCCCGCAGCAGGCTTGCGACGGAAATGTCTTCGTCGACATCAGGCCAATGAATGCCCTGGCCCTTGCCGATCAACCGCCAATTCCGTCGTTGCGCCTCCGTCGCCGCGGACAAGCGCGGAAACCAAGCCAAAGGAGCTGCCAGTTCTCGCCCGTCGGCCAGCACTACTGAGAGCTGATCCGCGGTTACAATCACGTCGACGGCCGTCGCGTCGATTTTAACGGCGGAAGTGGACATTCCACGCCTCCAAGAATGTCGCGCGATGCTCGATCACAAGCGCCCGCAACCGATTTAGCTCGTGCGAACGAAAGCCATGCGCCTCTGCAAGGCTGACAGGTTCAAGCCAAAACTTGGCGACGTTATCGCCATGTTCGACCATGAACGTGCGGCGGCTCCGAACCCTCAAGGCTGTAGAAGAAGAAACGGAAGCCTAGGATACACAGGATTGTCGGCATCGGCGGCTCTCAAGCACAAAATACGACCGATCCGATCCAGTTTCAACGGCATTGCAGCGGTGCCGCCGGCCCCGCCCGCTACTTCTGGCTCTCGATATACGCCGCCAGATCGCCCGCCTCGACGCGGCTGAGGTTCATGTCCGGCATCGGTGGATGCGGCCTCAGCAGGAACAGCGAGATCGACGCCGCGGTCAGTCCCGGCTTCTTGGCGATCTCTGAAAACGGAGGTGCCTGGGTGCTGCCGTTCTTCTGGTCGGCGGAAACGACGTGGCAACTGGCGCACCATTGCTTGGCCAAGACGCCCCCTTGGTGCGGATCGGCGGCGGAGGCGGCATTCGCCATCAAGGCGACAAAGAAGAAGGTTGCGAGCGCCGCGATCGGTCGTTTCATGGAAAAGCCTCGGACGGTGGGGCGTTCGGCGCCGATCATACGCGCATGGCGGGGCAAGCGAAAGCGCCGCCGCCGGATTTTCAGCGGCGGCCGCTGGCGACGCGGGCTGGCACCGGATCATCGGCTTCCACTTCCGGCTCCAGCATGGTGAGGAAGCGCTCGGCCCAATGCGTGATGTCGTTTTGCATGAGCACGCGGTAGTTCTGCTCCTGGCGCTGGCGCCGCTCCTCCAGCGGCATCGACAGCGCCTTGTTGATAGCCATGGCGACGCCTTCCTGGTCGTAAGGGTTGACCAGCAGCGCCGCGCCGAGTTCGTGCGCAGCGCCGGCAAAGCGCGACAGGATCAGCACGCCGGGATCCTCGGCGTTTTGCGCCGCGACGTATTCCTTGGCCACCAGGTTCATGCCGTCGCGCAAGGGCGTCACCAGCGCCACCCGCGCGCCGCGATAGAGGCCGGCGAGCGCCGAGCGCGTATGCGCCTTGTTGATGTAACGCAGCGGCGTCCACGACGCCTCGCCGAACGTGCCGTTGATGCGGCCGACCGCCTCGCCCACGTGCCGCTCGATCTCGGCGTATTCCTCAATGTCGCTGCGGCTGCGCGGCGTGATCTGCAGATAGGTGACGTGGTTGCGCCAGTTGGGATAGTTGGTGAGGAAGCGCTCGTACGCCGCCATGCGTTCGGGAATGCCCTTGGAATAATCGAGCCGGTCGACGCCGATGATCATGGCGCGGTCGGAAAGGCTCGTCAGCACCTCGCGCACGAAGGGCGACACCGCGGCGCGGCGCGCCAGCTTCTGGAACGCCTCGGTCTCGACGCCGACCGGAAACACGCCGATCTCCAGCACCCGGTCCCCGACCTTGAAGCGGCGCTCGCTGCCGAGCCGCTTCAGTCCGCATTCGCGGGTGAGATAGCGCGCGCAATTGCTGGCGTCGGTCTCGGTCTGGAAGCCGATCAGGTCGTAATAGTCGAGCGAGGGGATGAGCTGTTCGTGGTTGGGCAGCGCGGTCAACACCTCCGGCGGCGGGCACGGGATGTGAATGAAGAAGCCGATGCGGTTCTTGTGGCCGCGCTCGCGCAGGAACTTGGCAAACGGGATCAGGTGATAGTCGTGCACCCAGATCGTGTCGTCGGGCCTGAGCTGCTTCTCCAGATGGCGCGCGAAATACTCGTTGACGCGGAAATAGCCACCGAGGTCGCGTCGCGTGAATTCGGCGAGATCGAGCCGGTAATGCAGAATCGGCCACAGTACGCGGTTGGCGAAGCCGTTGTAGAACTCGTCGTAGTCGCCCTTGCGCAGGTCGACGGTGATGTAGGTGATGTTGTCCTGGACGACGGTCTTGGCTTCACCCTTGTCGTCGTTGACGCGGCCGCTCCAACCGAACCAAAGCCCTTCGCGCTTCTTCAGCGCGGCGCGGATCGCCACCTCCAGACCGCCCGCGCGGGCCTTGCCGTCCGGCACGCCGACCCGATTGGACACGACAACCAGCCGCGACAAAATCTCTCTCCTCAACCCTGCCCTTGCCGCGCCATGTCGGCAGCGGCCAAATCGATTTCACCACCCATAGTCACAACGCAACGCTTCAAAACATCCGATCGTCCACGCGGACGTCGGCCGAATGCGGTTTCCGGGAACTGACGCGCGATTTCCCCAATCTTATCTTCCGGCCCTGTCGGACAAGAGCATTACACTATCGGATTCGGGCCCCCCTCAAATTAAAATGCCCTAACACCGCAGTATCAGGAACGAGATAACGTCCAAACGGCGAGAAAGTTCCATGTCTTGCACGCTAGATGACTCGATCGAGATAGCTTTGATCTGTCTCAACGAAATGCCAGCCGTTTGAGCGCGTCGCACACCGCGGCCGGCGACGCGAACACGCCCACGAGCCCGTCATAGGCGAGATCGACCGAAAAGCCGACGCCACCGAACTCTGGCAGCAGCGCGAACAGCGTCTTGTCGGTCTCGTCGTCACCGATGAACACCGGCGTGCGGCCGGCGAACGGCGCATGCGTCAGCAACGCGCGCACGCCCTCGCCCTTGCTGACGCCCGGCCGCTTGATCTCGAACAGCGCCTTGCCAGGCAACATCTCCATCGGTTCGCCGGGAAAACCCGCGCACACCGCCTCGATATGGGCGCGCAGCCGCCCTTCCATCACCGGCGCGCGGCGATAATGTAGCGCGACCGAATAGCCCTTGTCCTCGATCAGGACACCGGGATCGAAGTCTTCCGCCGCCTTCAGCCGGCGCCGCAACTCATCCGGCAGCGACGTCACCGCGCTGACGATCTCGTCGTCGTGGATGCGCATCTCGGCGCCATGGCCGCCGACCACCGGCAGTTTGAGCGGCGCGAACTTGGAATCGATATCGGCAATCGGCCGCCCGCTCACGATCGCCAGCGCGCCGTCCGTCTTTTCGAGAAGCCGCGCGAGCGACTCGCACAAATCGTCGGACACATGCACGGCGTCCGGCGTGGCCGCGATATCGACCAGCGTGCCGTCGAAGTCGAGCAGCAGCGCGATTTGCGTAACGTCGAGCTTGAGGAAAGCCGCCGTCGCGGCATCATTTTTTGTCGCGTTCGCCGACACCGCGGCGCTCACTTCGCCAGCACTTCGACGTCGCCGTCGACGCCGGCGGTCACCTGGAAATCACGCTCGTAGATCTTGCCCTCGTTGCGGGCGATCGCGCGGTATTCGCCGGCGGAGAGGATCACGCGCGGGAAGGCGCCGATCGACTCCTTGATCACGTCGCCGCCGGGCGTCAGCACCGACCAGGCGGTATTGGCGAGCGCCTCGCCGCCCTTCTGCGTCACCAGCTTGAGGGTGATGGCGGCAGCGCGATGATTGATGGTGATGTCGGTGAGCTTGCCGGCCTGCACGCGGATGTCGGAGCGCACCACGGCGTTGGCGTCGCCGTAGTGCGAGACGATGTGATAGACCCCCTCCGGCACCACCACGAGCTGCCCGGTCAGCACGTGCTGGGCGATCGGCCGCTTGTCGCCGCCGTTGGCCTCGAACTGGCTGCCGTGAAACACGTCGAACGAGATCTGGCTCGCAAGAATCTTCACGTCGCCGACCTGCCCCTGCATGCGCAGCGCTCCCGCCGGCAGATCGAACACCTCGTGCACGGTCTCCGACCGCAGCGTCACCGGCCTGACGGCGGTGGCGAGCCCGAAATCGACGAGCACGATATAGGCGCCCGCCGGCAGCACCAGCACCGGCGACGCCTCCTTGTCTTGCTTGACGAGCTTGAACTTGCCGTCGGCGTCCGGCTTGGCGTCGAACACGCGCCAGACCAGCCCGCCCTTGATCGCCGGCGCCTTCTTGCCGAAGCGCGCGCTGAGCGAGAGCGCCACCTTGCCGGCCGGCACCGTGGGCATGGCCTCGCCAGTGGACGGCATCGTCAGCGGCGTCTGCGACGGCGCCAGCACGTCGCCGGGCGAAAACATGTTGCCGCGCAGGCCGGAACCGGGCGCGAAGTCCCCGCTGGGCGCGGTGGAGAACAGCGAATCCTTGTGGGTCGACTGGGCGTGCGCCGGCGGCGCCAGCAGCGCCGCGAGCGCCATCATGAACCCCGCGGCGAACGCAAGAAACGGCCGGACGTGTGCGGGGGCGCAGCGCATGACGTGGGCTTTCTCAAGCCAAATCGCGGCGATTTCAAGCCGAAACCGCCGCGTCCCCGCACAGCCCTGTGGCCGAAACCTCCCCACTCAATCGCAGACGCGGATATGCCGGCGTACCCAGCGATACCCGTTCCAGTAGGGGTCGCCCCAGGTCCAGTAGCAATCCCGGTGATGATAGTAGGCTGGCGGCGGCGCGCCGAAGCCCGGGATCAGCCCCCACGGGAAATAAGAATGGTGATGGTGGTGATGGTGATGGTGGTAGTGGTGATGGTGGTGGTGGTGGTAGTAATAGTGGTGGTGGTGATAGCGGCGATAGCGGCGATAGTGGTGATGGTGGTGATGGTGGTGATGATGATGATAGGCGAGCTGGAATGTCGCCTGCGGCGTTTGCGGGGCAGCTTGCGCGCGCGCCAGGTTGTCGGCCTCCAGCATCGCCGTGGCGTCAGGGATCGGCGCCAGCAGATCGGCGTACGAATTGACCGCCAAGGCCGGAGCGGTATCGGTGGGCGATGGTGTTGCCGCCTGGCCGGCGGCGCCGAAGGCGAGCAGCATCGCGGTGCTGCACAGCAGGAGCCCCTTGGAGCTCATCATAGCGCGTTCCTCCATTCGGTAACGCAAGCCGGCGCACCGTGCACCGAATCGCGCGCACCCGATAATCGTCGCCCGCAAGTATGGTTCCATACGCCTCAAGAAAGCAAAAACCAACGGCGTTTCGATGAACATCGGTTCATCAAGCCGGCTTTTCTTGCGCAAGACCCACGGCTGTAGCGCCGATGCGCGGCGCCCCTTTGTCAGTTCCGAAGCGCTATGCTAGGCGCAGTTCGCCGACAACAGTCACACGATGAGGATATGACGCGCATGCCCGACGCCCTTGCGCTCCTGAAAACCCGCCGCTCGGTCAAGCCGATGGAATTGAACGGCCCGGCGCCGAGCGCGGACGAGATCGACACGCTCATCACCGTCGCCGCGCGCGTGCCCGACCACGGCAAGCTCAAGCCATGGCGCTTCATCGTGTTCGAAGGCGCGGCGCCGGATGCGACCGACGACCAGATGGATTTCGAGCGCAAACGGCTGACGCGCGCGCCGCTGGTGATCGCGGTGGTCAGCCGCGCCGGCCCGCACGTGAAGATTCCGGAATGGGAACAGCAACTGTCGGCCGGCGCCGCCGCCATGAACCTGGTGACCGCGGCGCACGCCATGGGCTTCGCCGCGAGCTGGATCACCGAGTGGTACGCCTATGACCGCGCCGTGCTCGACAAGCTCGGCCTGGCGGCGAACGAGCGCATCGCCGGCTTCGTGCACATCGGCCGTCCGGCCAAGCCGCCGGAAGACCGCGACCGTCCGGCACTCTCCGAGATCGTCACGCGGTTTGGCGCCTGACATACGCAAGATTGTTTGAAGCACCTTCGAGGTTTCACATATTCTATCGGCCCGACAAGCGCGACCATGGCCTCGGCGGCGATCCATTCAAGGCGATCGTGACGCCACGCCCGATCGGCTGGATCTCCACCGTGGATGCGCAAGGCAACGTCAATCTCGCGCCCTACTCCTTCTTCAACGGCATCAACAGCCGCCCCGCGCTGGTGATGTTCGCCTCCGAAGGCCGCAAGGACTCCGTCTCCAACATCGAAGAGACCGGCGAGTTCGTCTGCAATCTCGCCACCTGAGAACTGCGCGACGAGATGAACGCGACGTCGGCGCCGTTCGCGCATGGCGTCGACGAGATGGCACGCGCCGGCCTGAAACCCGCCCCCTCGCGGCTGGTGAGGCCGCCCCGGGTCGCCGCCTGCCCTTGCGCGCTCGAATGCAAGCTCATCCAGATCGTCACCGTCGACGACGCCCACGGTATTCCGGCCGATTGCCAGGTCGTGATCGGCCACGTCGTCGGCGTCCATGTCGACGACCGCTTCATCGTCGACGGCCGTCTCGACACCGCCGCGCTCAAGCCCATCGCCCGCTGCGGCTACGACCAGTACGCCGTGGCCGAGAGCCTGTTCGTCATGACGCGCCCGACCGGCGCTGGATGACCCGACCGGCCGCGTGACGCCGCACAAATCCGCCTTTTTTGGCTCCTAAGTAATTAATCGTCGAGGCGATTGAACTAAACGTCGCCTATCTGGTTTCCGAGTTAGAACTCCTTCAGCAATTTTCGCCATGATGCCGTGAAAAGCTTGTCGAGGGGCTGACCCGGTCCGATCGTCGGACCAGGGGAGATAAAGACGTGGTTTTCGAGGGACTTTTCGCGCGCGGACGCACGTCCGACTCGACGACGGGAGCGCCCCCCGGCGTGCGGCCGGCGGCGACGCGGCCTTCGATCGGGCTCGCGCTCGGCGGCGGCGCCGGACGCGGCTTCGCCCATATCGGCGTGGTGCGCACGCTCGCCGCCCACGGGATCGTCCCGGACGTCATCGTCGGCACCTCGATCGGCGCGGTGGTGGGCGGCTGCTACGCGGCCGGGCGGCTCGACAAGCTGGAGGCCTGGGCGCGCGGCCTCACCGTGCGCAGCGTGCTCGGCCATCTCGACGTCAGCCTGGCCGGCTCCGGCCTCATCCGCGGCAAACACCTGGCGCACAGCCTGGAAGAGTCGCTCACCGACACGCGCATCGACGACCTGCCGATTTCATTCGCGGCCATCGCCACCGAATTCAACACCGGCCACGAGATCTGGCTCACCCGCGGCCGCCTCACCGACGCGCTGCGCGCCTCTTACGCGCTGCCCGGCATCTTCCCGCCGGTGCTGATCGGCGGGCGCTGGCTGGTCGACGGCGCCCTGGTCAATCCGGTGCCGGTGTCGGCGGCGCGCGCGCTCGGCGCGCGGCTGGTGATCGCGGTCAATCTCAATGCCGACCTGTTCGGCCGCGGCACCATCATCGCCAGCCACGGCTCCGACGACGAGGACGACGCGGTCCACGATCTCGCCCACAAGACCAACGGCATCCGCAACTTCTTCAGTCGCGAGCGGGCGTTGCGGCGGCAGATACTGGGCCGGCGCGGCCGCCCCGGCATTCCGACCGTGATGGTGGAAGCCTTCAACGTCATGCAGGACCGCATCACGCGCGCGCGGCTCGCCGGCGACCCGCCCGACGTGTTGATCACCCCGCGGCTCGGCTCGGTCGGCTGGTTCGACTTCCACCGCGCCGCCGATGCCATCGCCGCCGGCGCCGAAGCGGCGGAAAAGTCGATCGACGGCGTGACCGAAGCGGTCGCCGCGCTCACCGAGGCTTACAGCGGCAACGGCAACGGTGCCGGCAAGAGCGGCAACGGCAACGCCAAGTAGGCACGAGCCGTCGCCGACGTGCCCGCCTTCGGCCTAAGCCGTCTGGATGTAATCGCGCAACGCTTCCGACTCGCGCTCGGCCGCCTGCACGCGCTCCTTCACGACGTCGCCGATCGACACCACGCCGATCAGCTTGCCGTCGCGCAGCGCCGGCAGATGGCGGAACTTGCCGCTCGTCATGCGCTCCATGAGGCTCGCGACGTCGTCGTCCTCGGCACAGGTCATCACGTTGCGCGTCATGACCTGCCCCACCGGCAGCGCGAGCGCGTCGGCGCCCTTGTCGGCGAGCGCGCGCACGATGTCGCGCTCGGACAGGATGCCGGCAAGGCGCCCGCCGGCGCCGGGAATGATCACGGCGCCGATCTTGAGCGACGCCAGCAGCGTCACCGCCGCCGCGAGTGTTGCCGTCGGCTCGATGGTTACGATGTCGCCGCCCAAGTTACGAGACTTGGCGGCCAGAATTGCTTTCACATTCATGGCAGCCTCCTACGAGCACGTCGCAATCCGTCGCGCTCTGTCCATTCAAGCCCGGTGCTCGAACGGTACCCGCTCGAAGCAGCCGAACCGTCTATGAACGATCCTGCCACTGCCCCGGTTTCGTCAAGTCATGATTTTCGATTGAAAGGCCGGAATTGCTGCAACGGCTAATGCTGCATTGCATCAAAGTCGTCGAATTGCGGCGTTTCGGGCGCCGGATCGAACCACGCGAAAAGAACGAGGCCCGCGACGAAGCCACCGATGTGAGCTTGCCAGGCCACAATCGCGCCGGTCCCGAGCCCGGTACCGGCCGACAACGAGGTCGCGCCGAACAGGAAATTGATGCCGAACCACACGCCCAAGAAGATCAGCACCCGCGGATCGCGGAACACGCCGGTCAGCGGGAGCGCCGGCACGCGGTAATCGGTGTCGTCGCCGCTACGCAGGAAATGCAGCGGCCCGCCGGGCTGGAAAGCGAAGCGCATGGCGCCCGCCATGGTGCCGGAGATCGCGGCCGAGGCGCCGACCACCGGCGCGTTCTGTCCGGCATAAGCGGCAAGATGGGCAAATGCACCGGCCACCGCCGTCGTCACGAAGAAGCCCATGAAGCGCCAGGGCCCGAAGCGGCGCGCCAACGCGCTGCCGAACGGCAGGAACCAGATCATGTTGACGCCGTAGTGGACCCAGCTCCCGTGAATCAGCGCATAGGTAAAGAAGGTCCAGATCTCAGCGCCGAAGCCGCCCGGCAGCACGTAGCCCGGCAGGATGCTGCTCTCGTAGCGGATGGGATCGAACGCCATCAGCGCGAGCATCAACTGGTCCTGATCCGGCGCCAGCAGATAGACGCGCACGAAATGGATCGCGCCCATGATGGCGATGAGGCCGACGATGATGCCAGGAACGTTGAAGGCGGGTTCGCGTTGCAAGAGGCTTTCGATCCGGTGGGCGGTCGCTCGTGTTACGCCGGTGCCCTGTTCGTCGCAAGGCCGCATGGCCAATACGTGGCGAGAGGCGAATTGCCGAAGAGCTGCGCCTTTTCAACGGCGCCTGTCACGTCTCCCGGCGTCCCCGTGGCTCTCGACAGTTTGCGGCGTCACTCGCGTGACACGCTCGTACGACCGAACGCCGCTGGTGTGGATCGCCGGCGACGCTAGGGCAGGTATCGCCGGGTCTCAACGCGATTGCGCTCTTAACGCTAACCCGCCCGCGGTGCGCCATCTGCGCGCCTACGGCACAGCCCCTGCTCCCCCATACGCGAGGCAACGAAAAGCCGGCACGCGTGTCCCGAACCGACACACACGCAACACCGGCACGTACCGCGATGGAACAAGGGGGCGTCATGAGACACCCATCGGCCAAAGCCGTGTTCGATTATTGGAACGCGCAACGCGGAACCCGTGTGGCGCCCGAACGCGCCGACATCGATCCGATCGCCATCCGCCACGCGCTCGGCGACACCTTCATGCTGGCGGTGGATTTCGTCGATGAGCTCCGTTTCCGGCTCGCCGGCACGCGCGNAGCAGCGACCTCATCCAGGAGCTGCTCGGCATCGTCACCAGCGAGAACGTCGGCGCGGTGGCAGGCCTGCGCGGGCGTGCCGCCGACGGCGACACCGTCGACCTTGAGCTGCTGCTGCTGCCGCTGGCGCATTCGGGCCACACCCGCGTCCGCGCCCTCGGCGTGCTGGTGCCGGCCCGGCCGCCCTATTGGCTGGGCGAGAAGCCGGTGGCCGCGCTCGAGCTCACCATCCTGCGCCACATCGGCCAAGAGGCGCCGGGCGAACAAGACGCGCCCGAGTTCGGGTGCCGGGTGCCGAAAGGCGGCCGGCTGCGCCACGGTTTCGTGGTCTACAGCGGCGGGCGCGAGGAGCCGGGCGAACGGACCGGCTAACGCAACGTTAATGTTGCACGCCTAGGTTCATGGCAGGCGGGCCATTGGCCCCAAGATTACAGCTCTGCCATGGCTTTGCCACTGACCCAGACAAGATACAGGCCGCTTGCCGACGAGCGGCGGCGCCATCAGCGTGTCAAGGTCAACCTGCTCGGCCGCTACATGCTGGCGGACCGGCGGGAATTCCCCTGCCAGGTCATCAACATGTCGCCGGGCGGCATGGCGGTGATCGCGCCGGTGGCCGGCAAGCCGGGCGAACGCGTCATCGCCTATGTCGACCACCTCGGCCGCCTGGAAGGCACCATCGCGCGGGTGATCGAGAACGGCTTCGCCATGACCATTTCGGCGACCGCCCGCAAGCGCGACAAGCTCGCCGCCCAGCTCACCTGGCTCGCCAACCGCGACATCCTCAACCTGCCGGAAGACCGCCGCCACGGCCGCTTCACCCCGCGCCGGGCGCTGGCACGGCTGATCCTGCCGGACGGGCGCAATGTCGGCTGCCGCGTCATCGACCTGTCGCAGTCCGGCGCCGCCGTCGCTATCGCGCCGGACCTCAGGCCGGCGGTCGGCGGCGTGGTCACCCTCGGCAAGGTGCAGGGCCGCGTCGTGCGCCATATCGAGGACGGCTTCGCCATCGAGTTCACGCGGCTGCAGCACCCCGACTTCATCGAAGACAACGTCTCCGGCGAATAGCCGGCGCTCCCCACATTTCACTTGAACGGATCAGGCGTCGCCCGGCGTTTCCGCGGGGCCGTCCGCAACCGGCTTTGTCGCGTTCACGCGCTAGCCTCAGCAACCGGTAAACAAGTTGCCTCGAATTGTCGGCCGCGACGGCTGCGCGGGAGGCTCCATTTTACCCCCTACGCGGTCGGCAGCCGACTACCGACCCCGCTTTGCGCGGTGTCGCCGCCGCCCACCGATATGCCAAAAACCCTTTGCTGACGGGCTTTGCGCGCGGGATGCCGACAATTTTAATCAATATGTATTCGTTCGCATTTTAAGCGAATTCGATTCAATTTTTTGCAGTATTCGCCGATCTATTTATTTTCGTTCTTCTAAAACCTGCCTTTTTTACTTAGCGGCGATGCAAAACGTCTGTGTCAATTGTGGTCCCAACGAGACGGGAAGGGACCATAAACATGGCCAGGCGATTCAAACAACTTCACTGCCCAGGCGCTGTCTTGGGCATTGTCATGGCAGCGGCGCTGTCCGTCGTTCCGCAAAGCGCGAGCGCCATGCCCCGCGCCCGCCTGCAGGCGATGCCGACAAGCACGCATCCGACCTACATCTCGGTCGGCCGCGACGCCAATGCGCCGATCGGCTGGATCGACTTCTGCATCGAGTACAAGCCCGAGTGCAACACGCGGCCGGAGCCGGCGCGCGACGTCGTGCTCACGCCGAAGGCATGGAGCGACATGGTCAAGGTCGACCTCTGGGTCAACCAGGCCATCAAGCCCATGACCGACATGCAGCATTGGGGCGTGGTGGAACGTTGGAATTTTCCGAGCGACGGCTATGGCGACTGCGAGGATTACGTGCTGCTCAAGCGGCGCATGCTGATGCGCGCCGGCTGGCCGCGCCAGGCGCTGCTCATCACCGTCGTGCGCGACCGACACAACGAAGGCCACGCCGTGCTCACGGTGAAGACCAACCGCGGCGAGTTCATCCTCGACAACCAGACCGACCGCGTCCTGCCGTGGAACAAGACCGGCTACAAATACGTCAAGCGGCAATCGCAGTCCGATCCCAACCAGTGGGTTGCGCTGTCCAACCCGCGGCTGGCGCCACCGGCGGTGGCCGCGCGCTAGGCGCAAGGTTCAAGGGTGGGGTTTCTGGCGATCCACACGACCAGCTGAGCAAAAAGGAATTCGCGCCCCCGGTCACGTCCCCACCCCTCCCCGTCCCCAGACCGGGTTCGCGAGCGGCCGGCTCTCCCCCAGGAGCCGGCCGCAACTTTTTT
>JARRQH010000187.1:0-9507 GCA_037381985.1 Pseudolabrys sp.
ATGACCGCCGAAGAGCTGATCGCCGCGCAGCGGCTGGTGCGCCGGCTGCCGGTCGGCGAATCGGTGGTGGAAGCGATCCTCACGCTGGTGCGCTCGGCGCGTCCTAACAGCGAGGCCGGCGATATCTCCAAGCAGATCGCCTGGGGCCCCGGCCCGCGCGCCAGCCAGTCCTTGATGCTGGCGGTGCGCGCCCGCGCGCTGCTCGACGGCCGCTTCGCACCGTCGGTCGACGACGTGCTGGAGCTCGCCGAGCCCGTGCTCAAGCACCGCATGGCGCTCACCTTCGCCGCCCGCGCCGAAGGCGAGACCGTCGGCAACGTCATCGCGCAACTAAAGGCGCGCATCGGATAGGGGCAATGGCCGAGCCGCGAGCAAGCGACACCGAAAAGGCGGTCCAGGCGGCGGTCGGCAAGAGCCGCAAACTTGCCGCGCGCGTGCCACGACTGATCCTGGAAGCGCGCCGCGTGGCCTCGACCATCGTCCACGGCCTGCACGGCCGGCGCCGCGCCGGATCGGGCGAGAATTTCTGGCAGTACCGCCATTTCATCTCGGGCGAGCCGGCGCAACGCATCGACTGGCGGCGTTCGGCGCGCGACGACCATCTCTATGTCCGCGAGCGCGAATGGGAAGCCTCGCACACCATCTGGCTCTGGGCCGACCGTTCGCCGTCGATGGAATTCTCGTCGCACATGACGGCATGGAGCAAGCTCGACCGCGCGCTGGTGGTGGCCTTCGCGATGGCCGAGGTGCTGGTGCAGGGCGGCGAGCGCGTCGGCATCCCGCACCTGATGCGGCCGACCGCCAACCGCAACGTCATCGAGAAGATGGCGCAGACGATCGTCCACGACACCGGCGAGCGGCCGAGCCTGCCGCCGGACTTCGCGCCGGCGCCGTTTTCGGAAATCCTGCTGCTGTCCGACTTCTGGAGCCCGGTCGCCGAGTTCCGCCGCATCATCGGACAACTGGCGGCGAACGGCGCGCGCGGCCACGTGGTGCAGGTGGTCGATCCAGCGGAAGAAGTCTTCCCCTATGGCGGCCGCGTCGAGTTCGTCGACCCGGAAGGGCTCGGCAGTGTGACCGCCGGCCGGGCCGAGGCATGGCGCGCCGATTACCAGGATTTGCTGGCGCGACACCGCGAGGGCCTGCGCGACGCCTGCGAGCAGTTCGGCTGGAGCTTCACCGTGCACCGCACCGACCGCGGGCCGACCGAACTGCTGTTCGCGATCCACGGCCGCATGGGCGCCGGCGCGCACGCCATTACCCCTAAACGCAAGGCGAAGGCAGCCGGCGCGGGGGCCGCGCCATGATCCCGTCGCTGCCCCTCGCCTTCGCGCAGCCGCTGGTCCTCATCGGGCTCATCGCCCTGCCGGCGCTGTGGTGGCTGCTGCGGCTGGTGCCGCCGCGCCCGCGCATCATCGACTTCCCGCCGACGCGGCTGTTGTTTGCGATCGCGCCCAAGGAAGAGACGCCCTCGCGCACGCCGTGGTGGCTGACGCTGTTGCGGCTTCTGCTCGCGGCCATCGTCATCATCGCCGCCGCCGGTCCGATGTGGAATCCGCCGCTCGCCGCCGGCGACCGCAAGGCGCCGCTGCTGATCATGATCGACGACGGCTGGGCCGCGGCCGCCGCCTGGCCCGAGCGCCTGCGCACCGCCGACGAGTTGATCACGCGCGCCTCCGCCGACAACCGCGGCGTCGCGCTGCTGCCGCTGTCGCGCCCGACGCGCGATATCTCGCTGCAGGTCGCCGACGCCGCGCGCGTCGAAGCGCGCGAACTGAAGCCCCGGCCCTACACCGTCGACCGCAGCGCGGCGCTGCCGGCGCTCAAGCGTTTTCTCGCGCAGACGCCCAAGGTCGATATCGTCTGGCTGTCGGACGGCGTCGACATGGGGAACGGCTCGAAATTCGTCGCCGGCCTGAAGCAGATCGTCGGCGACCATTCTCTCACCGTCATCAATGGCGGCATCGCCATCCCGCATGCGCTCGCCGCCGCCGATAACGCCGCCGGCGCGCTGACGGTAAAGGTGCTGCGCGCGCAAACCGGTCCGGCCGAGAACGGCATCGTGCGCGCCATCGATCTCAAAGGTTTGCCGCTCGGCGACGCGCGCTTCGCCTTCAAGGGCAGCGAACGCGAGACCACAGCGTCGATCGACCTACCGGTTGAAATCCGCAACCAGGTGGCGCGGCTCGAAATCGTCGGCGAGCGCTCGGCCGGCGCGGTGCAACTGCTCGACAAGCGTTGGCAGCGGCGCACGGTCGGCATCGTCTCCGGCACCGACGCCGACCAGTCGCAGCCGCTACTCGGCGCCAGCTACTATCTCAACCGCGCGCTCGCGCCCTTCGCCGACGTGCGCGACGCCGGCCCGGTGGCGCCAGCGGAAGGAATCTCGCGCTTCCTCAACCAGCATCTGCCGATGCTGATCCTCGCCGACGTCGGCAACGTGGCGGAAGCGCACGACGCGCTGGTCAAGTGGATCAATGACGGCGGCGTGCTGGTGCGCTTCGCCGGCCCGCATCTCGCCGGGTTGGAAGACGACGACCTGCTGCCGGTACGCCTGCGCCGCGGCGGCCGCACGCTGGGCGGTACGCTGAGCTGGGACAAGCCGCAGCATCTCGCCGCCTTCTCGGCCGACAGTCCCTTCGCCGGCATGAAGGTGCCGGACGATGTCACCGTGCGACGCCAGGTACTGGCGGAGCCGGATGCGACGCTCACCGACCGCACCTGGGCGAGCCTCGGCGACGGCACGCCGCTGGTCACCGCGCAGAAGCGCGGCAAGGGCATGATCGTGCTGTTCCACGTCACCGCCGACACGCGCTGGTCCGACCTGCCGCTGTCGGGTTCGTTCGTCGAGATGCTCCAGCGCATCGTGTCGCTCGCCGGCGCGACGCCCGCGACCCAGGGCGCGGACAAGACCGCCACCGCCAACGCAGCCAAGCAGACCGCGCAGGTAGTGCCGCCGACGCGCACGCTCGACGGCTTCGGCGCTTTCTCGTCGCCGCCGCCGGACGCGCGTCCGCTGCCGGTTGACTACAAGGGTCACGGCACCGCCGGCCATCCGCCCGGTTTCTATGGGCCGCCGGAAGGCCTGGTCGCGGTCAATACGCTCAGCCCCGGTGACCGCCTGGCCCCGCTCGCTTTCGCGGGCTTAGGCGCCACCTTCGACGTTTATCGCCATGGCAAGCCGATCGACCTGCGCGGACCGGTGTTCGTCGCCGGGCTGGCGCTGCTGATGCTCGACGGGCTGCTGGTGTTCTGGCTCTCGGGCGGCTTCGGCGCGCTGTTGCCGCGCCGGCGCGCCACCGCCACGCTGCTGGCATTCGGCGTCGCGCTCGCCTGGAGCCTGCCGCAGCCGAGCCACGCGCAGACAAAAGGCACGCCGCCGCCAACACTGTCTGCGCAGCAAGAAGCCTTTGCGCTGAAGGCGACCAACAAGACCCACCTCGCCTACGTCATCACCGGCGATCCGGAAGTCGACAAGATCACCAAGGCCGGCCTCGAAGGACTTTCGCTGTTCCTGGCGCAGCGCACCGCGCTCGAGCCCGGCGAGCCGATGGGCCTCGACCCGGCGCGCGACCAACTCGCCTTCTTCCCGCTGATCTACTGGCCGATCTCACTGAAGGCCCCGCGGCCGTCGCAGAAGGCGCTGGAGCACATCGACACCTACATGAAGAACGGCTGCACCGTGCTGTTTGACACCCGCGACGCCGTCGAGGCGCCGCCCGGGCCCGACGGCGCCAACCGCACGCCCGGCATGCTGGCGCTGCGCTCGATCCTGTCGTCGCTCGATATTCCCCAGCTCGAGCCGGTGCCGCCCGACCACGTGCTGACCAAGACGTTCTATCTGTTGCAGAGCTTCCCCGGCCGTTTCGACAGCGGCCAGATGTGGGTGCAGGCGCTGCCGCGCGAGAAGCCCGGCCAGACCGAGCGCCCGGTGCGCGCCGGCGACGGCGTGTCGTCGATCCTCATCACCTCCAACGATCTCGCCGGCGCCTGGGCGATTGGGCCGGACGGCCAGGCGATGCTGCCGATGGTGCCGGGCGCGCCGCGCCAGCGCGAATTCGCCTTCCGCGCCGGGGTCAACATCGTGATGTACGCGCTGACCGGCAACTACAAGGCCGACCAGGTGCACATCCCGGCGCTGCTGGAACGGCTGGGGCAATAGGGGTTACTATTGAATATAGTAACTTCATATAGTAAGTTACTATCGCCTTTGGCGATAGGAGTTCGACATGAGCAAGTACGAGCCTTTGCCGCAGTTCCTGGCCTCGGTGGGCGGTACCGCCCACCGGATGAGCTTTGCCGAAATCGAACGCATCCTCGGATTCAAGCTGCCCAAGAGCGCCTACCGACACGAGGCTTGGTGGAGCAACAACGAGACCGGCCATTCGCACGCGCGCGCGTGGCTCAAGCTTGGCTGGCGTACCGAGGCGGTCGATTTGAAAGGGCGCAAGGTCACTTTTCAGCGATCTTCGTCACCACCGGCGCCGGAGAAGGACCAACCGAAGCGCGATCCCTGGGGCTGCATGGCCGGTACAATCACGATCATGCCGGGCGTCGATCTGACGGCGCCGAGCGGCGAGTCATGGAATGCCGAGGAAGGGCGGTTACTCAATGAGTGATCTCTTGCTCGACACATGCGCGCTGCTCTGGCTGGCCGACGGCGCCGACATGACCCCCGAATCGCGAACCGCCCTCGCCAGCCGCAACCTGCATGTATCGCCTATCAGCGCGTGGGAAATCGCCAACCTCGTGCGCAAGAGCAGGATTGCCTTCACCCTGCCGGTCGCCAGTTGGTTCCGGCAGACGGCGAGCAGGATGGCCGCGGCAATGCCGCAACTGACGATCGACATCCTGGCAAATTCCTGCGGCCTGCCCGGTTCGCCACCCGACGACCCGGCGGATCGGATTATCATCGCGACCGCACGCGAAACCGACCTGACGGTCGTCACGCGTGACCGCAAAATCATCGAGTACTCACGCGCCGGACACGTCCGCGCAATGGTCTGCTAGCCATGAACCTCGGCGTCTCATTCGCTCCCCTGGTGCCGGCCTACGTGGTGTGGGCCGCGTTCGCGGCGGCGATCGTCATCTCGGCGTTGCTGCTGCTGACGCGCGGGCGCGGCGCCGTGGTGCGCGCCATCGCCATGGGCCTGATGATCCTGGCGCTCGCCAACCCCTCCTTCACGCGCGAGGACCGCCAGCCGATCCCGTCGGTCGCCGCCGTCATCGTCGACAAGAGCCCGAGCCAGGGCTTCGGCGACCGCCAGACGCAGACCGCGGAAGCCGTCGCCGCCATTACCAAGGAACTCAAGCGCATCCCGGGTCTCGACGTGCGCGTCGCCAACGCCGCCGAGGCCACCGGCAACAACGACGGCACGAGGCTGTTCTCGGCGCTGTCGGCGACGCTCGCCGACGTGCCGCCAGACCGCGTGGCGGGCGCGATTCTGATCACCGACGGCCGCGTGCACGACGTGCCGGCCAACGCCAAGGCGCTCGGCTTCAACGCGCCGGTGCAGGCGCTGATCACCGGCCACGCCGACGAGATCGACCGCCGCGTCGTGCTGACCGAAACGCCACGCTTCGGCATCGTCGGACAGAAGCAGACCATCGGCTTCCGCATCGAGGATCACGGCGCCAAGGTCGGCGCCGCCGAGGTGACGGTGCGCCGCGACGGCCAGGTGCTGGAGAAGCGCATCGTCACCGTGCACACCGACGAAAAGGTCGAGGTGCCGATCCCGCACGCCGGCCCCAACATCGTCGAGATCGAGGCGGCACCGCTCGATCACGAGCTGACGCACGTCAACAACCGCGCCGTGGTATCGATCGACGGCGTGCGCGACAAGCTGCGCGTGCTGCTGGTGTCGGGCGAACCGTCGCCGGGCGAGCGCACCTGGCGCAACCTGTTGAAGTCCGACGCGTCGGTCGACCTCGTACACTTCACCATCCTGCGTCCGCCGGAAAAGCAGGACGGCACGCCGATCAACGAATTGTCGCTGATCGCGTTCCCGACGCGCGAGCTGTTCCAGCAGAAGATATCGCAGTTCCAGCTCATCATCTTCGACCGCTATTCGCGCCAGGGCGTGCTGCCGACGCTCTACTTCGACAACATCGCCAGGTACGTGCGCAACGGCGGCGCGCTGCTGGTCGCCGCCGGGCCGGACAGCAAGCTCGGCGACCGCCATCCGGTGACGCGCGGGCTCTCGGGCGCGCAAACCAATCCGCCGCACTGGAGCCAGTGGTTCCGCGTCATCGACACGCGCCGCAACACCGGTACCGTCCTGATGCAGGGGCCCGACCGCAAGCCGCTTCTGGAGTTGGCGCGCGAGGGCAAGGGCCGCGTGGCGATGCTGCTCTCGGACCAGATCTGGCTGTGGGCGCGCGGCTACGAAGGCGGCGGCCCGCAGCTCGACCTGCTCAGGCGGCTATCGCACTGGCTGATGAAGCAGCCGGACCTCGAAGAGGAAGCGCTGCGGCTCACCGTGCAGGGCCACAACCTGATCATCCACCGCCAAACCATGGCCGACGGTGTCAGCCCGGTAACGCTGACCTCGCCGACCGGCAAGACGACGACGGTGACGCTGACACCCGACAAGCCCGGCCTGTGGCAGGCGTCGCTGCCGGTGAAGGAGTTAGGACTGTGGCGCGCCAGCGACGGCAAGCTCACCGCCCTCACCAATGTGGGGCCGGCCAACCCGCGCGAATTCCAGCAAGTGACGTCGACCACCAACGTGCTGCAGAAGATCGCGGCCGAGACCGGCGGCTCGGCGCGGCGGCTGATGCAGGGCAATTCGCTTCAGGTGCCGCGCGTGGTCGCGGTGCGCAGCGGCACGCGCTTTGCCGGCGACGACTGGATCGGCCTCAGGATGCGCGACGTATCCGTGGTGCGCGGCATCGGCGTGCTGCCGATTTTCGCCGGGCTCATCGGCCTGTTGCTGCTGCTCGGCTCGCTGGCCGCGACCTGGGCACGCGAAGGGCGCTGACCCTCTCGGCGCGCTATTCCCCCATTACGTCGTCAGCGGCGGCGGCCAGGTTCGATTCCGGATTGTCCTTGCAGTACGCCTTCAGCTTGACGGTGTCGGCATTGATCTTGTCGGGATCGATGATGCGCGGCTTGCCTTCCAGCGTATAGAAACCCTGCAGCCAGGTGACGATCTGCTCGACCTGCGGCTTCGGCAAGCCGGGAAGCTCCTTGCACAGGATGCTCGACAGACCGCGCTTGTAGGTGAGCTTCTGGGATTGGCCCGGCGCTTCGGTCTGGGGTTGACCGTCGGTCTAAGACAAAACCTGAACCGGCGCCAACATGACAAACACCGCGCACGCGAACGACAACTCAAGACCTTTCATCGCACCGCCTCGTCCATGAACCGCGCTGCATCCCGCGCGACGATGAAGCTTCGCGCGGACGAAAGACGCGGATAAGCGTTGCGATGCATGAAGTAGTACGATCGTATCGGGCGTTACGCGGTTTCTTGCCAGTCCGGCAAGATCATGCCCGAGACGTTGTCGAAAGCGTTCGGCTGAAGCTCGGCGACCATGAGCCGGGCGGGGTCGACCGGGCCCGGCATCTTCACGCGGCCCTTCTCAATGCGCGTGAAGCCGGCCCGGCTGTAATAGGCCTGGTCGCCGACCAGGAAGACGAGCCGGTGACCCTTCGCCTTCGCCTCCTCGAGCGCGCGCTTGATCAGCGCCCTGCCGATACCGCGCTCGCGGAACGGCGGCTCGACCGTGAGCGGCCCGAGCAGCAGCGCCGGCGTCTCCCCGACCCGCACCGGCGTCAGCCGCACCGAGCCGACCATCAGCGTGCCGATGCGCGCGGTGAATGACAGCGCGAGATCGTGCGCCCGCCCCTCGCGGATGCGGTAGGCGCTGCGCGCATAGCGGCCGGGCCCGAAGGTGCGCACGTTCAGGCGCTCGATCGCTTCGTCGTCGGCGGCCGTTTCCGGCAGGATGGTCAGCGAGAGTTCGCTCATGGTTTCGATCAGGCGCGGCCCGAGGCCGGCGGCCTCGCGATGACAAGCGCTTAGCACCCCGTCCGATTCCGGTCCATCGGTGGCGCCGGCCGGCGTTAACGCCTAAATGTGCCGCGATTACCCGGCGAGACGGAGGAACGGCATGGGACTACTGGTTGACGGCGTCTGGCAACAGGACGGCGCGCGCACCAAGGACGGCCAATTCATCCGGCCGACCACCCAGTTCCGCAACTGGGTCACGGCCGACGGCGGCGCCGGCCCCTCCGGCGAAAGCGGCTTCAAGGCCGCGGCCGGCCGCTATCACCTTTACGTCTCGCTCGCTTGCCCTTGGGCGCACCGCACCGTGATCTTCCGCAAGCTGAAGGCGCTGGAGAACGTCATCGGGCTGTCGGTGGTCTCGCCCGGCATGCTCGACGACGGCTGGACCTTCAACGCCGAGGAGGGCTCGACCGGCGACGCCGTCAACGGCAAGGCCAAGCTGTCCGAGATCTACCTGCTGGCGGACCCGAAATACACCGGCCGCGTCACCGTGCCGGTGCTGTGGGACAAGCAGCGCAACACCATCGTCAGCAACGAGTCGGCGGAAATCATCCGCATGCTCAATTCGGCGTTCGACGGCTTCACCGACGCGCGCACCGACTACTATCCGGCGCCGCTGCGCAAGGAGATCGACCGCGTCAACGATAGGGTCTACGCGAACGTCAACAACGGCGTCTATCGCGCGGGCTTCGCCACCTCGCAACAGGCTTACGAGGACGCGTTCCGCAACCTGTTCGACACCCTCGACGAGCTCGAGCAGATCCTCGACCGGCAGCGCTATCTCGTTGGGGCTCAGCTCACGGAAGCCGACTGGCGGCTGTTCTGCACGCTGATCCGGTTCGACGCGGTCTATTACGGGCACTTCAAGTGCAACTGGCGGCATATCGGCGACTATCCCAACCTGTCGAACTACCTGCGTGACCTCTATCAAGTGCCCGGCGTTTCCGAGACCGTCAGCATCGCGCAGATCAAGCGGCATTATTATTTCAGCCAGCGGCGGGTGAATCCGACCGGAATCGTGCCGGTGGGCCCGCAGCTCGACTTCGCCGCGCCGCATGATCGGGCGAGGCTTGGGTGAGGCTTCTCCGCAATCTCGGCTGTCATCGTCCGCGAAAGCGGACGATCCAGTAATCACTGCGTGCTTGGTGTTTACTGGGTCCCCGCCTTCGCGGGGACGACGGCAGAAAGTGTTGGCCCGCCCTACCCCGCCGCCGCGAGCGCCGGGGCCGACGCCCGCACGAACGCTTCGTAGTCGGGCGCGGTTTCCATCAGCCGCAGCTTGACGAGCTGCCTGCTGTCCTTGAACCGCTCCGTTCGGTCGCAGGTGGTTGTCCTGCACGAAGAACCGGTCGACGCCCAGCGCGCGGTGGTGCCGCAGGGTCGAGAGTAGCCGCAGCGCCTCTCGCCAAGCCGGAACAGCGTCTCGCCGGCTTTCTGTGCCCGCTCGCGCGCTTGCGCGCGGACGATGGCGGGCAGCCAATCGGCGATGGGCATCGAA
>JARRQH010000188.1:0-6150 GCA_037381985.1 Pseudolabrys sp.
TGTGGAACTACGCCCAGCACTTCGCCATGAGCGACAACGCCTATACCGACACCTACGGGCCGTCGACGCCGGGCATGCTGAACATCTCGTCCGGCCAGACCAACGGCATGGAAATCGTCAAGACCACCAAGAAGCCGTCCACGCTCAAGAAGGTCTCCTACTACATCAAGGACGGCCAGGGCGGGCTGACCATGATCAACGACGTCGATCCGGGCTACGACGTGTGCTCCAAGCCGAACGACCAGGCGATGATGGACGGCAAGAACGTCGGCGACCTGCTCAACGAGGCCGGCATCACCTGGGGCTCGTTCATGGGCGGCTTCGATCTCTCCGCCAAGAACGCCAACGGTTCAACCGGCTGCAAGCGCAGCACCTTCTCCGGGACGGTGCATGCGACGGTGAAGGACTACATCCCCCACCACGCCTGGTTCCAGTATTACGCCTCGACCGCGAACCCGAAGCACCTGCGGCCGAGTTCGCTTAGCGCCATCGGCTACAGCTTCGAGCACGACGGCAAGACCCGCGATCCCGCCAACCACAACTACGACCTCAACGACTTCTACGCGGCGGTGAAGGCCGGTAACTACCCATCCGTCTCTTACATCAAGATGCCGGCCTATCAGGACGGCCACGCCAAGTATTCCGACCCGCTCGACGAGCAAGCCGGCATCGTCAAGCTGATCGACTTCCTTCAGCAGCGGCCGGACTGGAAGAGCACCGCGGTGGTCATCACCTGGGACGACTCCGACGGCTGGTACGACCACGCCTTCGCCAAGCCGACCAATCCGTCCGCCGACGCGCAGGCCGACCAGCTCGACGGTCCCGGCAAATGCGGCTCGGGTACGCCGCTCGCCGGCGTTCAGGGCAAGCCGGTGAACGGCCGCTGCGGCCCCGGCACCCGCCTGCCCTTCCTGGTGGTCTCGCCCTGGGCCAAGACCAACTATGTCGGCCACGACCGCATCTCGCTCGCCTCCGTGGTGCGCTTCGTCGAGGACAATTGGCTGAACGGTAAGCGCATCGGCGGCGGCTCGTTCGACGCCACCGCCGGCTCGATCAACGGCCTGTTCGACTTCAAGGCGGGCGGTCACACCGCGACCCTCTATCTCGATCCGAAGAAGGGCACGGTGCTGTCGGGCCCGCCGTCGACCACCACGAACTGAGGATCGGCATTGCGCGCCATCATGCCGTTCCTGCTCGGCGCCGGCTGCCTGATGGCGGCCGGCGTCGCTGCGTCATTAGGGCCGGTGCGCGCGGACAGCGCCTCCGGCGTCAACCCGCATCCGATCAAGCTGGTGCGGCCGGCGGTGAAGCCGCTCTCGGCCATGGCCCAACTCGGCCAACTGATCTTTTTCGATCCTTCTTTGTCGTCGTCCGGGCGGATGTCATGCGCGTCCTGTCACAGCCCGCGGCACGCCTACGGGCCGCCGAACGACCTGCCGGCGATGATGGGCGGGCCCAACCTCAAGCGGCAGGGCGTGCGCGCGGTGCCGTCGCTGCGCTATCTCGAACGGCAGCCGGCGTTCAGCATCGGGCCGGAAAACGAGGAAGCCGAAAACACCAACCTCATGCAGCAGGTCGCGCTCAGCCGCAATGCAGCGCGGGCAACGAAGAGAGCCACGCAGACGGCGCAGTCGGTGGCCAACAGGGTGCCGCAAGGCGGCCTGTTCTGGGACGGCCGCGCCGATACGTTGCAGGGCCAGGCGCTTGTGCCGCTGCTCAATCCGCTGGAGATGGATGGTGGCAGCGTCGCTACGGTGGCGGGCAAGCTTCGGCACGCGCCCTATGCAAAGCGCTTCACGCAGTTGTTCGGCGCGTCGATATTCGCCGATCCGCGCCGCGCCGTGAGCGAGGCCATGTTCGCGGTCGGCCGCTTCCAGATCGAGGACGCGAGCTTCCATCCCTATGCGAGCAAGTTCGACCGTTGGCTCGAAGGCAAGGCGCGCTTTACACGAAGCGAGATGCGCGGCTATCGGCTGTTCAACGATCCGAAAAAGGCCAACTGCGGCGGCTGCCACGTCGATACGGTGAGTGCCGACGGCCTGCCGCCGCTCTTCACCGACCACGAATACGAGGCGCTCGGTGTGCCGCGCAACGACGCGCTCGTCGCCAACAAGGACCCCGCCTATTTCGATCTCGGCCTGTGCGGGCCCTACCGCCACGATCTCAAGCGCGCCCGACAATATTGCGGCATGTTCCTGACACCCACGTTACGCAACGCCGCCACCCGCCACGTATTCTTTCACAACGGTGTCTATCGCACGCTCGATCAGGTGCTGGATTTCTACGACTTCCGCGACACCGAACCGGGCAAGGTCTATCCGCGCGGTGCCGGCGGCAAGGTCGTGAAATACAACGACCTGCCAGCGCGTTATGACGCCAACATCGACGTGACCGATCCGCCGTTCGACCGCCACGCCGGCGACACGCCGGCCATGACGGACCGCGACAAGGCCGACATCATCGCCTTCCTGAAGACGTTGACCGATAAGGATCTGCCGCCGCGCTAGATCGCCGACGCCAAGCTCGACGACGCCGGCCCGTAGCCCAACCGGTCGATCAGCCCCGGGAACATCGCGCGCGCCAGTTGATCGACCGCGGCGCGGTTGTCGGCGCCCGGCTCCGGATTCCAGGCCAGCGTGCCGCCCGCGACCACGTTCTCGCCGCGCGACGGCAGCGCGATGCGGGCGGGCTCCATACCCATCCGCCGCCCGAGCCGCCGGATAGTATCCTCGAAGTGCTCGGCGAGATCCTCATAGCGCACGATGTGGATGTTGTTCGCCCGCCGCGCCGCGTCGACCCAATGCTCGACGTTGTTGGCCCACCGCTCCAGCATGCTCGGATATTGCCGGAACTGGTAGCGCATCGACTGGCCCATGGGCGCGGCGGTGGCGAAGCCAAGCGCGGTGTCCTCCAGCGGACCCTCCACCCAATCCCAGGTGTGCAGGAAGCGCCAGAACGAGGCCATCGTGTCGGCCGGGTTGCGGTAGACGTAGACGATGTGCAGCTTGCCTTCGGTCGCCGGCATGAAGCGCTTGAAGAATTCGAACTCGTGGTGGCTCTTCAGCAGGTTGACCGGCCGCACCTCCGCCACTTTGAGCAAGAGCGCCTTCAGGCTCGGGGCATGGTAGTAGTTGATGTTGAACGGGTGGCGGTCGAGGTCGAGCCACGGATTTGAGACGTAGTCGAAACAGCCGGCGATCGAATTCATAGTGAAATGCGTACCCGAGCGCTCGTGGCTCACGACCATGATCGGCAGGCGGCCGGCGGGCAGCGGGGTCGATTCGTCCGACATGAATCCTGTCTAACCCGCCGCCCCGAATTCGCCAACGCCGGGGCATTCGAAGGCTGGGGGCGGAGCATCCCGCCGGCAGCGGGAAATCATTCCCCGCCGGCACCGCCGCGTGCAAGTCTATGCTGCCCCGCGCCGTATGCGCGAGCCACGGATACTCTTTATGTCGCAGCCTATTCCGGCCACGGACGGCCCCCTATATAAAGAATCGAACGTTACCTCACGACGCGTATTGGAGGCAAAAGATGACTTTGGCGATCGGCGACACGGCCCCGGATTTCGAGGCCGACACCACCGAGGGGAAAATCCGTTTCCACGACTGGCTGGGCAATTCCTGGGGCCTCTTGTTTTCGCACCCGAAGGACTTCACGCCGGTGTGCACCACCGAGCTCGGCACCGTCGCGCGACTGAAGCCGGAATTCGACAAGCGCAACACCAAGATCATCGGCCTGTCGGTCGATCCGGTCGACAACCACGCCAAGTGGGCGGTCGACATCAAGGACGTGGTGGGCTTCGCGCCCAACTATCCGATGATCGGCGACCCGGACCTGAAAATCTCCAAGGCCTACGGCATGCTGCCGGCTTCGACCGCGGGCACCTCGGAAGGCCGCACGCCGGCCGATAACCAGACCGTGCGCAACGTCTTCATCATCGGCCCGGACAAGAAGATCAAGCTGATCCTGGTCTATCCCATGAGCACCGGCCGTAACTTCGACGAGATCCTGCGCGTGCTCGACTCGCTGCAGCTCACCGCCAAGCACCGCGTGGCGACGCCCGCGAACTGGAAACAGGGCGAGGACGTCATCCTCTCGAGCGCGATCAGCAACGAGGAAGCCGACAAGCTCTATCCGGCGGGCTACAAGACGCTGAAGCCCTACCTGCGCGTGGTGCCGCAGCCGAAGGACTGAGTTTCCGCCTGACGCAAGCAGTACGCGGGGCGCCGGAGCCGATCCGGCGCCCCGTTTGCTTTCGGACCGCCGCCAATCGCTGACGGCCCCATGACAGGTCACGGCGCGCCGCCCGCGGCCTTTACATATTCGCCCATCACTATGTTAGGGTTGTCGCAGGTCCAGGCCCTCATTCCCCGGAGCAGCGCCATGCCAGACGCCACCCTTCTCGCCCCGGCTCCGCGCGTCATGGCGCCGCAAGCCCCGACCGCCTCCCGCCCGCAGGTCGAGACGGCCGGCGCGGGCGACGCCGCCGCCGGCGATCGGGCCATGCTGGCCGCCCATGCGGCGGGCCGTACCGGCGACAGGATCGTCTTCCGCCGCTTCCGCCCGGCGGTTTCCGTCGGCTGCCACCAGACATTCGTGCACGAGGCGCGCCGCCAGTATTGCGACGAAGCCGGCGTCGAGGTGGTGCGGCGGCCGACGGCGGGCGGCGCGCTCTACCTGGACGACGGCCAGCAGGCGATGAGCCTGGTGGTGCCGGCCGCGGCTTTGGGAACGAACCTGGCGGAGCGGCTGGCGGCCGGAGCCGACATCGTCGCGGCGGCGTTGGCGCGCCTCGGCGTGCAATCGGAATTCAAGGCGCCGAACGATCTGCAGGTGGCCGGGCGGCAGAAGATCGCCTCGGTGTTTCTCGCCGAGCAAGGCGGCTCGGTGCTGCTGTTCGCCACCATCATCGTGCGGCTCGACCTGAAGGCCGCGATGCAGGCGCTGCTGGTGCCGACCGAGAAGCTGACCGTGACCGGGCTCGAGCACGCCAAGGAGCGCATGACCTCGCTCGAGGAGCTCCTGGGCCGCGCGCCGGCGGCGGAGGAAATCGCGCAAGCGCTCGAAGAAGCGGCGGCGCAACGGCTCGCGCGCGGCTTGACGCGCGGCTTGGCGCGCGGCTGGGACGAGACCATGCCCGCGCCGGCGGAAACGCCATGGCTGCTCGGCGACAACCGGTTCGAGACCAAGGACAAGGTGCCGGGCGCCACGCTGCGCGTGCTCTTGGGCATGGCGGCGGACGATGTGGCGGCCGAGGTGCGCTTTGCCACCGACGGGCATGTGGCGCCAGCGGATACGCTCACGCGGCTTGCCGGACATCTGCAAGGGCGCAAGGCCGGACAGCTCGCCGAGGCGGCGGCGGCATGGCTGGCGGCCGAGAAGCCCGACACCGCCGGCTTCGACACCGGCGATCTGGTGAAGCTGATCGACCGCGCCGCCTCGAAATGGTCGATGCAGGAATGGCTCGGCCTCACCCCCGAGCAGACGTCGGGGCTGATGCTGGCGGGCCGCGAGGCCGACCCGGCGGCGGCGCTGGCGCGGGCGAACGTCATGCTCGTGCCCTATTGCGCCAAGCCGTCGTGGTGCAAGTGGCGGCACACCATGGATTGCGTGGAATGCGGCAAGTGCGAGGTGGGCGACGCCTACCTGATGGCGCGCGAGCGCAACATGGAAGTCGTGACCATCACCAATTTCGAGCATCTCGCCAGCACACTGGCCGACATGAAGGCCGCCGGTGTGGAGAGCTATGTCGGCATGTGCTGCGGCGAGTTCTTCTTGAAGCGTCACCACGCCTTCCGCGACAGCGGCATGGAGGCAGTCCTCCTCGATATCGAGGGGGCGACCTGCTACGAGCTGAAGGAAGAACAACTGGCCTATGCCGGTAAGTTCACGGCAGAGGCGGCGCTCGACCTCGACGCGGTGAAGAAGGTGATGGCGAAAGTCCCGACGCAGGACGCGGCCCGCCGGCCGTGCCTGACAGGCAGCGCGCCGCGAGTCGGCGAGCGGCATCATGCGCTTGTGGCAGGCGGCGGCTGCGAGGGTTGCGCCTGTAGCAATCGCCCACCGGCCAAGCCCGACGCCACGAAGTAGCGCTACCTTCGGGGTACCGCGGGGCGCCGGTGCATTCCGGCGCCCCGTTTGCATTAG
>JARRQH010000189.1:0-2390 GCA_037381985.1 Pseudolabrys sp.
CCGGTGCTGGCGTGGGTGTCGTTCTTGCGCTTCTGGCCGTGGAAGTTGGCGCCGGCGTCGCCGTCGCCACTGCCGTCCTTGGGTCGGAAGCTCTTCTGCGAGGCCCACGCCTCAATCAGCGTGCCGTCCACCGAAAAATGCTCGCCCGACAACAGCGGCTTGACCTTGGGGTGGTTGAGAAGCTTGCTCATGAACTTGGCGAACACTTCGCCGTTCTCCAGCCGGGTGCGGTTCTTGGTAAATGTGGTCGGAGCCCAAACCGGATCATCGGGCGCAAATCCCACGAACCAGCGATACAGCAGATTGTAGTCCAGCTGCTCCATCAGCTGGCGCTCCGCGCGGATGCCATAAAACACCTGCAGCAACAGCGCCCGCAACAGCTTTTCCGGCGGGATCGAGGGCCGGCCAATCTTCGAATACAGACCCTCGAACGCCGGCGAGAGAACTTCCAGCACCTCGTCCACCAGCGCGCGGATCGGACAAAGAGGATGGTCCTTGGGAACCCGAGCCTCGCAGCTCACATGCGAGAAAAGCTCGTCCGTTCGTTCGTCGCCGCAACGCATCGAGATCTCCTGTCCTCAGAGTCGGTATGGTCAATCTGACGACCGCCGATATCTCCGACAGTGCCGGCGCTCAGGCGATCCTCGATGCCATCCGCAAGCGTTGGCCTTGGGTGAAGCATCTGTTCGCCGACGCTGCCTATGACCGGCTTAAGCTGATGGACAAGGCTGCTTACCTGGACTTTGTTATCGGGATCATCCGCCGATCCGACGACCAGAAGGGCTTCGCAGTTCTACCTCGGCGCTGGGTGGTGGCGCGAACTTTCGGATGGATGACCAGATGGCGCCGCCTGGTGCGCGACTACGAGCAGAGGATTGGCCTCATGGGGCACGGTGAATAACGGCCCAAGATTTGCGGTAAACCGCCCTCAAAGATTTGAGGTAAACGCATTGTTAACGCGCCGGTAAACTTGAAACCGCGCCTCAAATCGCCATATGTCATGAGAGGGCGATAACTGGAGCGTTTCCAGGCGAGGCGGAAACCGGTTCGCCGTCCGGAACCGCGACAAGCGTCTAGGTACCCTGGTGCTCATGCGTGCTCTGACCGTCCAGCCCGGCCTCGCCCATTCCGAACAGCTTGAAGAGGTGCCGGCGCCGCCGCCGAGCGAAGGCGACGTGCTGGTCGACGCGCTCGCGCTCGGCATCTGCGGCACCGACCGCGAGATCATGGCGGGCGACTATGGCTGGGCGCCGCCGGGTAAGCAGCGCCTCATCATCGGCCACGAGTCCCTCGGCCGCGTCGCCGACGCGCCCGCCGACAGCGACTTCAAAGCCGGCGATCTCGTCGTCGGCATCGTGCGCCGGCCCGATCCGGTGCCGTGCCCGGCCTGCGCCGCCGGCGAATGGGACATGTGCCGCAACGGGCAGTACACCGAGCGCGGCATCAAGCAGCGCAACGGCTACGGCTCCGAGCAGTGGCGCATCGAGCGCGATTTCCTCGTCAAGATCGATCCGGCTCTCGACACGCTCGGTGTGCTGATGGAGCCGACCAGCATCGTCGCCAAGGCCTGGGAATTCGTCGAGCGCTTCGCCGCGCTCAACACCTACTGGCAGCCGCGCGTCGCGCTCGTCACCGGCGCCGGTCCGGTCGGCCTGCTCGCCGCGCTTCTCGGCCAGCAGCGCGGCTACGAGATGCACGTGCTCGACCGCCAGGCCGACGGCCCCAAGCCCGACCTCACGCGCGCGCTCGGCGCCACCTACCACAACGGCGATCTCGGCAATCTCGAACCCAACATCGTGATCGAATGCACCGGCGCCAGCACCGTGGTACTCGACGTGCTGCGCCGCAGCGCGCCGACCGGCATCGTCTGCCTCGCCGGCGTGTCTTCCGGCGGCCACCGAATCGATTTCGACGTCGGCGGCTTCAACCGATCCATGGTGCTGGAAAACGATCTCGTCTTCGGCACCGTCAACGCCAACCGCCGGCACTACCGCGCCGCGGCCCAAGCGCTCGCCAAGGCCGACAAGGACTGGCTTTCCGGCCTCATCACCCGCCGCGTGCCGCTCGCCCGCTGGCGCGAGGCGCTTGAAGTGAGGCCCGACGACATTAAGGTCGTGTTGGATTTCAATTAGCGAATCGGCATGGCCTCACGCATTGAAGACTACGCCCTGATCGGCGATCTCGGCACCGCGGCGCTGGTCGGGCGCGACGGCTCGATCGACTGGCTGTGTTGGCCGCGTTTCGATTCCGACGCCTGCCTCGCCGCCATCCTCGGCAACGGCGACAACGGCCGCTGGCTGGTCGCGCCGAAACAACCCAAATCGCACGCGCACACCTCGCACGCGCCGCGCGTCACCCGGCGCTACCGCGGTTCCACGCTGATCCTGGAA
>JARRQH010000189.1:2408-11366 GCA_037381985.1 Pseudolabrys sp.
CGCACGTCGTGCGTATCGTGGTCGGCGAGCGCGGCCGCGTCGACTTCTCCAGCGAGTTCGTGCTGCGCTTCGGCTATGGGGCCATCATGCCCTGGATGACGCGCGTCGACGAGACCACCATGCGCGCCATCGCCGGTCCCGACATGGCGGTGCTGCGCACGCCGGCGCCGGCGCGCGGCGAGAACTTCCGCACGGTGGTCGACTTCACCGTGCACGCCGGCGACCGCAAGGCCTTCACGCTGTCCTACACGCGCTCCAACGAGCCGCTGCCGGCGCCGCTCGACGCCGAAGCCGAGCTCAGCGACACCGAACAGTTCTGGACCGAATGGTCCGGCCGCAACCAGATCGTCAGCCCCTGGAACGAGGCGGTCACCCGCTCGCTGATCACGCTCAAGGCGCTGACCTACGACCCCACCGGCGGCATGGTGGCCGCGCCGACCACCTCGCTGCCGGAGCAGATCGGCGGCCCGCGCAACTGGGACTACCGCTTCTGCTGGCTGCGCGACGCCACCCTCACGCTGCTCGCGTTGATGAACGCCGGCTATTACGAGGAGGCGCGCAACTGGCGCGACTGGCTGTTGCGCGCCGCCGCCGGCTCGCCCCGCCAGATCCAGATCATGTACGGCATTCGCGGGGAACGCCGCCTGACCGAATGGGAGGCGCCCTGGCTCACGGGCTACGAGAATTCCGCGCCCGTGCGCATCGGCAACGCCGCGCATAATCAATTGCAGCTCGACATCTTCGGCGAGGTGATGGACGCGCTGTACCAAGCGCGCCACGGCGGCCTCGGCGGTCATGGCGGCTACGAGGACGGCTGGGATATCGAGCGCGAGTTCCTCAACCACCTGGAGGAGATCTGGCAGAAGCCTGACGAGGGCATCTGGGAGGTGCGCGGCGGCCGCGAGCACTTCACCTATTCCAAGGTCATGAGCTGGGTCGCCTTCGACCGCGCCGCCAAGAGCGCCGCCGATTTCGACTTGCCGGGGCCGGCGGCGCACTGGCGCAAGATCCGCGACAATATCCACGCCGACGTCTGCGCGCAAGGCTTCGACGAGAAATCCAACACCTTCGTGCGCTCCTACGGCAGCAAGGAGCTCGACGCCTCGCTCCTGCTGCTGCCGGCGGTCGGTTTCCTGCCGCCGACCGATCCGCGCATCCGCGGCACCGTCGAGGCCATCGAGCAGCGCCTGATGTCGGACGGCCTGGTGCTGCGCTACGACACCGCCACGGCAGACGACGGTCTGCCGCCCGGGGAGGGCATGTTCCTGGCCTGCTCGTTCTGGCTGGTCGACGCCTATCTCATGCTCGGCCGCCAGGACGACGCCGCGCGGCTGTTCGAGCGGCTCCTCGACCTGCGCAACGACGTCGGTCTGCTGAGCGAGCAATACGACCCGCGCGCCCGCCGCCTGGTCGGCAACATGCCGCAGGCGTTCTCGCATCTCGCGCTCGTCAACAGCGCCAGCAACCTCGGCCATTACCGCAAGCCGGCCGAGCAGCGCTCCCAGCGCGCGGTCGACGAAGGCGCCCAAGCCGAAAAGCTGGAGGTTTACTAGGCGCGGCTCGCTCGGCGCGCGTGAGCTGGTGTTCCTCGCCGAGGCGTTCGAACGACTCGGCGGCGCCCGATCCACGCCTTGAAATAGTCCGTATTTGTTCCCATATAGCCTTTATCGATAGTTGGCCGAACGACTGGGCCGCTTTGCCTCGATACTGACGGCAAGCACGTTTCAGACACTTCTCCAAAATCGACGAACCGGGACAAAGGCGGCGATATCTCGTCCGCCCGATCCCACGTGTACACCGTCAGTGAAAGGAAAGATTCATGAACACCGGTGTTGTGAAGTGGTTTAACAGTCAAAAGGGCTTCGGCTTCATTCAGCCGGAGAACGGCGACAAGGACGTCTTCGTCCATATCAGCGCGGTCGAACGCGCGGGTCTTGGCACCCTCAATGAGGGGCAGAAGGTGACTTTCGAGGTCGTCGCCGACCGCCGGTCCGGCAAATCGTCGGCCGAGAATCTACGCGCCGCCTAATCCAGGCGCGCTGGGACCTGACCGCTCCGACCACGGATGTACTGGCGGCGTGCTGGGGTCCACCGAAGTCCCGCGGCCGATTTCGTCGGCGCGCGGGACGCTTTTTCTGTGCACTTCAAAGGAGCAGCCAATGACGACTTTGAAACGTGACCAGCAAATGTCCGCCGCCGCCAAGAAGGCCGAACGCGACCGCGACGCGGCGCAGGCCTTACGCGATTACGATGCGGAGAAACGCGCGGCCCAGGCCAATATGATGCGGCTGCGCGCGCTACGGCTCGCCAAAGAGCGCGCCAAGGAACGTACCAAGGAGCGTGCCGACGCACAGTCGCCGGCACCGCGCCGCTCTCGCAAGAAGACGTGACGAACCGGGAGGCGTTGTCGCCCCCTCTCGCGCGGTCAGCGCGCTGCCGCGCAAGGCGCCGCGGCCGAGACGCTGGAAGTTTATTGAGCCGCGCTCGCACGCCGCGTTGGCACGCGGCTATGCGCTAAATCTTGAGCACCCGCGGATCCACCGCGTTACCCCCGAGGAACTGGTGAATTGCGGCAACGGCTCCATTGGCGCCTGCGGCCAGCCACTCGATCAACTGAACTGGCGAAAAATGAAACCGATAGAGGATGAGCGCGCTCAGGATGATATTGATCAGCGCAATGATCACGATCCATTCGTTCGCGGACCGATCCTCAATCCGGCCTGAACGGCGCAAGCCGATTGTCGCAGAAACGACGGCAACCAATGGCGGCAGGACAAAGAACGGCATCACCGCGCAAGCCCAGAGAAAATGGTGTCCGGTGATGCTCGGCAGTCGCAATCTCTTGGAGTCGAAAAACGACCGCGCGCGGAGTTGGCGCTGACCAAAGTCCCGCACCGCGGACATATGCTCCGGCCGTCTAAGCTGGCGCCGCACGTCGGACAACTGGTCGGATCGCTCACGCTCACATCAATCCGGCCAGAACGCGTTGTTGATACTTCAAGTTCATTTTCTTGGCGGTCTGGTACGCATCGACCATGGACCAGATCCAGACGATCCAGCCGAGCAAGATGAACCAGGCGAGAATGCATCCCACCAGCATCAGAATGCCTTTGCCGACTTGACCGTTGTACATCTGCCCGACGCCGCAGATGAGTAACGACAGCAGCAACGCTATGCCTGGCGATTTCGCTGCTGCGTCGCCGTCGAGCAGCAATGCGGCCTGCATGTTGGGACTTGGGATATTGTTGGTGACCTGAACGACGGTCCCGCCCTCCGCGCTGACGGTCGACGTTCGGGGCTGGTCTGCCTTACTTTTCTCGCGAAACAGCGCACCGAGCAACGGTTCGTTCTTGCCCTGCGTCCAGGCAGTCCCACCTTCCGCGCAGAGGAAATCGGATTCGGTGATCTGTCCGCTGCCGATCATGCGCTTGATTTCATGGCCGGTGAAGGGGCCGTAATTCTTGCCATCGATATGCGCGTACCAGTGCTTGTCGAGCGGGTGCGGCGGCAGTGCCGCGCCAGTCGGCGATTTCAACGACACCGGTTCTGGTGTCTGCGGCCCCGACGGCGGCAGCGCTTGTCCTTCGTCTGACATTGTTCCCTCGCCCCCTGGCCCATATTGCCATGATCGCGCATCATGCAAAGTTGCGCAAGGGTGCGCGGCGCTGTCGCCCCTCTGCGCAACTTGCGCGCCGCGGCCGAGACGCTGGAAGCTTATTGAGCGCCGGCCCCGGTCACGCGACCCGGTTGCTGGGGTGGCCGGCGTGGAAATTTTCCATGTGCGTCACGACCTGATCCCACAGCGTCTGCATCGCCTCGTTGCTGGCCCAGGCCACGTGCGGCGTCACGATGACGTTGGCCCGGCCGAGCACCTTGAGAAGCGGGTTGTCGTCCTTCGGCGGCTCCGAGGTCAGGCAGTCGAAGCCGGCGCCGGCGATCTGGCCTTTGTCGAGCGCCGTGACCAGATCGGCCTCGTTGACCAGGCCGCCGCGCGCGCAATTGATCAACAGCGGCTTCTTCTTCATCTTGGCGAACTCGGGCGCCGCGATCATGTCGCGGGTCGCCGGCATCAGCGGCGAATGAATCGAGATGACGTCGGAGGTTTCCAGCACCTCGTCCCACGGCGTGTAGAGGGGCCCCAGTCCCTGTACGCCCTTGTGCGCGGCGAACAGCGTGCGCATGCCGAAGGCTTGGCCGAGGCGGGCGACGCCCTGGCCGAGCGCGCCCTCGCCGATGATGCCGAGCGTCGAACCGGCGAGATCGTTGATCGGGTGGCTGAAGAAGCAGAACTGGTTTTCCTGCTGCCAGCGGCCGTCGATGACGTCCTGCCGGTAGCCGACGATGCCGCGCCGCAGCGCCAGGATCAGCGCGAAGGCGTGCTCCGGCACGGTGTTGACCGCGTAGCCGCGCACGTTGGAGATGACGATGCCGCGCTCCTTGCAGGCGTCGACGTCGAAGGCGTCGTAGCCGGTCGCGGGAATGCAGATCATCTTGAGATCGGGCAGTTGCTCGATAGCGTCGCGCCGGATCGGCACCTTGTTGCAGACCGCGATCGCGGCACCTTTCAGCCGCTCGACCACCTGGTCCGGCGCCGTGCGCTCGTATTCGACCCACTCGTGCGGGAACGACGGCTTCGACAGCGTGACCGAGGGTCCGATGGAGGAACGGTCGAGAAAAACGATGCGTGTCGTGGCAGTGCTTGTCATGGTAATCTCCCGGCCGCCAAGGAGCAATAAAAGGCGCCACAGTGAGCGTCACAATCGAACGCCCCGCAGCGCGGGGCGTTCCGGATCATGATATAGAGTGCGAGATGCCGCAACTCATTCGGCGGCGACGCGCATCGCCTCGCCGGCCTTGGAGAGATGGCGCACCGCCGCGCCGACGCCCACGCCCGGCTCGAACTTGATGCCGACGTCGTGCATCGCCAGCTCCACGCCGCCCAGCGCCTGCATCACCATGATCTCGTTCAGCCAGCCGAGATGGCCGATGCGGAAGACCTTGCCGGCCACCTTGTTGAGGCCGCCGCCGAGCGAGAGGTCGTAGCGGTTGTACGCCGTCTTGATGACGTCGTTGGCGTCGATGCCTTCCGGCACCAGCACGGCCGTCACCGTGTCCGAGTACCATTCCGGCCCCTGGGCGCAATTGCGCAGGCCCCAGGCATCGACCGCGGCGCGCACGGCGCCAGCGAGGCGATGGTGGCGGGCGAACACGTTGGGCAGGCCTTCGGCGAGCAGCAGGTCGACCGAGGCGCGCAAGCCCCGCAGCAGCGTCGCCGCCGGCGTATAGGGGAAGTAGCCCTGCGCGTTGTTCTTGGCCATGTCCTTGTAGTCGAAGAAGTAGCGCGGCAGCTTGGCGGTCGCGCCGGCCTTGAGCGCCTTCTCGCTGACGCAGATCACGGCCAGGCCGGTCGGCATCATGAAGCCCTTCTGCGAGCCGGCCACGGCGACGTCGACGCCCCACTCGTCCATGCGGAAGTCGACCGAGGCGATCGAGCTGACGCCGTCGACGAACAGCAGCGCCGGATGGCCGAGGTCGTCGAGAATGCGGCGCACGCCGGCGATGTCGGAGGTGACGCCGGTCGCGGTCTCGTTGTGCGTCACCAGCACGGCCTTGATCTCGTGCTTCTTGTCGGCTTCGAGCTTGGCGCGGTAATCCTCGAGCGGCACGCCCTTGCCCCACTCGACGTCGACGGCGTCTACTTCAAGGCCGAAGCGCTGGCACATGTCGACCCAGAGCAGCGAGAACTGGCCGAAGATCGACGCCAGCACCTTGTCGCCCGGCGACAGCGTGTTTGCGATGGCCGATTCCCAGCCGCCGGTGCCCGAGCCGGGGAAGACGAAGACGTGGCCGTTGCGGCTCTGGAATACCTTCTTCACGTCGGTCAGCAGCGGCAGGATGAATTTCGGATAATCCGGCGCGCGATGGTCCTCGAGCGGCACATCCATCGCCTGGCGGATTTCGAACGGCATGTTGGTCGGGCCGGGGACGTAGAGTCCTTTGAAGCCTGGCATGGGAGTTCCTCCGTTTATTTGTCGCTTGTCTAACGATCCGGTCGTAGGGGGACGGCCCGCGCAGCATGCGCCGTCCGGATTAAGTCGCTTACTCGGTCTTGCTGTCTGTGCCCGTCGCGGGCCGCTCAGGCGGCGGCGCGGCGATTCTGGTCGATCTTGCCGTCGACGAGCGCGACGGTCTGGTCGATGACGGGATGGCTGATCCCGTGCTGCTTGCCGATCATCTGCACCAGCTTGTCGACCCGTTCGGCGAGCGGGGCGCCCGCGGCGATGGCGCGCGCGGCCGACGACGGATTGATCAGGCGCTCGGCGGCGCTGGCGTATTTGTCGAACGGCACCAGGTCGCCACGTTGCGCGCCAAGACGCATCACGATCTCCTCGACCGTGGCGTAGATCTCGCGCGACATGGTGAGATCGCCGTGCACGGCATCGCGGATCGAGATCGGCGCGCCGAGGGTCACGCAGCGGTAGTTGCCGGTCAGCAGCATGGCCCATTTGGCGAACGGCACGAACAGCGAGTCGTGCACGCGCAGCTTCACCGGAATGTCGGCGCCCTCGAAGCGCGCCTTGTCGATGTCATGGGCGAGCCCGGTGAGCAGGGCGTTGTGGTGCGGTTCCGCGAAGGCCGCGGCCTTGAAATTGGTGGCGAGGTTGACGTTGAGCACGTTGGCCGGCTCGTCGGCGGGCCGCGCGGCCTGCGGGTCCGGCGAGCACAGAGTCATCAGCTGCGGATCGAAACGGTCCCATACGGCCGCCTTGGCGTAGGCGATTTCGGCGGCCTTGGCGTCGATCGCCGGGATGCGCTTCAGATAGGGCAGCGGCGGCATGTTCATCAACGACACGCACGGCACCAGCGCCGCCGCGATGCGGTTCATGAGCGATTGAATGGCGGGATTGAGATATTGCGGCTCCTGCATCGCCAGCACGACCAGGTCGTAGTCGGCGGGATTGGCTGCCTCCGGGGTCTTGGCGTCGAGCCGGCCGGGGAGGGCGCCGGAGCGGATCGCGCGCGGGGCGTCCTCGCCCTTCGCCTTGATGCGGACGACGGTGCCCTGGCTGTTGATGAGGTCGGCGGTGGCCTGGCGGCAGACCAGGGTGACGTCATGACCGGCCATCAGGCACTTGGTGCCGAACAGCGAGCCGTAAGATGCCCCGAGGATGAGAATCCGATGAGCCATGCTGTCACTCCCCCTAGCTCGTTTCCCTGGCGGCCGGCCCGGCAGCCGGGTCGCTGTTCTGGTATGCATAACACCACCGGGCCGATGCTGCATTGCAAACCGAGTTCATGTGTTGCGTGTCTGCATACAAAATGTCATATTTTGTTGTGTTGTAAATAAAGGTGTCGAATGGCGAAAACCTTTATCGGTCCGCAACTTAGGCAGCTCCGGCGCGAGCGTCGCCAGACCCAGGCCGAGATGGCCAAGGCCCTCGGGGTCAGCCCCGGCTATGTAAATCTGTTGGAAAACAACCAGCGCAGCCTGTCGGTGCGGCTGCTGATGGCGCTCGCGGACACCTATGGGGTGGACTGGCGCGACATCGTCACCGACGAGGCGGCCAATCTGCTGGCGGAGCTGCGCAGCGCCGTAAAGGACCCGATGTTCGGCGAGGACGCGCCCGACCTGCAGGAATTGCGCGCGGCCATCGACCACGCGCCCCGGTTGGTGGAGCAATTTCTCCATCTCTACGGCAGCCACCGCGCCACCCTCGAGCGCGTCATGCGCCAGGGCGGCGGCGGCGCGCCGGAAGGCCTGCTGACCACCTCGGCGGAGGCGGTCATCCACGATTTTTTCCGCGATCATTCCAACTATTTCGACGCCCTCGAAGTCGCCGCCGAGAAGCTGCGCGTGGCGGAGCAATGCGAGCCCGACGACGTCTACGCCAAGCTCAAGGCGCGCCTGTTCAACGCCCACGACATCCGCGTGCAGCGCCGCCCGGTCGAGGAGATGACCCAGGCGTTGCGCGTCTACAACCGCCACGCCCGCCTCATCTACCTCTCGGAGGCGCTCGACCACGTCAACCAGGTCTTCCAGCTCGCGCACGTGCTCTGCCTGATCGAGCTGCCGCATCTTCTGGACCAGTTGACGGCGGAAAGCGGCATTACCGAAGCCAACAGCCTGGCGCGCTGCAAGGTCGAGCTCGCCAACTATTTCGCCGCCGCCTTCCTCATGCCCTACGAGCCGTTCCTGCACGCGGCCGAGAGCACCGCCTACGACATCGACCGCATCTCGGCGCGCTTCGGCGTGTCGTTCGAGCAGGCTTGCCACCGCCTCACCACCCTGCAGCGGCCGCGCGCGCAAGGTGTGCCGTTCTTCTTCCTGCGCGTCGACAAGGCGGGCAACGTCACCAAGCGCTTCAACTCGACGTCCTTCCATCTCGCCGAATACGGCGGCGCCTGCCCGGTGTGGAACATCCACATGACCTTCCGCACGCCGGGCGTGATCCTGCCGCAGTTCGTCGAATTGCCCGACGGCGACCGCTTCTTCACCATCAGCCGCACGGCGGATCGTCCCGCGGTCAATTTCGCCACGCAGGACCACCGGCTGTCGGTCTCGCTCGGCTGTGAGTTCCGCTACGCGGCCAAGCTCGGCTACGCGTCGTCCTTCAGGCTCGACGACACGTTGCCGTTCAGCCAGATCGGCATCAACTGCCATCTCTGCCCGCGGCAGGCCTGCTCGCAGCGCGCCCATCAGCCGGTGTTCATGGAGCTGCCGATCGACACCGCCACCCGCGGCAATACCCGCTACGAGAGCTGACAAGAACGCTTCTTGCGCGCGACGCTTGCGGAAGTGGCCGGTGCCCGACACAATATGTCTTGCCTGCCGGCATCCAATGAAAACGCGGGCGCCTTCGTGGGGCAGATCGAGAATGACGCGTTCGCAAGACCGCGTGGCCTCCGACGACCTGCATCTCGACCGCTTCGACACCTTCCCCGATGCCCTGCTGGACG
>JARRQH010000190.1:0-6104 GCA_037381985.1 Pseudolabrys sp.
CTCCGCAAGGGGCGCCCGTTTTTCATAGGGGTTTTATGCGCGCGGTCACGCGCGCCGGAGCAGAACGATCAACCGAGGAATTGGATCGCGAGCAGGAGCACCGTGAGCCCGGCCGCGACACCCGCGATCGCCGCCAGGATCTGCCGGCGGTGGCGGCGCGGCCCGTACACGCCGGCGGCGCGGCGCGCCGCGATCAGGGCGGCGTCGAACTCGGCGGAATTGGAATAGCTGCAGGCGAGCGCCAGGCCCGCGTGCGCCGCCCGCGCCTCGAGCGCGAGAATGTCCCCCTGCCGCGTTCCGCCGTCCGACTTCTGCATCATGGCCGGATGGTAGAGCCGGGATGGTTAACGAGATGTTGCTATTCGGCCCCCTGCTTCCAGAACGATGCGGCCCTCAGCCGGCGGTGCCCGGCCGCAGCAGCGGGAACAGCGCGACCTCGGCCAGCGCGGGCGCGCCGACTTCCACCGGTTCGGCAACCGCGCCGGCATCCGCCGCCGCCTTGACCGCGCCCACGGTGCTGACCCGGTTGCGGCCGCCGTGCTTGGCGCCATAGAGGGCGCCGTCGGCCCGCGTCAGCAGATCGTCGACATTGACGGCAGGCGCCAGCGCCGATGCCGCGCCGATGCTGACGGTGGCGCCGACCGGCCGGCCGTCGATGACGACGCCACCGCACACAGCGTGACGCAGGTGCTGTCGTCGTGCGCGAAGGTCGGAAACGGCGACGGCAGCGGCCAGACCTCGGCCCCGGCAAACACCGCGAACGGCAGCAGCCGCCAGCCCTGGAACAGGCACACGCCGTTCCAGATCATGCCGCAAGCGATGAAGCTGTTGGCGAACATTTCCGCTCCATCCCGCGGCGCGATGGGTCGTTACCTCTATGCCGCGGGTCGTAACACTACGCACGAGTTCTGGGGAAAGCGCTGCGCAAGCGTGCGCCCTTCGAGACAAGCTTTGCGACAATTGAGCGAAAATCGCGCGCAGGCGCGCCGGTCCCGGATCAGGCGTTCAAGCGCTGACGACTTCCCGCAGCCTGTGGGCTCGGCGGTTTCCGGGATCCGTCTCCGGGCGCGGCGCGGGCGTCGGCTTCGACGCGTCGCCCGCCTCGACGCGATTTCGGCCCGCGGCCTTGGCGCGATAAAGCGCGGCATCGGCTTCGGCGAGCATATCGCGCAGGATCCGATGCGGATCGCATGCCAATACGACGCCGGCGCTCACGCTCGGGCTGAAGGTATCGTGCCCATACTCGACAGTCGCCATCGCGAATTCGCGCCGCACCCGATCGGCGAGCGTCACCGCCTCGTCGAGATCCGCGACTGCCAGCACGGCGGCGAATTCCTCGCCGCCGAGGCGGCCGAACACGCCGGCGCCGCCGAGGATGCGGTTGGCGATGGCGGCAAATGTCGTCAAGACGCTGTCGCCGGCGCTATGACCGAAGCGGTCGTTGACCTGCTTGAAGCGGTCGAGGTCGAACACCATCGCCGCCAGCGGCTCGAGCGCGCGCGATTGCCGGCGCAACAGCCATTCGGCGCCGTCGAGCAAGGCGCGCCGGTTGGCGACGCCGCTCAACGGGTCGATGGTCGCGGCGATCTTGTGTTTCAGCTCGCTACGTTCCTTGACCAGGTTGAGCAGCAGGAACGCCAGTACCATCGTGAACAGCAGGCTGCCGAAGGCGAGGTAGGCAAGCCAGGGGCCGCTCAGCAGTTCGCGCGAATCCGTGAGCGGCGCCATGACCGTGACCGGAATACGCGCGAGCGAGATGGCGGCATAGGCGAGCAGCACCCACACCGTCGGCCAGCGCGAGATCAGCGGCTCGGCACGGCCGTGCGCCAGATCCCGTGCCGCGGCGAGCGCCGGCAACGCACCCAACAGTGCCACCAGCACGATGCGTAGATTGATATCGGCCCTAAAGACAGGCACCGCGCAGGCGACCAGCCACAGCGCCGGCAGGGCGATCACCGGAACGAGGCGCAGCGGAAGGCGCTCGAAAACGCGCGCGCCGACCCACACCAGCCCGACGCCGAAGAGCGTGAGCGCGTTGGCGAACTCGATCGACAGCCAGTCCGGCACCGATCCGCGCGCCATGACCAGCCCGATGCCGGCGGCCGCGCCGACATAGCCGCCAGCCCACACGATCAGCGCGCGCTCGGCCCTGTTCTGCAGGCCGGCGACGGCCAACAGAGCGCCGAGCAGCGCCATCACGAAGACGGTCGCAAGCGACAGAGTTGCAACGTCGAGGTGCATTGCTTCCACCCATCCCCCACACGCCAGATATCTAATGCGGGGATGGTTGGAACGCCGTTACGCCGGCGGGAAAGATGACATACAGCGTTGCCGTCGCGTAAACGCCGGCAACGGAATTTGCGGTATCTCGCCACGCGAAACGAAAAAGGGCGCGCCCGAAGCGCGCCCTTCCCCAAATCGTCGGTGTTGCCGGTCGATCAGCGCTTGGAGAACTGGAACGAACGGCGGGCCTTGGCGCGGCCGTACTTCTTGCGCTCGACCACGCGGCTGTCGCGGGTCAGGAAGCCGGCGCGCTTGAGCGTGGTGCGCAGTTCCGGCTCGAAGTGGGTCAACGCCTTGGCGAGCCCGTGGCGCACCGCGCCCGCCTGCCCCGACAGCCCGCCGCCGGAGACGGTGCAGATCACGTCATACTGGCCGTTGCGGTTGGTCGCGACCAGCGGCTGCTGGATCAGCATGCGCAGCACGGGCCGCGCGAAGAACACCTCGATCTCCTTGGTGTTGACGACGATCTTGCCGGCGCCGGGCTTGATCCAGACGCGGGCAACCGCGTTCTTGCGCTTGCCGGTGGCGTAGGCGCGGCCCTGCGCGTCGAGCTTCTGCTCGTAGACCGGCGCGTCCGGGGCGGCAGGCTTGAGGGCGCCGAGGTCTTCCAACGACTGTACGGTCTCGGACACGATCAGGCACTCCTCACGTTCTTGCGGTTCATGGCGGCGACATCGAGCTTCTCGGGCTTCTGCGCCTCATGCGGATGGTCGGGGCCCGGATAGACCCGCAGGTTGCCGAGCTGCACGCGCCCGAGCGGCCCGCGCGGCAGCATGCGCTCGACCGCCTTCTCGACGATGCGCTCCGGGAACTTGCCCTCGAAGACCTGCTTCGCCGTGCGGCTCTTGATGCCGCCGATATAGCCGGTATGGTGATGGTAGACTTTCTGCTCGCGCTTGCGGCCGGTGAACACGGCCTTGGCGGCGTTGACGACGATGACGTTGTCGCCGTCGTCGACGTGCGGCGTGTAGCTGGGCTTGTGCTTGCCGCGCAGGTGCATCGCGACGATCGAGGCGAGACGCCCGACGATGAGCCCGGTGGCGTCGACGGTCACCCATTTCTTCTCGACGTCGGCGGGCTTGGCCGAATAGGTCTTCATGACGAATTCCTTGAAGAGGATAAGGCACGCAAATGGCGCGCTGTCGTGGGCGGTTCTGTAGCCGAGCGCCCGCGCCCGGTCAACGCCCTTGTCTGTGTATTTCCGTTATTCAATCAATATCTTATGCGAATGGTGTCTAGATACCTTCGGCTAATTGCCACTATTCGGGATCGAATAGGTTGAGGTGACGTGGGCTACCGGCTCGTCCTGTCCGGCCGAATATATCGCCACCTCCCCCACCGCTAAGCGCTTGCCGACCTTCAACAATTTGGCGTCGGCCACGAGATCCGCCTGGGCCGGCTTGCGCAGGAAGTTGATGGTCAGGTTGGTGGTCACCGCCAGCGGCTGGTTGCCGACCGCGGAAAACACCGCGACGTACATGGCGAAATCGGCGAGCTCCATCATGGTCGGCCCGGAAATGGTGCCGCCCGGCCGCAGGTAATCGGCGTGGTAGGCGCGGCGCACGCGCACGCTGCCGTACTCGACCTTCTCGATGGTGAGCCCGCAGCCCTCATAGAAGGCCTGCGGAAATTCCGCGGCCAGGAGTTCGCCGATCTCCTCGGCGGTCAGCGCTGGTGCCGGCATGGATAATCCCCCGTCGCCGGCGCTCGTTTCTTCCGGCCTCCCCCGTCTTAGTGCTGCGCGGGCGCCGGTCAACCGGCCTTTCGTGCGCGGCCTTTCTTCTTGGTCTTGTTCGTCTTTGCGGGCTGTTTGCCGTAGAGCGCGCGCAGCTCGTCCTTGGCTTTCTCCAGCTTCGTCTTTTCAGCCTTCGAAAGCCCTTTGCCGGCGCGGTTGATAAAAAACACCAGCATCGACATGGCCGAGCGATAGGGCGACGACTTGCGCCGGTGGCTGGCCTCGGCCGAGCGCCTGAGCGAGAGCGCGACCGCGCGTGGAGTCGGCTTCGTGAACACGCCCTCTTCAAGCGTCAAGGCATCGCTCTCCTCGGTGACGTGCTGCGACCAGTACCGCGACGATGTCTTGCGTTTCGATATCTTGCGCTTTGACGCCTTGCGCTTTGCCATGATGCTCATCCTGCGCCGGCAACGCCAGCCTGCCAGCGGGCCGGTTCCTAGCCTTGCATGGCTCGGGCATCAGGTTAAGTATGCCCCCACGAGACCCTTGGAGTTGGCCATGAACGTACAGACCCGCCCCCAAGATCAAACCGATGCCGCGACCGCCCCCGTGCTCACACAGGAACGCGACGGCGAGATCGCCATTGTGACGCTCAACCGGCCGCGCGCGCGCAACAGCCTGTCGGAAGACCTCTTGAAGGCGCTGGCCGCGGCCTGGACCCAGCTCGCCGCCGACAAGACCGTGCGGGCCGTGGTGCTGGCCGCCAACGGTCCTGGCTTCTGTGCCGGCCACGACCTTAAGGAGCTGACGGCGCGGCGCAGCGACGCCGACGGCGGCCGCGAATACTTCCGCCACATCATGACGACCTGCAGCGGCATGATGCAGCAGATCGTCACCCTGCCGAAACCGGTGATCGCCTGCGTACAGGGTGTCGCTACCGCCGCCGGCTGCCAACTGGTGGCAAGCTGCGACCTCGCGGTCGCCTCAAGCGCCGCGCGGTTCGCGACGCCCGGCGTCGACATCGGCCTGTTCTGCTCGACGCCCATGGTGGCGCTGTCGCGCAACGTGCCGCGCAAGGTGGCCATGGAAATGCTGCTCACCGGCGAGATGCTGCCGGCGGAACGCGCCATGCAAATGGGCCTCGTCAACCGCGTGGTTGCTCCCGGCGAGGAACGCGATGCGGCGTTGGCGCTGGCGCGCACGGTGGCGTCGAAATCGTCCTATACGCTGAAGGTCGGCAAGGAGGCGTTCTACCGCCAGCTCGAAATGGGCCTGGCCGACGCTTACGCCTACGCCTCCGAGGTGATGACCGAGAACATGATGGCGCGCGACGCCGAGGAAGGCATCTGCGCCTTCATCGAAAAGCGCACACCGACGTGGGAAGATCGTTGAGTACCCATGAATAACGCTTCCCGTGTCTTCACGCCGGCCGCGCAAGCGGCCCAGGCCGAGCGCGGCTCCGCCAAGGCCTATGAGCCGCGTCTGGCCGAAGGCTTTCCCGACACGGTGACGCCGGAGCTCGCCGCCTTCATCGCCGAGATCGACACCGTTTTTCTCGGCACGGCGAGCGGCGACGGCGCGCCCTATCTCCAGCACCGCGGCGGGCCGAAGGGATTCATCAAGGTCATTGATAAGCGCACGCTCGGCTTCGCCGACTACCGCGGCAACCGGCAGTACATCACGCTCGCCAACCTCTCCGAAAACGACCGCGCCTTCCTGTTCCTGCTCGATCCGGCCCGGCGCCAGCGCATCAAGATTTGGGGCCGCGCGCGCATGGTGGAAGACGATTCCGCGCTGATCGCGCGCTTGTTCGACGACGGCTACAAAGCTAGACCTGAGCGGGCATTGCTGTTCACCATCGAAGCCTTGGACGTGAACTGCTCGCAGCACATCGTCACGCGCTTTACGGAAGCCGAGCTGGAAACCGCTTTCAACACCGTCAAGACCAAGATCGCCGAACTCGAAGCCGAAAACGCGCGCCTGCGCGCGGCGCTGGCAGAACAAACAACGCAATGAACCACGACAGTTATCCCGACAGCTATATCCGCGGCATCCTCAACACGGTGAAGACCATCGCCATGGTCGGCATCTCGCCGAAGGAGAACCGGCCGAGCTATTTCGCGTTCAAGTACCTGCTCGAGCGCGG
>JARRQH010000191.1:0-4313 GCA_037381985.1 Pseudolabrys sp.
GACGACGGATAGTCGACCGCTCCATTAACAGCTTTCGACGCAACGGATGCGTCGGGATCGACAACATCGGAGGCCGGAGCATCGCTGCCGGCCTCCGACGGGTCCGCGCCTAGCTGCGAAGATGCGGACAGGCGACCGCGTCGGTCGCGTCTGCGCCGCTTTTGGCAACGTCACCGACAATGGCCTCAACCGCCTGCGACAACAGATCTCGTCGTGTGGACAGAGAATAGACGTCTTCGGCAAACGCGGTGTCGGCGGTCACGTCGAATACGCATGCAGCCATAATCCGGTCGCCGATGATGCGCCCCATCAAGGTCTGCGCCGCTTCCAGATCGGGCACCGCTTCGCTGACCATGACGTGGGTCTCACGAAGGCCCGGCTTCATCAGAGCCTTGATGATCAGTTCGTGGGCATTTTCCTGCGTCAGCGTCCAGACGGCGCCGATAATGACATACATTTTGTCCCAGGCATCATCGCCCATCATCTCCTGCCAGTTCGTCAGAACGGCAGTCATCACCTCGACTTGGTTTTTGGCTGCGCGGTTCTGGCAAAAATATATCTCTCTGTTGAGTCCGCGCGCATAGTTTTTGAAACTGGCAGGGTTAGAATATTTTGAGGCGATTAACTTGTCGATGTATTCCAGTGATGCGTCGACTATCACTCCGACTTTGCGCTTTTCCTCGTCATTCAAGTCGGAGATTTCGTCCTTGGTGTCACGGACCTTGACGATCTGCTCGCGATAAGCCTTCAGAGCCGGCACCCATTGGCCGGAACTAGAGGATGCCCAGTACGCTGAAGTAATGGAGAATATTCCGAGCGTAATGTGCGAAACAGCCTTCAGCACATCGTAGACCTGACCTACATTCTGATGGACGTAACGCGTGTTTCTGTCGGTCAGCAGCGTGTAGCGTCCGCCGTCGAACGTGGATTCGACATAGAGAAGCGGGTAGATGTTCTGGCCGATGTTTACAATATTGGCTGCGTAGTTGGTACGCATCGCCGTATCGATGTCTTTTGCAAACTGGAAGGATTGAAGCGCGGTGGCGCCACCGTACAATGCATAGTATATTCACGTAGGTGGATAACCATCAGCGGGATTCAAAGTCATTGCGGACTCCATCTAGTTTTGGTTGCAGATACACGTCTCCATCCGCAGGCTCTCCTGGCCCCGCGTCGACGAAGACGAGATTCGCCTGAGGGTTAGTCCATGGCGAATTCCTGTTTGCGGTTCGCCCAACCGCAGACACGCTGTTCGATAATGGCGAAGACAGCGTAGAGAAGAATACCGAGGAGTGCGAGCGCGAAGAGGCCGGCGAAGGCGAGCGGCACGTTGAAGCTGGCTGTCGCCATCATCATCACCGTTCCAATCCCGCGATTGGAAGCAACTGTTTCCGACAGAACCGTACCGACGAACGCCAGAGTCACCGCCACTTTCAGCGACGCGAAGAAGTACGGCATCGTCTTTGGCAGGCTGACGTTCCAGAAGACCTGGCTGCGACTGGCGCCGAGAGCCTTAAGCACGTCTTCCATTTCGGGTTCGGTGGTCGCAAGGCCCGTCGCCACATTGACGACGATCGGAAAGATGCAGGTGGTGAGCGCGGTCAGGACCGCGGGCACGGTGCCCGAGCCGAACCAGAGGACGAAGATCGGAACGACGGCGACCTTGGGAATAGAGGAAAAGCCCACCAGGAGGGGGTAAGCGACATTATAGGCGGTCCGGGATGTGCCGACGGCCGCGCCGAGCGCGACCCCGATGATCATGCCAGCCACGAACCCGACCATCGTCGTGACCAGGGTCTGGAGGATATTCGGCCAGAGTGCCGGCATCTGCAGGATCAGGGTCGAGACGACCTCGCTCGGCCGGGGCAGAACGATCGGACTGACGGAGAAGACGACACAGGCGGCCTCCCAGACGATGAACAAAAGCAGGATGAAGCTGGTCGACTTGAGATGGTCCGCAGTGCGTTGGGATAACTTCATGCCGGCTGCTCCTGAACCTGGCGGGCTTCGACGATCATCCGCCTCAGATCGTTTGTCAGATCTGCGAATGCCGGCTCGAATGTCGTTTCCAGCATTCGAGGGCGCGTGAAGTCGACGGCCCGGTCGTCGGTGACGCGGCCCGGACGTGCGCTCATGACGAGAATCCGGCTGGCAAGGAAGGCCGCCTCCCGAAGATCGTGCGTGACGAGAAACACGGTGGGTCTGGAATCCATCCAGAGATCCTGAAGGATCGACCACAATTCCTCGCGCGTGAACTGATCGAGTGCGCCGAACGGCTCGTCGAGCATCAGCAGTTTTGGAGAATGGATGAGGGCGCGGCAAAGATTGGCTCGCTGCAGCATACCGCCGGACAGTTCCCACGGCCGCCTCTCTCCGAAGCCTTGGAGGCCGACTTTCGCGAGCAGGGATTCCGCGCGCTCGCGAAACACCGTGTTCTTGTCGCGGTTGAAAGTCGTGGCGAAAGGCTTCACGATCTTCAGCGGCAACATGATGTTCTCGCGGATCGTCAGCCAGGGCATCATGGTCGGGTTCTGAAACGCCATGCCGATACCGACCTGCTCCGCGCCGACCTCGCGGCCGGCCACGAAGACATTGCCCTCGGTTGGGCGCAGCAGGCCCGCGACGAGCTTCAAGATCGTGGACTTTCCGCACCCGGACGGTCCGACCATGGCGATGAAATCGCCCGAATGCACGCGGAGGATCGTTCGGTCGAGCGCAAGGAAGGCATTGTCCCCCCTGCCGAAACGGACCTGGACGTCTTCGAGCTGGGCAACCAGCGCGGAGGCTGGTTTGGAAACGGCAGCGCCCTTCGTCACGGCGTGCCTCCCTCGCCGAGGTGGCTTTCGAACGCCGCAACGGCGGCCTTTGCGATCTCAAGGTCCTGCTCTCCCTTCCCCGATCCCACACCGATGCCGCCGACGATCTGACTATTCGCCAGCAGGGGCAATCCGCCGAGAAGGTTGGTCATGCGCCCGCCGGTCGCTTCCGCAAGGGCGAGCGCCTTGTCGGGAGGAATGTTGCCGGTGGGCAGGCCGGTAGTTGCGGCTGTCATGGCTTTGCGGGTCGCGCTTTCGATGGAAAGGACACGGGAACCGTCCATCCGCACGAAGGCTATGAGGTTGCAGCCTTCGTCGACGATGGCGATGCATTGCGGAACGGCTAGGTCCGCCGCCGCGGCAATTGCCGCATTCATGATGAACAGGGCACCTTCATGGGTGAGTTTGACGGCGGGACGAAGAGCAGTCACGGTCGTAGCCCCTCCTTGAGACGAAGTGCCAACGAAGCTATGGTCAGACATGGCGTACATAGCCTCCATCGACACGATAGACGCTTCCGGTGACATAGGACGCGGGCTGGCTGCACAGGAACGCCGCGACGGAGGCAACCTCCTCTGGTTCCGCATATCTGCCCATCGGGATTTGCGAGAAGGATCGTTGCCGGACGGTTTCGACGTCAACATTCTCCCGAGCCGCCGTCGCCTTGTCCGTCAGGCGAACCCGTTCGGTTGCGACCCGGCCGGGCATGAGAATGTTGACGGTTACGCCGTCCTTGGCGACTTCCGGCGTCAGGGACTTGGACCAGGCGATCAGCCCGGCGCGCAGCGTGTTTGATATGCCAAGAACGGAGATGGGTTGGATGGTCCCGGTGCTGACCACCGTGATGATGCGGCCCCATCCGTTGCGGCGCATGGCAGGGAGGAAGAGATCGGTCAGGCGGATGACCGAAAGCGACATGGCCCGAAAGCTTTGCTCCCATTCCTCGGGATCGCGATCGAGTACGCTGCCATAGTGCGGGCCACCGGTATTGTTCACGAGAATATCGATGTCTCCGACGGATTCGGCGAAAGTCATGAACGACGAGGTGTCGGAAAGGTCCAGGTGGAAGGTGCGCGCGCCGCCGAGTTCCACGGCCGCCGCGGCAAGCGCGATCTCGTCGCGCGCGGCGATGGCGACGTCTGCTCCTTCACCCGCCAGCGCCCGGGCGATCGCCAGGCCGATGCCCCGATTGCCGCCGAGGACCAGCGCGCGTTTGCCCGAGATTTTCAGATCCATGGCTCGAGCTCCCGCGTTTTCCAGGCGGAGGATATCCCCTGTCTTAGGAAACGTCCTCGTCCCGGCTTGCCGATCAGTTGCCCGCGGTCGATGATGATGTCGCCGCGGCTGACGACTGTCTCCGCCCGGCCTTGCACTTTGAGGCCTTCGAACGGCGTGTAGTCGACTTTGTGATGGAGGGTGTCGTTGGTGATGGTGACGCGGCGCTCCGGATCCCACAGGACAATGTCCGCGTCCGCGCCGATCGCGATAGTACCCTTG
>JARRQH010000191.1:4329-10427 GCA_037381985.1 Pseudolabrys sp.
CATAGAGCCTCGCGTTGTTCGTCGCCGTCAGGGCGACAAAACGGGGAAGATCGATACGCCCCTTGACGACGCCTTCGCTGAACAGGATCGGGAGGCGCGTTTCTAGCCCGGGTATGCCGTTGGCAACGGCCCTGAATGACGGATTGCGACCAGCGTTGAGCTTGCCGTCGCTGTCGAAGCAATAGGGAGCATGGTCGGAATTGAAGATGTCTATCGTGCCGTCCTCGATGCCCTGCCAGAGAGCCGTCTGCGCCTGCGTGTCGCGAGGAGGCGGGCTGCACATTGCCTTGGCGCCGAGCATGTCGGGCATGTCGAGATCATGTTCGGTCAGCAAGAGATATTGCGGGCACGTTTCAGCAATGACCACATGGCCGCGGGTGCGGGCACGACGAATCTCTTCCAGAGGCTCTCCGCCGCTGACATGGACGATGACAAGAGGCACGCCTGCAAGCTCAGCCAGTGTCAGCGCCCTGTGCGTGGCTTCCCGCTCGACCGGAAGAGGGCGCGAACGGGCGTGGGCGACCGGCTTGATCCGTCCCGCCTGTTCCAAGCGGTCCGCAAGCCAGCCGATGATCTCGTGGTTTTCTGCGTGGATCAGCATGACGGCCCGCTCGCGCCGGGCCGTTTCGAACACGTCGAGAATCTGGCGGTCGCTGAGCTGCATGGCCTCATAGGTCATATAGACCTTGAGGCTGGTATGTCCGCGGCGGATGAGGGCCGGCAGTTCCTGTCCCAGGACGGCAGAGGTCGGGTCACTGACAATCAGATGAAACGCGTAGTCTCCGACGGTCTGCCCCTCCGCCCGACCGTGATAGTCCGCGACGGCAGCAGTCAACGATTGACCGCGATGCTGAACGCAGAAAGGCACGATCGTCGTCGTTCCGCCGAAGGCCGCGCTGATGCTGCCCGAGCGGAAGCCGTCGGCCATCTTCGCACCTTTGGATGCGAGGCCGGGAGCCTGGGGCTGATCGAGATGACAATGAGCGTCGATGCCACCGGGAAGCACGAGCTTCCCGGTGGCATCGAGAACCTGCTCGCCACCCAAAATATGAGCCGCGATGGCGGTGATGCGTCCATCCTGAACGCCGATATCGGCCTTGAACACATCGGAGGCGGTGGCGACCGTGCCGCCACGGATCACGAGATCGAAGGTCATACAGGCATCTTCCTGATTTTGGCGGAAGGCAGGAACGAGGGGTCGAATACGTCTGCCGGCTTTGGAACGGACGGAAGGCCGAAGCCCGCTGCGATGGCTTTCATGCCCGACGACAGCCGCGCCTCGTTGATTGCGCCGAGACCGTTGGCCCGGGACTCCGCAGTGGTCATCTGGTTCTTGATGAGCCAGAGCAGCTTCTGTTCCTCAAGATCCGCGTTGATCAGTGGCGAGTGAGCCTTAAGCGCGGCGACTGCGGCTTTAGGATCCTTGGCGGCGGCCTGCCAGCCGCGGGCGCTGACTTCGACGAGCGCCTTTGCCGCCTCTGGCGTCCGGGTCCGGAACTTCTTCGACAGGATGAAGCCGTTGCCATAGAGGTCGAGCCCGACATCCGCGTAGTAGAGGAACTTGATGTCTTTCGGGTGGATCCCCGCTTTCATCAGGCCGAAATACATGGTGGAATCGAAGCCGAGAATGGCGTCGGCGTCGCCGCGGGCCAGCACGGCCTCGCGCAACTGCAGCCCGACCATGTCCCATTTGACCGACGCGGGATCAATCTTGGCCGCCTTGGCGTAGGTGGAAAACAGTCGGTAGGCTCCATCGGGCGCGGCCGCCCCGATTGTCTTGCCGGCGAGGTCCGCCGGGGTCGTGATCCTGGACTTGCTGAGCGTGCCGACGCAGAGCGGGCTGCGGAAGTAGACCATGTAGACGCATCGGATCGCCGCGCCAGGGTTCCTGGCGTTGAATTCCGCCATCGAGTTGATGTCCGCGATACCGGCGTCGTAGACGCCGGATCCGACGCGCGCGACAGCTTCACCGGAACCGCCGCCCGCATCGAACTCGCATTCGAGCCCCGCATCTTTGTACCAGCCGTTCTTCTGGGCGAGAAAGAATGCGGCATTAGAGCCGTCGAACGGCGCCGCGAGTGAAAATTTGATAGGCGTTGCCGCGCGCGACAGGCCGGACCTCAGGACAAACGGCGCGGCAAGCGCCGTCGAGACAAAGGACCGTCTGGTCATGCTGAATATCGTCATCCGCTTTCCCTCTTGCTCGGTTTCGCTACCGGAAATAACGCAATCTGCGTGCCAGTCTGTGAACTTGAATAAAAACAATAATGCGCTATGAATTGCGCGCAATCGCGTGCGCGGCTCTTGAGCAAGGCGGATGGAAGGGCGAATAACAATGAAGCAGAGAAGGCGTCTGGTTGGGACGATGAACGACCGGAACCGTCCGAAGATTGCCGACGCCGACGACGCCTATGAGCATCTCTTTTCAGCGATTGTGGATCAGCGGCTGCTGCCCGGCACCAAGCTGACGGAAATGGCGCTTGTCGAGGCGTTCGGCATCGGCCGCCGCGCGGTCGCCGGCGTTCTGCAGCGGCTGACGTGGGAAAGGCTGGTGGTCTTCTTCCCCAAGCGGGGCGCTTTCGTTGCCGCACCTGATTCAGAGGAAGCAAAGGAGGTCTTTGCGGCGCGGATCGCTATCGAGGCCGGAACGACGGAAGCGGTTGCCCGCGCGGCCGATCCCGTAGCAATGATGCGCCTGCGGGAGAATATCGATCAGGAGAGGAAGCTGCGCGCTCAGGGACGCGTGCGCGAGGCAATTCACCTCTCGGGCGGTTTCCATCCCCTGATGGCAGAATTGTCGGGAAACACAATTCTCGCGGAACAGGTTCGTCTGCTCGTCGCTCGTACCAGCCTCATCGTCAACCTCTTCGACAATCAGACCGGACTCGCGGGATGGCACGATCATCACGAAGACCTTATCCACCACTGCGCAAACGGTGAGGTGGAGAGTGCGGTCGCTCTGATGCGTGAGCATATCATGGAACTGCAGGAGGCCTTTGCGCTCGACCGGCGAAGACCTGTCGCCTTCGATATGCTCGGCGTATTTGGAAAGGGCTAGCAGGCCGCTGAAGAAGTCCGAGTTTTTTGGAGTTTGGCCCTGAGGCCAAGATGGGCAGCTTAAGGGCATTGCTTGGCGGGACCGGCGCATCGGTCATCAGGCGGCTGTTGCGGTCAAGAGCCTTGGGATGCGGGCGGGGTTGTAGGCGGCAACTGCGAAGGTGAAGACCGCTTCGGCTTTGGCACAGCCGCGGACCTTGAACTTGGCGGGCCCTGCCTGGGCCTTGATCCAGCCAAACACTTTTTGGGTTCGCTTGCGGCAGATTTGGCTGACGCGATAGCCCGGATGCCGCGTCGTGCGAGCATCAACAGCGGTCTTGCGGATGACGCCGAGCTTGCTGACCGCCCCGTTGATGGCGATGTGCGGCGTTACCGCGCGGCTGCGCAGGTCTTCGACGAAGGCCGTCACGTCGTAGGCCTTGTCGGCGTCCAGCGTGACGCGCCGATCCGCCTGGCGCCGGTCGATGAGGGCAAGCGCCGCCGCGCGCTCGGCGGTGCCGCTGGCGCGCGGCCTGGGCGGGCTGCATCCGAAGACCTATCGCTATGCTTCCAAGCGGCCGGATGATGGCGCTCTGCGGAGCAAGCTCAAGGAACTGGCCTCGCAGCGGCGACGGTTCGGCTATCGCCGGCTCGGCCTGCTGTTGGCCGGGCAAGGCATCAAGGTCAACCGCAAGAAGCTCTACCGGCTGTATCGGGAAGAGCGGCTGACCGTGCGCAGGCGGGGCCGGCCGCAAGCGCGCTCTGGGTACCCGGGCGCCCATGGCAATCCCGCAGGCGCGCAATCTACACTGGTCGATCGACTTCGTGGCTGACGCGCTCATCAGCGGTCGCCGGTTCCTGATCCTAACCGCCGTCGATGACTTCACCCGGGAATGCCTTGCGCTGGTGGTGGACACCTCGCTCACCGGCCTGCGGGTCGGGCGGGAGCTGGACCGCATCGCCGAGCTACGCGGCTATCCCTGCATGGTGGTGAGCGACAACGGCACCGAGCTCACCTCGAACGCCATCCTGGCCTGGCAGCAGGAGCACGCTGTCGAATGGCACTACATCGCGCCTGGCAAGCCGATGCAGAATGGCTTCGTGGAGAGCTTCAATGGACGGCTGCGCGACGAGTGCTTGAACGAGCATCTGTTCGTCAGCCTCAAGCAAGCGTGGCAGATCATCGAAGCATCGAGGATCGACTACAACACCAACCGGGTGCATTCGAGCCTTGACGGGCTCACGCCGGTCGAGTTCGCAACCCGCCCCGACCAGGGGCATAACGGGTCCTGACCCACGAAACTGGTCCAAACTGAATGCGAGATTTCGGGCAGAATTCCGGAAGGAAGGAGTGCCCAGATGCCGAAGAAGCGATTTACGGAAGAACAGATTGCCTTCGCCCTGAGGCAGGCGGAGTCGGGAACGACGGTTGGCAAGATCTGCCGCAAGATGGGCGTCGCCGAGATCCGCCGTCTCAAGCAGCTTGAAGACGAGAACGGCAAGCTCAAGCGCCTAGTTGCCGATCTGACCTTGGACAAGACGATGCTGCAGGATGCCTTGCGCCGAAAGTGGTGAAGCCCGTCCGTCGCCGCGCCGTCGTTCGGCAGTTCCAGCAGGCCTATGCGGTCTCCGAGCGAAGGGCATGCCGGGTATCCGGCTTCGGGCGGGCTTCCCACAGATACCAGTCGCGGCGCGATCCTCGGCTGGCGCTGCGGATGAGACTGAAGGAACTGGCCGAGACGCGGGTACGCTATGGCTATCGGCGGCTTCACGTGACGGTCGTGGATTGCCCCACGAGAGAGGCTCTTGCGACCGTTGCGAGGACGAACTTCCGCGCCTACCAGGTCATCAATGAACTCGACCGGATTGCGCAGGTCAGGGGTAAGCCGCGAAGCATTCGTGTTGACAACGGTTCTGAGTTTGCTGGCCGTCTGCTCGACCAGTGGGCCTACCTCAACACGGTCGAGTTGGACTTCTCTCGTCCGGGAAAGCCTAGCGATAACGCACACATCGAAGCCTTCAACAGCCGCCTTCGCCAGGAATGCCTGAACGCCTCATGGTTCCTGTCGATGGCTGACGCATGTCAGCGGATCGACGAGTGTAAGGAAGACTATAACCAAATCCGACCGCATTCGGCACTAGGCAACTTGACGCCGAGTGCCTTCGCTGCCCAAATTGAATCAGCCCGATAGGTCGCATGACATCCGGACCATACTCAGGGTCAGTTCCCCGTCAGCGCTAAACTAACATTGCGCCTGGACCACCCAATGTGGGCTGCTCAATATTGCAGAGCAACCGGTCGTGGGCGCCGTCTACGGTGTGGACGCCGACCTCAGGGAAGCGGCGACGATACTCGGCCAGGGTGGCTCTTAGATTGCCTGTTGCAAGTGAGACGTAAACACCGACCGTCAACCGGCCCGACTGACCATTTGACATCGCCTTGAGCCGAGAAAAAGCGGCATTGGTTATCTTCGATAATGGGTCGAGCAATTTCTAGAAATTCCCGACCGATGAGTGTGGGGTGAGTACCGCCGTTGGTGCGCTCAAACACCTCTGCCCCAAGACGATGTTCGAGTTCCCGGATGCGACGAATCAGAGTGGACTACCGGACGTTGAGCGTCTCTGCAGCACGTCGCAGGCTGCGGTGCTGTGAGGCAACGATCGCCCATCTGAGATCGCGAAGCTCCGTTTGCATGAGGGACTCATTTACGGATCATCAGGTGCCGCTCTCCGACATAAGAATGACCAAGCCGTCGGCATGCGCAGCGGCATCCTCCTTGAAGAGCGGCCTATAGGCATTCACAATCTCCCGCGTCTGCTTTTCTCCCCAGTCCATCCTTGGCTCGCCTTCGCTGTTGGAGAAACGCGGCGCAATATGCAACGCTAGCACACGTCCGATCTCTCAATGTGTGTTCAGTCCCACGGATTGATGGAATCGCGTTATGCAGTGATCCATCATGGAGGAAACGCCTGTGGGACAAATTCTACACAACTGCGCCACGACCACGCACGCCGTCAGAGCTGCAATACAGCGATCGCAAGATTCGGTCGCGGCGTTAGCC
>JARRQH010000192.1:0-8544 GCA_037381985.1 Pseudolabrys sp.
CGATCGGCGGCTCGAGCCCCATCGGCATGAACGGCCGCGGCGTGTTCCAGGAGATCGACCAACTCGCGATCATGAGGCCGTGCACCAAATGGGCCGACCGCATCTATAAACTCAAGCGCATTCCCGAACAGGTGAACATCGCCTTCCAGAAGGCCATGAGCGGCAAGCCCGGGCCGGTCTATCTCGATTTTCCCGGCGACATTCTCTACGCCAAGATTCCGGAAGAGGAGATCGACTGGAGCCTGTCCGGCCGGCCGTTGCTCGACGCGCGGCCGCTCGGCGATCCCGACAAGGTCGAGGCGCTGGTGGATGCGTTGTCGAAGGCGAAGCAGCCCATCGTTCTGTCCGGCAGCGGCGTGATCTGGTCGCAGGCGTGGGGCGAGCTGCAGGAATTCGTCGAGAAGGCCGGCATTCCGTTCTACACGACGCCGCAAGGCCGCGGCGTGCTGCCGGACGATCACGAATACTCCTACATGACGATGCGTTCGTCGGCGTTCCGCGAGGCCGACCTCATCGTCGTGGTCGGAACCCGCATGAACTACATCATCGGCCACGGGGCGCCGCCGCGCTTCAATGCCGCCGCCAAGATCGCCCGCATCGATATCGACGCCGACGAAATCGCCAGCTCGCCGCGCAAGCTCGATGTCGGCATCGTCGGCGATTGCAAGCGGGTGCTGCGCCAGCTCATCGACGCCAGCGGCACGCGTATCAATGCGGACCAATTTTCTGCGTGGCGCAAGAAGCTCGCCGACGGCGAGGCGGCCAAGCGCCAGGCGCCGGGCGCCAACAAGCCGATGGACGAGATGCCGATCCATCCGCTGCGGCTGTGCGACGAGGTCAAGAACTTCATGCGGCGCGACGCCATCCTGGTCGTCGATGGGCAGGAGATCCTCAACTACGGCCGCCAGTCGATGCCGACCTTCGTGGCCGGCCATCGGCTGAATTCCGGGCCGTTCGGCACCATGGGGGTCGGCCTGCCGTTCGGCCTCGGCGCCAAGATTGCCAAGCCCGACAAGCAGGTCATCGTCGTGCACGGCGACGGCTCGTTCGGCCTCAACGGTCTCGAGCTCGACACCGCCGTGCGCCACAAGATTCCGGTTCTGGTCGTTGTCAGCCTCAATGGCGGCTGGACGGCGGATCCCGACCGTGACAAGCCGGGCCGCGATCTCGGCTATACCCGCTTCGACAAGCTGGCCGAAACGCTCGGCTGCTACGGCGAATACGTCGAACGCCCCGATGACATCCGCCCGGCGCTGGACCGCGCCCAGAAGAAGGTCGACGGCGGCGCGGTCGCCCTCGTCAACGTCAAGACCGATTCCAACGCCCGTGCCGGTACGGCGAACTTCGCCGCCTATTCCACCTGAGGGCCGCGCCCGGGCCCTCGCAAATTCTCGTGCGCGTCAGCGCTTGGTTTCTTGTGCCGGCTTCGGGCTGGCGCGCTTGGCGCGCGCCAGCGCCTCCGTTTTCAGGATCGCGCGCACGTGCCGCATGACGTGATCGGCGACGATGGCGTGCGCCTCCGCGGTCGGATGCACCGCGCCGCTGTAGAGCGCGGCATAGACCGGCTGCAATATGTCGAACAACTCGGTGCCGTCGCGGTGGGTGTTGGCGGTCAGGAAGGCGTCGTTGGGCGTGCGGAACAGACGCCAGCGGTGCTCGTAGGGCAGGGTCGCCGCCGGCGAGAACGGTTTGAAGCCGTCGCCGTTCGGCGCCATGCGCGGCATCTTCATCATCACCATGTCCGTCAATTCATGCTTTGGGTCGACGGCGCACATGCCGCGCTTGCGGAATTCCGGAATGTGATCGGTCATCAGCGTGAAGCCGGTGCCGCGGCCGGTGGCGAGGCCCGCCGGGCAGTGGTGGCCGGCGGCGTGGGTGATGCATTGCAGCCGCGCCAAGAGCGCGTTCAGGAACGTGACCGTCTTCTGCAGGCGCGCCCGGCTCAGCTTGAGGCCCGGATGCACGTCCATGCCGAGATCCGGCATCGACCCGCACAGCGCGCCGGTCTGGTCGAACTGGATCGGCTCGTAGGACGACTGGATGACCTGGGCCGGCTTGACGCCGAAGCCGTCGACCAGCGCCTTCTTGAGCGCCGCCATGCGCTCGTCGAGTGCGCCGAGATGGACGCGCGCGACGTCGGGCCCGAAGCGGATCTTCCTGGCGAACGCCTTGGTGGACTTGAACAGGCGGAACGGGTTTTCGACCTGCCAGATCAGGCCTTCGACTAATAGAACCCCAGCGATTTGCAGCCGGTGCCGCAGGAAAAGCTGCTCTTCCACTTGCGTGTCGGGATGTCGACGATGTGTACCGAGCCATCGCCCTGGCTGGCGACGTAAAGTTCGTCGCCGTGGAAGGCGATATCCATCGGCTGGCTGCCGGTTTTGATCGCGGCTTGCGTGCCGAACGACGGATCGATCAAGCTCACACTATCGCTGTTCATGCTCGTCATCGCCAGCATGCCGAAGTCGGGGCTGTAGCGCGCGATCTGCGCGGACTTGTCGACGCCCTCGAGCGGCAACGTCTCACGCACCGTTCGGCTCTGCGCGTCAAAGAGAAACAGCACCGGTTCTTCGTCCGAGACGGCGATCACGGTGCCGCTGTCGCTGGATACGGCGATACCGGCGAGCGCTTGCGGCGTCCTGATCTGGCCGATGAGCTTGCGGCCGGGCAGGTCGATTACCGACACCGTGGCGTCTTCCTCATTCTCGGTGTAGAGGCGGCGGCCGTCGGGCGCGATGACCAGGCGGTGGCCGTTGGTCGAGCCGGACTCGATGGTTCCGACGACCTTGTTGCTCGCGCGGTCGACCATCGCGATCACCCCGCCGTTCTCGCGAGTGACATAGATCAGCCCGTCCGGCCCGAGCCGCAGCGTATGCGGCGCCGTCAAGGGCTGCAGGTCAACGTCGCCGACATGCGCCTCCTTGGCGAGATTGAAGATGTACAGCGTGTGGCCGGGGTTGGGATTGCGGCCGTGGATGCCGTCGCCCAAGATCGGCACATAGGCGAGGCCTGTTTCCGGCACGATCAGCAGTTCGTGCACCGTACGCTGGAAGCCGCCGATCTCTTTCGGGTTGCGAAGGTTTCCGGGTCGAGAAAGAAGACTCTGGCGCCCATCTTGTCGACGGCGATCATGCCGCAGTCGGAATGTGCCATGTTTCTGGCGTCCCCGTACGTTTTCCGCCCCCCAATTAGCATGCCCGCCCAAAAAAGATTATAGGGGCGTCCATGATGATCGATACCGTGACGATCCATGACGACACCGCCCTGGTCCTGTTCTCCGGCGGGCAGGACTCCACCGTGTGCCTAGCCTGGGCGCTTGCGCGTTTCGCCCGCGTGGAGACCGTCGGCTTCGACTACGGCCAGCGTCATGCCGTCGAACTTCAGGTGCGCGAGCGGCTGCGCACTCAGATGGCGGCGATGAACCCCGACTGGCAGGCGCGGCTCGGTGACGACCACACGGTCACGCTCGACGCGCTCGCCGCCATCTCCGAGACCGCGCTCACCCGCGAGACCGAAATCGAGATCGCCGACAATGGCCTGCCGACCACCTTCGTGCCGGGACGGAATCTCATCTTCCTGTGCTTCGCAGGCACGCTCGCTTACCGGCGCGGCGCCCGTCATCTGGTGGGCGGCATGTGCGAAACCGATTATTCCGGCTATCCCGACTGCCGCGACGACACCCTCAAGGCCATGCAGGTGGCGCTCGGCCTGGGGCTCGACAAGCCGCTCGTCATCCACACGCCGCTGATGTGGCGCGACAAGGCCGACACCTTCGCGCTTGCCGAGGAACTGGGTGGCCATCCCTTCCTCGAACTGGTGGTCGAGGACACCCATAGCTGCTATCTGGGCGACCGCGTGCACCGCCACGACTGGGGCTACGGCTGCGGCGAATGCCCGGCCTGCCAATTGCGGGCGCAGGGGTTTCGCAAGTTCATGCAAGAGAAGTCCAAGAAGACCAAAACGTGAAGACTGGGAACTAATGACAATCGATCAGCGTAAGGCCGTCGAAGGCGGCGTTTTCCTCATTCTGTTCTGCCTCACCATTCCGGCGGCCAACTGGATGATCGGCCATGTCGGCACCGCGTGCATGGTCAACGGTCCGTGCGTGCTGCCGGTGGCGCCCGGCATCATGGCGCCGTCGGGCGTGCTGATGGTCGGGGTGGCGCTGGTGCTGCGCGACCTGGTGCAGCGTCGGCTCGGCCCCGCCTTTGGCATCGCCGCCATTCTCGTCGGTGCCGTTATCTCCGCAGCGATAGCGCCGCGGGCGCTGGTGATCGCCTCGACCGCGGCGTTCCTGCTCTCCGAGTTCGCCGATTTCGCGGTCTATACCCCGCTCGCCCGGCGCCGGCTGGTGCTCGCCGTGCTCGCCTCCAGCCTGGTCGGGCTGGTGGTCGATTCCATCGTGTTCCTGTGGCTCGCCTTCGGCTCGCTCGCTTTCCTGGAGGGCCAGATCATCGGCAAGGCCTGGATGGTGCTCGTGGCGCTGCCGCTCATCGCCTACATGCGCCGGCGCGACGAGCGCCTCGGCTTGAGCCCGGCCTGACGCCGGCCTGCTTTTGTTGGCGGAGCCCTGTGGGATATGGTGCAGCTCCTTTTTGAGTCAGAGCCCCCCTCCATGTCCGCCGTCCTCGAAGCGCTCCAGAACATCACCACCGGCACCATCACCACCATGCTGCTGAAGAAGGGCATCCGCCGCGCCTGGATGGCCGGCGCCATGCCGCTGGGCTTCTCCGGCAAGCGGGTGGTGGGCAAGGCCTTTACCCTGCGCTTCGTGCCGGTGCGCGAGGACCTCGCTACGCCCGAGAGCTGGTCGAAGCCGATTTCCACTCGCGCGGCCATCGAGGCCATGCCGGAAGGCTGCGTCGTGGTGGCCGACGCCATGGGCGTCACCGGCGCCGGCATTTTCGGCGATATTCTTTGCATGCGCATGGTCAAGCGCGGCGTTGCCGCGCTCATCACCGACGGCGTCATGCGCGACAAGCACGGCGTTGTGGCCACCGGCCTGCCGGTCTGGTGCGCCGGCATGGCGGCGCCGGCCTCCGTCAACCAGCTCACCTTCGTCGGCTGGAACGAGCCGATCGGCTGCGGCGGCTGCGCCATCTTCCCCGACGACATCATCGTCGCCGACGACGACGGCGCGGTGGTGATCCCGGCGGCCCTCGCCGAGTTCGTGGCGAGCGAGGGCGCCGAACACGAGCTGCTCGAAAGCTGGCTGGTGCAGGAAGTGGAGAAGGGCGAGAAGCTGCTCGGCCTCTATCCGCCGAACGAAGAGAACAAGAAGCGCTACGAGGCCTGGAAGAAGAGCCGCTGATGTTCTTCGTTCTCTCCAAGACGGTCGGCATCCTGTCGCTGCCGTCCAACGACCTGCTGCTGATCGGCCTCGTCGGGCTGGTCTTGTGCGCGACGCGGTTCGGGCGCGCCGGTCGGCGCTTGATGGGGGTCAGCCTGGTGCTGCTCGGCATCGCCGGCTCCTTCCCGGTCGGCGCGTTGCTCAGCCACGTGCTGGAGAACCGCTTTCCGCCCTGGAATCCCGCGCACGGCGCGCCCGACGGTATCATCGTGCTGGGCGGCGCGCTCGATCCGGCGTTGTCGCAGAAGCGCGGCTCACCGCAGCTCAGCGGCCAGGCCGAGCGCGTCACCATCGTCGCCAAGCTGGCGCGTGAATATCCCAAGGCGCGCATCGTTTATTCCGGCGGCAACGCCGCTCTGTTTCCGCATGCGCCGGCGGAGGCCGACTACGTCTTGCCGCTGTGGACGAGCTTCGGCATCCCGCGCGATCGCGTGGTGCTGGAAACGCGCTCGCGCAACACCTACGAAAATGCCGTCTTCACCAAGGCGCTGGTCAAGCCGAAGCCGGGGCAGCATTGGCTGCTGGTGACGTCGGCCCAGCACATGCCGCGCGCCATCGGCTGCTTCCGGCGTGTCGGCTTTCCGGTCGAGGCCTATCCGGTGGATTACCACACCGCGCCGCACATGGGGCTCGTCGCTCTGCTGCCGAGGTTCGCGCTCGGCAGCCACCTCGGCATGTTGGACAACGCCATGCACGAATGGGTCGGTTTGTTCGCGTACTGGCTCGTGCTGCCGGGGCCTGTGCCGGCACACTAGCCGTTCGGCGCTCGTTTACACTCGCACCATTGGTGTCAAGCAGCGTGCTGTTGGGTTCGGCTTAACCGCCGGCTTTCCGCGGCTTGAGCCGGGGCGGGCGCTCTGCCAGATTGCGCCGGCATTTGCGCAACGAGCCCCCCGGGGCGGCCGTGTGCGAGGAGGGTTGAATGCCGCAGACCATCACTACCGGCTACAAGGCGTTGTGCGAAGCCGCCGAGCGCGAGATCGAGACGCTGCCAACCGAGGAGGCGATCGCGCTTGCCGGCCGCGACGACACCGTGCTGGTCGACATCCGCGACATTCGCGAATTGCAGCGCGAGGGTCGGGTGCCCGGCGCCGTGCACGCCCCGCGCGGCATGCTGGAATTCTGGATCGATCCCGACAGCCCCTACCACAAGCCGGTGTTCGCCCAGGACAAGAAATACGTCTTCTTCTGCGCTGGGGGCTTGCGTTCCGCGCTTGCCGCGCACACCGCCCAGCGCATGGGTATGAAGCCGGTCGCGCACATCAAGGGCGGCTTCAGCGCCTGGCGCAAAGCGGGCGGCCCGGTCGACTTGCCGGAATTGGCGCCGGGGGAGAAGAAGGCGTAGCGCCGAAAACAGACCCTGAGCACCGAGCCGGGACAGCCGTCCCGGCTTTTTGGCGCCGTTTGCGACGGGCGCCGGACCCAATGATGGGCTCGATCGCATCCTCATTCCAGCTGCCGGATCCTGTGCGCGCTCTGCGTGCACCGTTGACCTGTAGAGACGCTGGGTGTATCAATACTAACATAGTTAGTTTCATCCGGAGGTCGTCATGCCTGTCGCTGCAATTCTCTCCGGCACCCCGGTGTGGGTCTGGGCGCTTTTCGCCTTTCTGTTGTTCCGCGGAATCGCTGCGCTGCGCGCGCGCGAGATGACGCCGGCGCGCATGCTGGTCCTGCCGGTGATCTTCCTCGTCTGGGCTCTGGCCGGGATGTTCTTCGAACTGGTCGCTTGGCCGGCTGCGCTGGCCGCCTTCGTGGTCGCGCTCGCCATCGGCCTGGCCGGGGGCTGGGCCAACGCGGCACGCCTTCCAGTGGCCACGCGCGACCCGGTGACCGGCTTGGTTTGCCGTCCCGGCTCGGCGACGACGCTCGTGCTGGTGCTCGTGGGCTTCGTCGCGAAATACGTTCTCAGCGTCGCGCTTGCTATGCATGCCAACCTCGGCGCGCAGACCGGGTTTGCCGCGCTCTTCGGCGGGGTGTCGGGTCTGATCGACGGCGCTTTCTGGGGCGGTGCCGCGCTGCAATTTCGCCAAGCCTTCGGCTACCGCGCCGCTACTATCTGAGCCTGCGCGATGGCCGAGCGGCGCTATCACCACGGGGACCTGCGCCGCGCTCTGCTGACCGCGGCCCGGCAGACGCTGGAGGACAACGGCGTCGCGGCGTTGAGCCTGCGCGGCCTCGCTCGGACGATCGGCGTTGCCGCGCCATCGGTCTACAACCATTTCGCGCGGTTCGACGCGCTGACCTTGGCGCTGGCCGAAGAAGGCTTCGCCGAGCTCGGCGCCACGCTCGAGGATGCGGGCGACGATCTCCTGGCGGTCGGTCTCGCCTATATCCGCTTCGCTCGTAAAAACCCGGGCCTCTACCGGCTGATGTTCGGGGAGGGCCGCCGCGACGACAGTCCCGAGGGTGCCACCCTGCGCGCGCGCCGCCGCGCGGCCTTCGCGCCTCTGCAGGAGAAACTCGGCTCGCGCGAGGTCGCGATCCGGCACTGGGCACTGGTCCACGGGCTCGCGGGTCTCATCATCGACGGGCAGGTTCCCCTTGGCCCCGATCCCGAAGCCAGCATCCGCGAAATCCTCAGGCAACGCTGACAGCCGACCTTCTTGTGATCAAGTGAGGCCGCTCGCGCCTATTTACGGCGCTGCTTGAAGGCATCACAAGAATTGGCTTGTTCCCGGTGGCGGCGTTCCGCATGCTTCGCCCGCCGGCAACATTAAGCGGGAGCTGCGACGGTGGCGCTGACACTGATCATCGGCAACAAGAACTATTCGTCCTGGTCGCTCAGGCCGTGGATCGCGCTCAAGGTCAAGGGCATCGCCTTCGACGAGATCGTCATCCCGCTCTACGAGCCCGGCAGCCGCGAGGAAATCCTGAAATATTCGCCGGCCGGCAAGGTGCCGGTGCTGATCCACGACGACGAGCACGTGTGGGAGTCGCTCGCGGTTCTCGAGCATCTCGCCGAGCGTTTTCCCGACGCGCATCTGTGGCCGGTGGACCCGCGCGCGCGCAGCCTTGCGCGCGTGGTGTCGGTGGAGATGCACGCCGGTTTCATGGCGCTCCGGCGCGACCGCACCATGAACATGTGGTTGCCGCCCAAGCCGCGGCCGCAGAGCGACGAGGTGATGGCCGACGTCGCCCGCATCGAGGCACTGTGGGCCGATTGCCGCGCGCGCTACGGTCAGGGCGGTCCG
>JARRQH010000193.1:0-2033 GCA_037381985.1 Pseudolabrys sp.
GTCACGGCCTCGATGTCCTGCCTCAGTTCATTGTCGGGCGTCTGGTTGGGCTCGCTCATAGGCCGATCTTATTCCACCGTGACCGATTTCGCGAGATTGCGCGGCTGGTCGACGTCGGTGCCGAGCGCCACCGCCGTGTGATAGGCGATGAGCTGCACCGGCAAGGCATAGACCAGCGGCGTCACCGAGGCGGCCATTTCCGGCAGCGTCAGCGTGCCCATGAGTTCCGTGCCCGCCACTTCGGCGCCCTTGGGGTCGGTCAGCAGGACGATTTTACCGCCGCGAGCGGCCACCTCTTCCATGTTGGATTCGGTCTTTTCGAACACCCGGTCGTGCGGCGCGATCACGATCACCGGCATAGTCTCATCGATCAGCGCGATCGGCCCGTGCTTGAGCTCGCCGGCGGCATAGCCCTCGGCGTGGATGTAGGAGATTTCCTTGAGCTTGAGCGCGCCTTCGAGCGCCAGCGGATAGCTGGTACCACGTCCGAGATAGAGCACGTCGCGAACCTTGGTGAGCTCGTGCGCGAGCTTTTCGATCTGCGGCTCGAGCGCCAGCGCGTGGGTCATCAACCGCGGCGTCTCGACCAGCGCATGGACCAGTTTCTGTTCGTCGGACTCCGACAGCACGCCGCGCGCGCGCCCGGCGGCGATCGCCAGACAGGCCAGCACGCTGAGCTGGCAGGTGAAGGCCTTGGTCGAGGCGACGCCGATCTCGGGACCGGCCAACGTCGGCATCACCACGTCGCTTTCGCGGGCGATCGTCGAGGTCGGCACGTTGACCACCGACATCACGTGCTGCTCGTGCTCCTTGGCGTAGCGCAGGCTCGCCAGGGTGTCGGCCGTCTCGCCCGACTGCGAGATGAAGATGGCGAGGTCGCCGGCATCGAGCGGCGCCTCGCGGTAGCGGAATTCCGAGGCAATATCGATCTCGACCGGCAGCTTGGCGAAGCGCTCGAACCAGTATTTGCCGACCAGCCCGGCGTAATAGGCGGTGCCGCAGGCCGAGATCGACAGCCGCTTGAGGTCGGTCCACTTGAACGGCAGTTCGCCCGGCAGCATCACCTCTTCGGTGGTCATGTCGATGTAGCGCGCCAGCGTATGGCCGACCACTTCCGGCTGCTCGTGGATCTCCTTGGCCATGAAGTGCTTGAAGTTGCCCTTGTCGACCAGCATGGCGGAGGCGTTCGACTTGATGATCGGGCGCTCGACCACTTCGTCACGGGCGTTACGGATCACGGCGCTGTTGCGCGTCAGCACCGCCCAGTCACCGTCGTCGAGATAGCTGACGCTGTCGGTGAAGGGCGCGAGCGCAATGGCGTCCGAGCCGAGATACATCTCGCCATCGCCGTAGCCGACCGCGAGCGGCGAGCCCTTGCGGGCACCGATCATCAGGTCGTCCTCGCCGGCGAACAGGAAGGCGAGCGCGAAGGCGCCGCGCAGCTCTTTCAGCGTCGCGGCCACCGCGTCGACCGGCGTCTTGCCGTTGTTGAGATGTTCGGTCACCAGATGCGCGACGATCTCGGTATCGGTGTCGCTGTTGAAGCGGGTGCCGTTCTTGGCGAGTTGCACGCGCAACTCGCGAAAGTTCTCGATGATGCCGTTGTGCACCACCGCCACGCGGTCGGTGAGATGCGGATGCGCATTGCCCTCGGTCGGCTTGCCGTGGGTGGCCCAGCGGGTGTGGCCGATGCCGATGATGCCCTTGAGCGGCTGCTTCTCGAGCTTGGCCTCGAGCGCGCGCAGCTTGCCCGGCGCGCGGCGACTGGCGAGCTTGCCGTCTTCGAGCGTGGCGACCCCGGCGGAGTCGTAGCCGCGGTATTCGAGGCGTTTGAGGGCGTCCACGAGCTGGCCGGCGACCGGCTCATTCCCAAGAATTCCGACGATTCCGCACATTCGGCTAGTGTCCCGTCTCCGACGCTCGTATCACTTCGCGGCTCACGCTCTTACGAGCGTCGGAGTCGAAAGGACACTAGCTGCATTATGATTCCAGCGTGGTGGATTTGACGGTCCTATCACCGACTTGCTGCTACC
>JARRQH010000193.1:2121-8598 GCA_037381985.1 Pseudolabrys sp.
TGCTACCCCGACAGGACCGTCAAATCCACCACGCTGGCCAGTCCCCGTTATTCGGTGCCCGTTATTAGACTCAACGTTTAATCGCGGCCGGCAAGTCCGCGAAATCAAAACGCATTTCGCCTTGTGTCATGGTTTATGGCGGCTGGCCAGCGCCGCCGAGTCGGGCTATTTTGCTTTGTTTGTCAAAGCCTTCGCCTGCTGCAGGCGTTTCGCCCAGCCTTCCTTGATCGACTGGCGGACGCGGCCGACGGCGAGTGCGTCGGCCGGCACGTCCTGGGTCACCACCGTGCCGGTGCCGACATAGGCGCCGTCGCCGACCTTGACCGGGGCGACCAGCGACGAATTGGAACCGATGAAGGCGCCCTTGCCGATGTCGGTGTGGCTCTTGTTGATGCCGTCGTAGTTGCAGGTGATTGTGCCGGCGCCGACATTGGCGCCCTCGCCCACGCGCGCGTCGCCGATATAAGTGAGATGGTTGGCCTTGGCGCCGGCCTCGATGGTCGCCGCCTTCACCTCGACGAAGTTGCCGATGTGGACGTCGGGCCCAAGATCGGCACCGGGCCGCAGGCGGGCGAACGGCCCGATGCGCGCGCCCTTGCCGACGTGCGCGCCTTCCAAGTGAGAAAACGAGCGGATGACCGCGCCGTCCTCCACCGTCACGCCCGGCCCGAACACCACGTTGGGCTCGATGGTGACGTCCTTGCCGAGCTTGGTGTCGGCGGCCAGGAACACCGTCTCCGGCGCGACCAGCGTCACGCCCGCCTCCATGGCGGCATTTCGCAGGCGCCGTTGCAGCACGGCTTCGGCTTCGGCGAGTTGCGCCTTGGTGTTGATGCCGCGCACGTCGTCCTCCACGGTTTCAATCGCCCTCGCCTTCAGGCCCATGTCACGGGCGATGGCTACGGCGTCGGTGAGATAATACTCGGATTTAGCGTTGGCGTTGCCGATCTTGTCGAGGATGGCAAGCGCGTGTTCGCCGGCGAGCGCCATCAGCCCGGCATTGCAGAAGGTGATCTTGCGCTCGTCGGCCGGGGCATCGCGTTCCTCGCGGATGGCGATCAGGTTGTCGCCCTTGGTGATCAGCCGGCCATAACCGCTGGGATCCGCCGCGTTGAAGCCGAGCACCGCGACCGCGGCGCCGTCGTTCAACGCGCCGCGCAAGCGCTCCAGCGTCTCTTTGCGCACCAGCGGCGTATCGGCGAACATCACGACGATCTGTTTGGCGCCGCGTTCGATGGCTTCGCGCGCCATCAACACCGCATGCGCGGTGCCGCGCCGTTCGGTCTGACGATAGATCGACGCTTGTGGCGCTTGCTTACGGATCAGCGCTTCGACGGCGTCGTGATTGGGCCCGACCACCACGGCGATATCGTCGCAGCCGGACGCCTTGGCGGCATCCAGCACATGCGCGACCAGCGGACGCGAACCGATTTCATGCAGCACCTTTGGCAGGCTCGCGCGCATCCGTGTGCCTTCGCCGGCCGCCAGCACGACTGCCAAACATCCATCGTCATTATCTTTATCTTTCGCCATCCGGTTCCCGCTTCCGACGACACGCGTGATTCGGCGCGAACCCATAGCGGACGCCGACACGCGTTAAAAGCCCCATCATCTATTGATGGGCTGCTTCAGTTTTCGGCCCGAATCAAGACGTTTCTGTTAATGCTTTTGACAACGTCATTCGTTGCGTCAGAGGTTAAGTCATGGCGTCGGTAATGCCGCCGGATAACGCTGAGCAACTGAAAACGTTGCTCGCGCAATATGATAAGCGTTTGCGGAAGCGCCTCATGATCTGGGGCGCGGTCGCCGCCATGTCGCTCGTGGTGGCGGTCGGCGTATCCCTGGTGGCAGGCGGCAACCGCACGCAGACCGCCTCGTCCGGCGACGTGGCCATGCCCGATATTCCGATGGCGGCGGCGCCGCTGCCGCCGGAGGAGTTCCAGGCATTCAAGCAGGCGAGCGAGTCGTTCAAGCGCGCGACCGATCAGACCACAGCCAAGCTCGCCAGCGTCGAGCGCAACACCGTGGCCGCCCGCGCCGAGACCAAGCGGCTCGCGGACCAGGTCAGCAAGCTAACCGCCGACAGCTTCCGCTTCACCGGCCGTCTCAGCAATATCGAGAAGCAGATCGACGGCATCACCGGCTCCATCACGAAGGTGGCGCAGAAAGCGGCCGTCGACGCCGTCGCCAAGGCGATGCCGAAGAAGCCCGGGTCCAGCGCCTTCGAGTCCCCGGCGCCCACCATCGGCCGACCGGCGACCGCGCCGCCCAAGCTCTCGCTGCTTGTCCCGACCGCGCCGAAGGGAGCCGCCGACACCATCACCACCGCGGCCATCAAGACGCCTGCCGGCGACGCCAAGCCCGACGTTACGAGCGGTTCCGAAGCCATGGCCGAGGCGGCCGTGACGACGCCCGACAAATCGGCGAGCCGCAAGACGGCCGAACGGGCACCGCCATCGGGCGAACTGACGGCCTCGGTCGGCATCCAACCCAAGAAGGGCGCGATCGAAAGACGGCCGCACACCGCGCTTACGCCCGCCGCCATCGCCAAGGCCATGGCGGACAAGGCCCTGGCGAACAAGCGCATGGTCGAAAAGGACATGGCACGGGGCAAGGCCCCCGCCGCCAAGGTCGCGAGCGTTGAGCCGGCGCGGCACCGGCCCGCCAGGCACTACAGCGTATCCTCGCGCACGAGCTACGGCGTCGATCTCGGCGGCGCCACTTCGGTCACCGTCGCGAAGGCGCAGTGGGCGGCGCTAAAGGCGAACTTTGGCCCGATCCTGATCGGCATGCGGCCGGTCGCGGTGCGCAACCATCGTTTCCTGACCAGCGGAAGCTTCCGCCTCGTCGCCGGCCACGTGCGCTCGTGGGCCGCCGCCAAGCGCGTATGCGCGCTGATGGCGCGCCAGCAGTTCGCGTGCGAGCCGGTCAAGTTCGAGGGCGACAAGGTTATCTGGCAGTAGCCGCGCGGTTGCCGTTCACGACGGCGGCAGGACCGCGGCGAACTGAGCGCGCAAATCGAGCGGCATGGTATCGAGCAAGTATTCTTCGATGTGCCGCCCATCATCGGGATAGAGGCGGTCGCCAAACTCCGCCACCCTCTGTCCGAGATGCCAGTTCTCGGTCGTCGCGCCGACCGAAATCCTTACGATCAGCCCGCGATAGCCAAGCCCCGGCGCCGCCAGTGCGTCGCGCTTGTGCAACGTGGGCAAATCGCGCACCGCACGTAACAGCTCAAGCACCCTGGCGCCCTGCGCAGGCGTCAGGGTCCACGATGGATTGGGACGTCCCGAGAAGACGTCCAATTCGACGCTTGCACCGATGGCTTGTTCCGCGTTGGTCGTTACGACCTCTCCTCGCGCTGGGCTTGCACTAATGGATGTGAACGTTCCGATTGGTGACCATATAGCTGCAAAAATCAGTGTAAGGGCCACGATCGCAAGTCTTCGGGTCCGTGATCGGTTGGCCCGCGTTGTCGTAGTTCCGAACCGGCATCGGTCCCGGCTTGTGCGACCAGCATCCGACATTGTCCTGCCTGTACCAATGATAATCGTTGTTGGGCCAGACCACCAAGGCAACGTACCACCCTTGTCCGGGCCCGAGAGAGGCCGTGAAATTGGGACAGGACACCAACCCATCCGATTGCGCCGCCGGCTGCACCGAGGCGCAGGTCATGGCCGTATACATATGGCCGGTTGCCCGGCCGGGCTGCGCGAACGTGCTGGTGATCTGGTTGTTCGCATAGTTGTAGCAATTGTTGTACGGCTGGACGTTGGGTACGTTCCACATGCTCGGATCATATGCTGGCGCATCCGCCGCCTTGCACGGTGGGCAAGCGGCGCCTTTCGTTGCCGTCTGGTACGCAAGCGAAACTTTGCGGGCGATAGCCTCGCGCACGTACGCCATCACCTCCGGCGAGACGTGGGACGCAGCCTGCTCCGCAAGCCAATCCTCTATGCCGGTTGTCTCGATCATATTCGGCCCGGCGATCTGCCGGTCGGCGATCCCCTCGTGGACGGTAAGCGCCATAGGCCCGAGCGCGTGGTCCGCCTCGCGGCTGATCGAAAACCCGCGATAGCCGAGGCTTCCGAAAATACCCGAAGGTCGCCTGTCGGTGAAGGTCTGCAGCGACCTGAGGCGCTCCGTGAGTTGCTCGTCATCCTTGGCGCTCAATAGCCAACTTGGATTCGTCCGGCCGGAAAAGACATTCAAGGTTATACGCGACGTCATAGCGAGCCCTCCCGTGCGCAATATACGGGAATATCATTCAAATACAACCTATGATATATTTCACAGACAACCACATTTTGCATTCTCATCTGGCACACGCCATCATCACGCCAACGCCGTCTCCGCGAGCTTCACCCAATACGAGGTCCCGAACGGGATCGCCTCATCGTTGAAGTTGTACGACGGGTGATGCAAGCCGGCGCTGTCGCCATTGCCGATCCAGATGAAAGCGCCGGGCCGCGCGTTCAGCATGAAGGAGAAATCCTCCGCGCCCATCATCGCCGGCAGCGCGGTGTCGACGTTTTTTTCGCCCGCCACCTGCTGCGCCACCGAGGCGGCGAAGTCGGTCTGCTTGTCGTGGTTGACCAGCACCGGATAGTTGCGGCGGTAGGTGAGCTTCCCCTTGGCGCCGAAGGCGGCCGCCGTGCTCTCGACGATTCTGTGCAGGCGCTCCTCCACCATCACCCGCACGTCTTCATCCAGCGTGCGCACGGTGCCGCGCAGCCGCACGGTCTGCGGGATGACGTTGTCGGCGGTGCCGGTCTGGAACACGGGGACCGAGACCACCGCCGCTTCGAGCGGATCGACGTTGCGCGAGACCACCGACTGCATGGCGGTGATGATGTGCGCGCCCACCAGCACCGGGTCGATGCCGAGATGCGGCCGCGCCGCGTGGGCGCCGTGGCCCTCGATATCGACGGTGATGTAATCCGCCGCCGCCATGATCGGCCCGGCCTTGATGCCGAAGGCCCCGACCGGCATGCCGGGGGCGTTGTGCATGCCGTAGACCTCCTCGATGGCGAAACGCTCCATGAGGCCGTCGTCGACCATGGCCTTGCCGCCGGCGCCGCCCTCTTCCGCCGGCTGGAAGATGACCGCCACCGAGCCGGCGAAGTTGCGGGTCTCGGCCAGATAGCGCGCGGCGCCGAGCAGCATGGCGGTGTGGCCGTCGTGGCCGCAGGCATGCATCTTGCCGGGCACGGTCGACTTGTACGGCAGGTCGTTGGCCTCCTCGATCGGCAGCGCGTCCATGTCGGCGCGCAGGCCGACCGTCCGGCCCGGCCCCTTGCGGCCGCGGATGACGCCCACCACCCCGGTGCGGCCGATGCCCGGCACCACCTCGTCGCAGCCGAATTCCTTGAGCTTCTCGGCCACCACGCCGGCGGTGCGGTTGACGTCGTAGAGCAGCTCCGGGTGCGCATGCAGGTCGCGCCGCCATTCGGTGATGTCGGCGGCGAGATCGGCGATGCGGTTGACGATGGGCATTGCGGCTAAGCTCCTTTGGGGGCTGCGAACGGGCGGCCCGGCGGGGCCGAAGAAGGCCCAAGAGACTCATTGTAGCAAACCGCCGCCCCCACGCGCGAGTTCAAGGATCGGGCGGGCTGCCCAGGCCGCAGGCAGCCCAGGGGGCTGTAAGCAGCGGAAAAAGCGGCCGGCGGGGCGTCGCGGGCGGCTCCGGGGACGGCCGCCGGGCGGCTATTGACCGGGCCTGCCCGCCCCCCTAGACACGTGGCGCAATCGGCGCCGCGGGCCGCCGGAAACGGGCCCTCGGGCGGATTTCGGGGGCCGTGAATTTTCCGGATCGGCGACTTAGATAGCGCCCGGTGCGAGCGCGTAGCTCAGTTGGTAGAGCAACTGACTTTTAATCAGTAGGTCCAGGGTTCGAGCCCCTGCGCGCTCACCAAGTAAAAACAAATACTTAGATGGATTTCTGTTGCCTGCCGCAGCTTCGATATTAGCGTCAGGGTAAACACCGGGGTAAACATTTGCGATATGGCCACCCGACAAGATCGCCTCGATGAATTCCGCCAAGACGCGCCGCCGGCCACGAGGACCATTGCGGCACCTATGCCCTGCCCTTCCCCTGCGAATGGTCCGGCAGCAAATGGCGTAATGCGACGACCGGTGAGCTGATTGATGCGTCCGTGGTCGGCTGGCGGCCGCAAACGCAGTAGGAGTCGCGCGGGCCGCTCCTCCTGTAATGCTAAGCCAAATGCTCACCCTCAAGCGTCCCGCCCCGCACAGCACAAGCTAGCCATGGGGCGAAACCGATTATGAAGTCCACGACAGCGAGGGTCCTGTAGGCCGGATCGTGCTGACTTCCGCATCGTTCACCGCCGGCCCCGATAGCCCCTGGTTTTGGTCGATTACCTGCAAGTTCCCCAGCGAGCCAGCCGACAAGGGCAATGCAGCAAGCCTCGAAGAGGCCAAGCAAGCATTCAAGGCGCGGTGGCTGGTGGTGAGTGC
>JARRQH010000194.1:0-6052 GCA_037381985.1 Pseudolabrys sp.
CCGGCCAAGCGTGTCCAGGCCCGTTCCATGGATTGTGCGATGCCTTCTAGGTGTTGCCGAAGTAAGGCGTAGAGGAGCGCTCGCTTGTGGGGAAAATATTGATACAGCGTGCCGACCGACACGCCCGCGCGCGCCGCGACACGCGTCGTCGTCAGTTGAGATGCGCCGACCTTCAGCAGAACCTGAATCGTGCCCGTGAAAATCGCCTCGACGGTGGCGACCGCGCGTGCCTGACGTGGGATTTTTCGCGGCTTCAGAGGGCCTTGGGCGCGAACTGGCATATGCGAATACAAAAACTGAAGGTTCTTTCATATATTAGCGGCATGCTCACCGAATGCAATCGAGCGAAAGGTCAAGGAAAGCATGGATGCCGAGCCCAAGCGGATCGCCCTCATTACCGGGGCCAACCAAGGAATTGGCTTGCAGATCGCCAAGGACCTGGCTGCGCAAAGCCTCGTTGTGCTGATCGGGTCGCGCAATCCGGTGCGAGGAGAGGACGCCGCCAACCTTGTCGGCAAGAACGCCCATGCCCTGCAGCTGGATGTGACGGACGAAGGATCGATCCAGCTTGCCGCCGAGCATATCCAACGGCGCTTTGGCCGCATCGATGTGCTCGTCAACAACGCCGCAATATCGCGAAGCCGACAGATGCCGGGCACGACTCTCGAAGAGCGGATCAAGTCGACTCGCGTCAGCAGCCTGTCGCTGGATGGACTGAGAGACGTTTGGGAAAACTACGTTTTCGGCGTCGTTGCGGTCACCCAGGCGATGCTGCCGCTCTTGCGGCAATCGAAGGCGGCCCGCATCGTCAATGTCTCGAGCAGCGTCGGCTCGCTGACGAAGAATTCCGACCGGGATTTTATCTACCGATCCACCTTCAACCCCGTCTATCCGGCTTCCAAGGCGGCACTGAATGCGATGACGGTTGCCATGGCAATCGAGCTGGAATCTGAAGGGATCAAGGTCAATGCAGCGTGCCCAGGGTTTACCAAGACAAATCTCAACAACTACTCGGGAACGCAAACAGTCGAGGAAGGTGCACGGGAGCCGGTCCGGCTCGCATTGCTCGGCCCCGATGGGCCGACCGGCACGTTCACGGATTCGGCGGGCCCGATCCCGTGGTGACTTGAAGGTTCAGCGCTCATCTCTTGCTGCCGAAGCGGCGCACCGCGCCGCTTTCGCGCGCCTCACGCCGCCTCGATGCGGATCGGCTTGGCGCCCTCCCACAGCACGGCGCGGCCGAGCTCCGCGAGCTTGTCGAGGTCGGAGGTGATGGTGAGGAAATGGTTGCCGGCGAGCTGGCCCATCTTGCTGGCGAAGTGCACGCCGCCATAGGCGAGCAGGATCTCGGTCTCGCTGATGCCGCCGGGATAGACGATCATCTGGCCGGGCGCCGGATAGCTGGTGTGGTTCTCGTAGGTCAGCCCGAAGTCGTGTTCGCCGAGCGGGATCCACACGCCTTCGCCGCTCCAGCGCACGTGGATGACCTTGTTCTCGTAGGGCAGCAGCTTCTTGAAGACGGCGCAGGTCTTCGGCGCCGCCGCCGTCTCGAAGCGCGCGTCGAAGGTGTGGCCGCCTGCCGTGATCCGAAGCTTGTCCATGTCCTGCCGTCCCGTTCTAGAGCGGGGCTGTTATGCGCGAAATCTCAGGCTCCGTGAACCCGGATATTTTGCATCGGCCGTGCGCGCCAACAGGCTTGAGCCGCGCCGTTCGTTGACGCATCCTCGTTCCATGTCCGACGCCTCCTATCCGCGCGATCTTCTTGGCTATGGCCGTACCCCGCCCGACCCGCAATGGCCGGGAGGGGCCCGCGTCGCCGTGCAGTTCGTGGTCAACTACGAGGAGGGCGGCGAGCGCTCGATCCTGCATGGCGATCCGGAATCGGAGGCCTTCCTGTCCGACGTGCTCGGCGCCGTGCCCTGGCCCGGCCAGCGCCACATGAACGTGGAATCCATGTACGAATACGGCTCGCGCGCCGGCTTCTGGAGGCTGTGGCGGCTGTTCAAGGAACGCGGGCTGCCGGTCACCGTGTTCGGGGTGGCCACGGCGCTGGCGCGCAATCCGGAAGCGGTCGCCGCCATGCGGGAGGCCGGCTGGGAGATCGCCAGCCACGGCCTCAAGTGGATCGACTACAAGGATATCGGCGAGGCGGAAGAGCGCCAGCACATGGCGGAAGCGATCCGCATCCACGCCAAAGCGACGGGGACGCGCCCGCTCGGCTGGTACACCGGCCGCAACTCGGTCAACACGCTCAAGGCCGTGCTCGACGATGGCGGCTTCGTCTACTCGTCGGACTCGTACGCCGACGATCTGCCCTATTGGGTCAAGGGGCCGAACGGCCCGCATGTCGTCATTCCTTATACCCTCGACAACAACGACATGCGCTTCATCAACCCGCAAGGGTTCGGCAACGGCGATCAGTTCTTCGCCTATCTGCGCGACGCCTTCGAGGTGCTCTACGAAGAAGCCGAGGACCGGCCGAAGATGATGTCGGTCGGCCTGCATTGCCGGCTTACCGGGCGGCCGGGCCGCACCGCCGGACTGATGCGCTTCCTCGATCATATCGCCAGCCGCGAGCGCGTCTGGGTCGCGACGAGGCTCGACATCGCCCGCCACTGGCAGACCGTGCACGGTGCGCTCGCCGCTGATGCCCCGGTGGTGGCATGAGCGCGGTCACCCTCGATCAGCTCAACGCCTGGGAGCCGCACCAGTTCGTCGCCGCGCTCGGCGGCGTCTACGAGCATTCGCCGTGGGTGGCGGAGGCGGTTGCCGCGAAGCGGCCGTTCGCCTCGCTCGCCGCGCTGCACGATGCCATGAGCTTGGTGGTGCGTACGGCCGGCGACGAGAGCAAGCGCGCGCTGCTCAACGCCCATCCCGATCTCGCTGGCAAGGCCGCGCGCGCGGATGCGCTGACCGCCGATTCGAAAGACGAGCAGCACTGCGCCGGGCTCGATCGTCTCAATGACGCGGAATTCGAGAAATTCCACCGTCTCAACGCGGCCTACCACACCCGTTTCGGCTTTCCCTTCATCATCTGCGTGCGCCGCCACGGCAAGGAATCGATCTTCCGCCAGTTCGAAACCCGCCTGCGCAACGATATCGCGACCGAGTTCGACACCGCGCTCACCGAGGTGGTGCGTATCGCCGCGCTACGGCTCGATCAGCACGTCAGCGCGCCTGACACGTTGCCGGTGCACGGGCGGCTTTCAACCCACGTGCTCGACACTTATCGAGGCAAGCCGGCCGAGGGCGTCGCGTTCGAGCTGCACATGCTCTCGAACAACCGCGCCGATCTCGTCACCGCCGGCGCCACCAATGCCGACGGCCGCACCGATGCGCCGTTGATCGCCGGCCGGCCGTTGCCGATCGGCACTTACGAGCTGCGCTTCGCGGTCGGCGCCTACTTCAAGGCGCGCGGGCTGGTCCTTTCCGACCCACCCTTCCTCGACGTGGTGCCGCTGCGGTTTGCCATTGCCGAGCCGGAAGGGCATTACCATGTGCCGCTGGTGGTCACGCCCTGGAGCTATTCGACCTACCGCGGCAGTTAACCGGCACATGATCCCGAAAAGTGGGAACTGGTTTTCGGAAAAGATCATGCGCAAAAAATATAGAATAAGGATCCCGAATGCCGATCAAACCCGACCGCCTCATCGGCGACCTGCGCGCGCTCGCCGAAATCGGCAAGTACCAGACCGGCGTGCACCGTCCCGCCTTCAGCGCCGAGGACATTGCCGCGCGCGAATGGCTGCGCGACAAGATGGTCGAAGCGGGGCTTGCCGCGGAGACGGACGGCGTCGGGACCGTCTACGGTCGCATGACCTCGTCCGAGAAGGCCGTCATCGTCGGCTCGCACAGCGACACGGTGCCTTACGGCGGCTGGCTCGACGGCGCGCTCGGGGTCATCTACGGCCTCGAGGTCGCGCGCTGCATCGCGGAGAGCGGCGCGAGCAAGCTCGGCGTCGACGTCGTGTCGTTCCAGGACGAGGAGGGCAGCTATCTCGGCCTAATGGGCTCGCGGCTGTTCGGCGGCGAGGACGTCAGCAAGGAGATGGCGGCGGCGGTGGGCCGCGACGGCAAGTCGTTGCAGAGCGCCATCGACGAGACGGGCCTCGGCGGGCGTCCGCTCGCACGCCTCGATCCCGCCCGCCATGTCGGCTTTCTGGAGGCGCATATCGAGCAGGGCCCGCGCCTGGAATCGAGCGGCACCAAGATCGGCGTGGTCAGCGCCATCGTCGGCATCAAGACGCTGCGGGTGACCTTCCACGGCGAGGCCAACCACGCCGGCACCACGCCCATGGACATGCGCCACGATGCCGGCGCCGCGGCGCTCACCTTCGGCGCGGACATCCAGGGCAAGCTGCGCGCCATCGCCGGCCCGGACTCGGTGTGGAATGTCGGCAGCGCGCGCTTTGCCCCCGGCGCCGCCAACGTGGTGCCGGAGGAGGCGGAACTGACCGTGCAGATGCGCGACACCTCGGCCGACATCCTGGCGAAGCTCGAGCAGGCGGTGCGCGAGGCCGCGCCTGCGGCTGCGGCGCACTACCAGGTCACCGTCGATATCGTGACGACGATGGAGACGGCGCCGTCCGCCATGAGCCCCGAGCTCGCCGGCCTGATAACGCGCGCCGCCGGCGAGCTCGGCATCTCCCACGTCACCCTGCCGAGCGGCGCCGGTCACGACGCCATGATCATGGCGCGCCATCTGCCGTCGGCGATGCTGTTCGTGCCGTCGATCGGCGGGCGCAGCCATCACGTCTCGGAAGACACCAGCGAAGCCGACATCGTCATGGGCGCCGCGGTGACGTTGCGTGCGGTCGAGCTGCTGATCGAGGCGCACGGCTGACCGAGCTTCAATGGAGCGCGGGCAACGCGCCGCGCCGGCCGTCGACGAAGCTGGAGCTGTCACTCGACCTGGGTGACTCCCACGGCAGCGTTTCGGGCCACTGCGTGTCAGTGCGTTGCGTCAGCGACTGCGGTGCACCCGGCGCGCGCATCGCGTGCGGGCGCGGTTTGGGCATGGCGACCAGCCGGGTCTCCTGCACGGAGTGGGCGCGCGGCTTCGCTGCCTGAGCAGGCATCGGTGCCGGCTGGGCTGGTTGGCGCGTTGCCAGCGGCTTCGGATGCTGGACCTTCGGCGTTGCGGTCTCGTGCGTCGCGCGCATCTCTTGCATCTTGTGGTTCGGCTGTCTGAACTGTTTGCGCGGCAGCTTGTCGGGTAGGTAGCGCGCCAGCACGTCCGGGTCGAGGCTCGCCTCTTCCGAATCCGGTATCCGCTGCCACACCTGGTCCATGCCGAACAGCGGGATGCCGAGATAGCCACGCACCGTCAGCGTCTGGCTGTCCGGGCTCAGCGTCATCTGCGCGTGATAGATATCGCCGTTGCGCGGGTCGAGGATGTTGCCTTTCTTGTATTCGAGTCCCTTGCGCTGCATGCCGCGGATGAGCTCGATGCCGAGCACCGGTTGGTCGTGGCGGTCGTCGGTGCATTTGTGGCAGACCGGGTTGGGCTTATCGAAGGGGCGGGGAAAAGTCTTGACGACCACGCCCTTGTAGATGTCGCCCTGCTTCACGAACAGGATCCAGAGGATCGGCTTGTTTTCGTCGCTGGTCATCTGCCAGAGCCCGAGCACGCTCGGCTGGGGCTCCGGCGTGACGGCTTGCACCCCCGGGGCCACGGGCGGTCCCGGCTGCTGCTCCTGAGCCACCGCCGGACCGAGCGCCATGACCGCCATGAACGCCAACAGCACCAGCGTCGCCAACCGTGCCGCCAAGCTCATCTCCCGTCGTCCGCGAATCTGGGACGTATCACTCTATTGGGAATATGGCCGTTTCGCGAAGCGGGCCGGGCGGGGTTTTGACATCTTAGTGGGCGGCCTGCAGGCCGCGATCGATCAGTGCCACTCTGGGATGGGCACCGGAAAAACCCCGAGTTCCCTTTGCCCGGCGACCGATTATACTGCCTCACGGCGGCGTTCCCGCGTGTTTGACGGCCGTGAGAGGGGAACCCGGCCATCAATTCCAGCGTTGCCGGCGGGGGCGTAGCCCGCCGGGG
>JARRQH010000195.1:0-6043 GCA_037381985.1 Pseudolabrys sp.
GGGTATCTCATTCGTTGTCGCCCCCAGTCGCGATCATGCTTTTTTTAAGCAGCCGCAGTTCCAGTGCCTGTTCGGCTACGACCTCCTTGAGATCGCGGGCTTCCTTGCGCAGCACCTTTACCTCGTCGCTGGTGGCGGCGCGCGCCGTATCGCCCGCCAGCCGCTTCTTGCCGGCTTCGAGAAACTCCTTCGACCAGTTGTAATACAGGCTCTCGGCGATCCCCTCGCGACGGCACAGCGCCGCGATCGACTCCTCACCGCGCAGGCCTTCCAGCACGATGCGGATCTTCTCCTCCGCCGAATACTGCTTGCGGGTCGCACGGCGGATGTCCTTGATGACCTGCTCCGCTGGCGCTTTCCCAGTTCCGGATTTCTGTCTCATCTTCGCTCCTTTGAAAGGCTACGATGAACCAGAAATCCTCCGTTCTCAGTTAAGCCGATTTGGTCCCATCACTGCTGACGCCGGACAGGCAAGCCGAATCCAATGAGCAGTGACCGCAAAGTCGAAGCCAGCCGTACCAACGGTCGCACGCGCAAGCGCCCGAAAACGGCCGAGGGCAAGATGCGTTCCTCACGAAACGCGCGACGGCATGGCCTGAGCCTGCCGGTGCTGGCCGATCCTGTCCTCTCCAAAAGGGCAGAAGAGCTGGCACGGGAGATCGCTGGCAGCGCAGACCCGACCATCCTGCGGCACGCGCGCGCCGTCGCCGAAGCACAGATCGACTTGGTGCGAATCCGCCGGGCACGCCATCACCTCTTGGCGCAGAACACCGTGTGTTCGACCGCCACGCCGGCTGACGCGCCGCCGAGCGACATCTCGGCTTGAGATCTTGGACCAACTCTTGAAGATCGACCGCTACGAACAACATGCTATGTCCAGGCTCAAATTTGGCGCTCGCGGGCTCGACCTGGCGCGGCGCCAGGAAACGTCCGGAGCCCACGGTAATGCTAAGTAAATTGTCTCACTATATAATGATATTCCTTATCGCGTAATTTTGGCAGAACGAACCCAAAGACCAGACCAAAGTCGATAGTGTTTTGGCGAAACGAACCCAACTAGTCCGCATGCCACCCAGGCTCGCCTACCTCGTCTCCGAAGACTGGTACTTCGTCTCGCACCGCCTCCCGATGGCGCGGGCGGCGCGCGACGCCGGCTTCGAGGTCCATGTCATCACCCGCGTGGTGAATTGCGGGCAGCGGATCGAGCGCGAAGGCTTCGTGCTGCACCCGATTGCGTGGTCGCGCGGCTCGCTGCACCCGCTGCGGACGCTGGCGACCCTCAGAGCCGTGCGCGCACTCTACCGCGCGCTCAAGCCTGACATCGTCCATCACGTCGCCCTCGTGCCTTCGCTCATCGGCTCAACCGCCGCGCTTGGGCTTCCCATGGCGAAGCTCAACGCCCTCGCCGGGCTCGGCTTCATCTTCACATCCGACAGCGTCAAGGCGCGCCTGCTGCGGCCGATCGCGGTGACGGTCCTGCGCTTCCTGCTGAACCGACCAAACACGACTGTGCTGGTGCAGAATCCCGACGACGCCACCATGGTGGCGAAGCTGGGTGTTGCCCGGTCGCGCATCGCGATCATTCCCGGCTCGGGCGTGGATACCGATGTCCTCAAGCCGACCCCCGAGCCTCCGGCACCGGTGACCGTCGGGTTTGTCGGCCGCCTGCTCAAGGACAAGGGCATCGTCACCTTGGTGCGGGCGCACGATCTGCTGCGTAAGCGCGGGGCGCCGGTGCGCATTCTTGTTGCCGGCACGCCTGACCCCTCCAACCCGGCTTCGATTTCGCAAGAAACACTGGCTGCGTGGCGTCACCACGACGGGATCGAGATGTTGGGACACGTCTCCGACATCGCCGGATTCTGGGCCAAGGCCCACATCGCGGTGCTACCGTCGCGGCGCGAGGGCCTGCCGAAAAGCCTGCTGGAGGCGGCCGCCTGCGGCCGGCCGATCGTGGCAACCGACGTGCCCGGGTGCCGCGAGGTTGCGCGGCAGGGCGCGAATGCCCTGCTGGTCCCCGTCAACGACGACGCCGCGCTCGCGAATGCCATCGCCGCGCTGGCTGAGGACGCCGGACTGCGAGCGCAACTCGGGGCGGCCGGCCGGACACTGGCCGAAAGCGAATTCTCGAGCGCGCGCATCGGCGCCGCGATCGTTGCGCTCTATCGCAAGCTGCTGCCATGATCGGACGGATCGACATATCGTGAGCGAGATGCCCCTTCCCCGCCCGGAGCTATTGGCCATTGTGGCCGCCGCAGCAGCGCTGATCAGCGCGGCGCTCATCGTGCTCTTGCGTCCCTTGCTCGTGCGCTACGCCATGGCGCGACCGAACGCGCGCTCCTCGCACCGTGAACCCACACCGCAGGGCGGCGGCATCGCGGTGATCGCGGCCATGTTTCTCGTCGTTGCCGGTATCGCCCTGGCCGCTCCCGCGGTTCTGAGCGACCCATTCCGCCTCGCTGTCGTGTTCGCCGCAACCGCCGGGCTGGCGATCGTGGGCGCCGTCGACGACATGCGCCCCTTGGGGCCGACGCCGCGGCTGATCTTGCAAGCGGTTGCCGTCGGCGCAGTGATCGCGGCGCTGCCCACCGGCCTTCGCGTCTTTCCCGAATTGCCGTGGTGGCTGGAGCGCGCCGGCCTATTGATCGGCGGCATTTGGTTCGTGAACCTAGTCAACTTCATGGACGGCATCGACTGGATCACGGTCGCCGAAACCGTACCGCTCACCGCCGCGCTCGTCCTGTTCGGCGCCGCGGGAGCCCTGCCCGCAGATGCCACCCTCGTCGCGATGGCGCTCTGCGGCGCCATGATCGGCTTTGCCCCTTTCAACCGGCCGGTGGCACAGCTGTTTCTTGGCGACATCGGCAGCCTGCCGATCGGCTTGCTGATGACCTGGCTGCTGATCCTGTTGGCCCAGCACCATCTCGCGGCGGCGCTGCTATTGCCGCTCTACTACCTTGCAGATGCGACCGTCACCTTGCTGCGGCGCCTCATACGCGGGGAACGGATCACGCAGGCGCATCGCAACCACTTTTACCAGCAGGCGGTCGACGGCAAGCTTCGCGTTCTCGCGGTGGTCGGCCGGATCTTCGCCACCAATATCGGTCTTGCCGGGCTGGCGGCGGCCACCTTTATATCATCCGCCGCCGTCCAGGCATTGATCGTCGCGTGCGGTGCCGGGCTCGTCCTGGCGGTATTGATCACGTTCGGCCGGTCGAAGCGGGCTCCGGTTGCCTAGCGATGCTGCTCTTGGGGATCAAACGCGGCACCGCCAAGGCTGCCCCGACCACGAGCCAGAACGTCCGCTGATAAAGCATGTCGGCGGGCACCGACATCACGGCAAAACCCAGGAAACAGAGAGCAACGACCGCCGCGGCCGAATCGACCCCGGCGACGCGCCATTCGGTGAACCAGACGTAGCCCCCCAGAATGGCGAAAACGAGAAATCCGACGAGCCCGAGCTCCGCCAGCAGCCACAGCTCGGTCGAGTGGATCACCAGCGGTATGCCGTCCGCCGTCATATTTTTCTGGCTGACATACGCACCAAGACCACCGCCAAAGATCGGGTGTGACACGAACAGCTTCCACGCACCGACAAGCGAGACAAACCGCTCAGACATGGACGAATGGGTCGGAAGAAATTGCGGGACGATAAGGCCATGGCTGACGGCACTGTGTGTGTGGTGCATCAGCGATGGCATTTTGAACGAAACCGCGACGACGATGCCCACAAATACCGCTGCCCCCGCAAACGCCGTGGCAAGCTCGCGAACACTCAGGCGACCAAAATACCATGCCAAGCCCGAAAGGCACACGAAGGAAAGCCAACCCGAGCGCGAGCCGGCAAACCAGAATGCCGCGATGAATGATGAATAATGCCAAAACGACAACGCGCTGGCGGCGGGATTCGAGAAAGACGCAAGCGGCGGCCAAGGCCATCAAGAGCTGAAAGGCGAATGAATTGCGGTTCTGAGCAAACCCCGCGATTTCCTCGGGACTCACGAGGTATCCTGTGTAAACTCCGACCGCGTGCGCCAGCACCAGAGCGAAATCCACGAGCATGATACCGATTGCGGCGCCGACGAAGGTCAGCGCGAACACCTTGAGTGCCCTCATACCACCCCGTGACGTGATCAATGCCCCCGTCGCGACGTAGGCCAGCAGTACGAACCAGCCGACAAACCGGTTCATCAGCGCCCAGTCGGTCCACCCAAACCGAGAGGCGCCGAGCAGTAGCGACAATCCGAGCGTGAGCGCGCGATCAGGACGAACAGATTCACGTGCTTCACGCGCCACACCGGCCATTGCCGTTGAGCGATGGCCTGCAACACGAACAGTGAGCCGCCAAGAATAGCAACCGGATCCGCAAAGTTAACGTTCAACAGTCCCGATCCCAGCGGGACGTAGACCTGGAAGAGAACGAACGTCGCTGCCGTGAGCGGCACGACCCAGGCAAGCGCTTGCGAGTAGTCGGTCGCTTTGGTGTCGGACTTGCGGCCGTAGTCCGGCTTGTCCCTCTCATGACCGCCGATCGATATCGCGAAGATCGCGCCCATCGCCAGGAGAGACCCCGCACCGATGATGATCGCCGTGGTCAGTGCGCTGGAAGCCGGCACGCCGATGGCGCCGAGCGCCACCACCGCGCTCAGTTCGCGCACCCCCCACCCGGCGAAACTCACCGGCACACTTGCGACGAACGTCACGATGGCGGACGCCGCCAGCAAATGGGTGATCGGGATGCTGGGCGAGAACTGGTGCGCAATGCCGACATAGACTGCCATCATCGGCAATTGCACGAACAACGTCAGCACGCCGATGCGCAGCAGCCGCACGACGAAATCCAAGGTCAGCAGGGGCCAGACATTGCGTTTGGCCATAGGGCCGAATCCGAGCCAGCCGCCGGCGCAGATGGCGACCGTTAGGCCGACGACGATCTTGATCAACTGAGCGCCGCCCGCACTGGCGTCGAGGTAGAGATGACCGAAAATGTAGAGCGCGCCGGCGAAGGCGAGCAGTGCCGAAACACCGGCCGCGACCATCCGTTCGTATAGCGTGACGGCGACGACAGCACCGAAGGGCACGCCGCTGCGGCGCATCACAAGACCGCGCCCCATCAATTGGCCCGCGATCTGGAAGAACATCGCCCCACCCAGACTGCCGGCACCGACAGTCGCCATGGCCCGCCGCAGCCCGATCGGGTGGCCGGCGTCAGCGGCGATCGCCTTGAAACGGACGACAGCCATCATCGCGTTCGCGAGCAGCCCCGCCGCAATGAAACCGATCAGCGACCCGGACAGTTGTTGGGTGTGCTCGACAATACCTTCAAAGCCATACTCAAAACCAATGAAGGTCGTAACCGCCACGAAAAGTAGAATTGAAATTCCGGCTTTAATGATAAACATGCGCGGCGCGTGAGTTCTATGTACCTTGGTAAGCCTACCAGCCGCCACGGGCGGGGAGCAAATGTTCGTTTTTTGCTATCGCACATAACCCCGCGAGCGCCGGTCATGATCCCGTGCCCCGACCGTCGCGATTCGGAATGTCCTTACTCCCCACAAATGACATATTCCGAACTGGGACGTCAGCAGCCACCCTAAATTACCTATCCACCAAAAAAGAAAACCATCAACGCTTAGAAATTGCCGCCATCCGGACTGGTACTCGATCTCACGTTTCCGGAGAGTGCACGGCGGCAAGGTGCGCGGAAAAGCATATCGAGGCAATGTGTTTCGCGCCCGACAGCCGTGTTCAATCGACTGCGGTGCCGGAGATTCCCGACGGCCTGGCGGAAGCCGGTTGGTGCAAAGTTACCGCAATATCAGACCATGATACCGCCGCGGCCGGCATCAATCACTTGAAGACCGCGTGGCATCCTGGTGCCGCTTCAGCATACCGGCGGTCACACCGACGCCGAAGACGTAGAGCCAGCCCTCGGTAAAATCGAAAATGAACGAATTGAACAGCGAACCGACAAGGTTCTGAACCACGATGACGAGCCCGATCCAGGCGACGAGGCCGGAACCGCGAAACAGATGGAGCTGGG
>JARRQH010000196.1:0-6041 GCA_037381985.1 Pseudolabrys sp.
GTGATTTGTACCCAGACGCACCAGCCCGAATAGACGATTCGGGGGGGTGTCGCCCATCGATTCCTCCCCATAAATAAGGCTTTTTCGCAATTCAGGGGAGGGGTCATGGCTTTACCTTGACTTGGGGAAAATGCACCTATAACTCCTCGTCCACGCCCGCGGGGGCGTAGCTCAGTTGGTTAGAGCGCTGCCCTGTCACGGCAGAGGCCGCGGGTTCGAGTCCCGTCGCTCCCGCCATTTTACCATAATTATATCAATAGTTTATCCCAGGATTTTGGGACGTCACGTGAAGCTGTCCGACCCCAGCGGATGGGCGGCAGCCAGGGGCCACCATGTCCGCTGACTCCCCCCTCGACGGCGTTAAAGCCTTCTTTTTCGACGCCTTTGGCACCCTGATGGACTGGCGGAGGTCGGTAGCGCGGGAGGCTGAGCGCGGCTTCCGGGAACTCGAACCGGATGGTGCATCCGGGTCATCTGTGGCCCGCCGAGCTCGACGTGGGCAGGCGGCGCGCCCTGCGCGACCTCATCGAACGGCACGGCCTGCAGCTCACCACCCTCAACCTGCCGAACATCGACTGTCCGACACCACCCGCAAGGTCTATCGCCACGATCCGGTCGGCTTAGGCGACGTGCCGTTCGCCGACGTGCCGGCGGCGCTCGCCGCGGTCGGCTATCGCGCGCGCCCCATGCTGGAGATCATCTCGACCGATCCCGACCGCGACATCCCGGCAAGCACTGACCGGCTGGCGGCGCTGGGATTCGCCGCGCCGGCCGTCGTCTGATGCATAGCAAGACTCCTATACGTTCTGAGCCATTTCTTATCGAACGATAGATGCCATGAATTGACCTGCGCGCCTCGTCACGGAAACACCGGCTTGCGCCCATCGGCTGCCGGAAAAAATGGCCAACGAATCCGGCATGGGAGCCGTGCGCGGCAAACGGCCAACGACGATCCACAGTTTCGCGTGGAACCAAGGCGGGTTACAGCAAAATCAGGCCTTTTCGCGGCTTGCCACCCCTTGTGCGCTGCGCTAAGGCTCAGCCGCTCCCGTCCTTGAAGCAATTCCAATCACGGCAAGGGCTTTTTGTGCGGGACCGGGGTGCCGAATCCTGGCGTCCGGGAGTCCGGGGCAGGGAGCGGGTTCGGACGCTGAGGTCGCCTATGCACGCATTGCTGCTCGATTATCTGCCGCTGGTCGTCTTCGTCGCGATTTCCCTCGTGATCGGTCTCGCGCTGCTGATCGCGCCGTTCATCGTCGCCTACAAGCAGCCGGATCCCGAGAAGCTGTCCGCTTACGAGTGCGGTTTCAACGCCTTCGACGACGCCCGCATGAAGTTCGACGTGCGGTTCTACCTGGTCGCCATCCTCTTCATCATCTTCGACCTGGAAGTGAGCTTCCTGTTCCCCTGGGCGGTGGCGTTCCGCGACGTCGGCCACTACGGCTTCTGGGCGATGATGATCTTCCTTGGCGTTCTGACCATCGGATTCATATATGAGTGGCGCAAGGGGGCGCTGGAATGGGATTGATCGCGTCATGACCATGGTCGCACCCGCACCGCAAGGAATCGTCGATCCGCGCACCGGCCGGCCGGCCGGTTCCGACGACGCTTTCTTCAAGGACGTCAACCGGGAACTCTCCGACAAGGGCTTCCTGGTCACTGCCGCCGACGACCTCATCACCTGGGCGCGCACCGGCTCGCTGATGTGGATGACCTTCGGGCTCGCCTGCTGCGCGGTCGAGATGATGCAGATGTCGATGCCGCGCTACGACGCCGAGAGATTCGGCTTCGCCCCGCGCGCTTCGCCCCGCCAGTCCGACGTCATGATCGTCGCCGGAACGCTCACCAACAAGATGGCGCCCGCGTTGCGCAAGGTCTACGATCAGATGCCGGAGCCGCGCTACGTCATCTCCATGGGTTCCTGCGCCAACGGCGGCGGCTACTACCATTATTCCTATTCGGTGGTGCGCGGCTGCGACCGTATCGTGCCCGTCGATATCTACGTGCCCGGGTGTCCGCCAACCGCCGAGGCGCTGCTCTACGGCGTGATGCTCTTGCAGAAAAAGATCCGCCGCACCGGCACGATCGAGCGCTAACGGGGTCAGGTATGGACGTAGAGCAGCTCGAACGGGTCGGGCAGGCCATCAAGGACGGCCTCGGCGCTTCGGTCGCCGGCTTCGAGATCGCGCACGGCGAACTGACCGTGCACGCGGTCGCCGCCGACATGGTCAAGGTCGCGACGTTCCTGCGCGACGCCACCCCGTGCCAGTTCTCCTGCATCATCGACGTGACGGCGGTCGATTGGCCGCAGCGCGAGCAGCGCTTCGACGTGGTCTATCATTTCCTGTCGCCGCGGCTGAACCAGCGCGTGCGCGTCAAGGCGCAGACCGACGAGGTCACGCCGGTGCCCTCGATCATTGAGGTGTTCCGCGGCGCAGACTGGTTCGAGCGCGAGGCCTACGACCTCTACGGCGTCCTGTTCACCGGCCACCCGGACATGCGCCGCATCCTCACCGATTACGGCTTCGAGGGCCACCCGTTGCGCAAGGACTTCCCGCTGACCGGCTTCGTCGAGGTGCGCTACGACGACGAGGAAAAGCGAGTCGTCTACGAGCCGGTGAAGCTGAACCAGGAATTCCGCACTTTCGATTTCCTCTCGCCCTGGGAAGGCACCGAGTACGTGCTGCCCGGCGACGAGAAGGCCAAGGCTGAAGGTAAGGGCTCGTAATGTCCGAGACGGCGCTGCGAAACTTCACCATCAACTTCGGGCCGCAGCATCCGGCCGCGCACGGCGTGCTGCGCCTGGTGCTGGAGCTCGACGGCGAGATCGTCGATCGTGTCGATCCGCATATCGGCCTGCTTCATCGCGGCACCGAGAAGCTGATCGAGCACAAGACCTATCTGCAGGCGGTCGGCTATTTCGACCGGCTCGATTACGTCGCGCCCATGAACCAGGAGCACGCTTTCTGCCTGGCGGTGGAAAAGCTGCTCGACATCAAAGTGCCGTACCGCGCCCAGCTCATTCGTGTGCTCTATTCCGAGATCGGGCGCATTCTTTCGCATCTGCTCAACCTTACCACGCAGGCGCTGGACGTCGGCGCGCTCACCCCGCCGTTGTGGGGCTTCGAGGAGCGCGAGAAGCTGATGGTGTTCTATGAGCGAGCCTCGGGCGCGCGCATGCACGCCAAGTTTTTCCGCCCCGGTGGCGTGCACCAGGACCTGCCTCCCGAATTGATCGACGATATCGAGGCCTTCTGCGATCCGTTCCTGAAGACCGTTCAGGACCTCGACGATCTGCTCACCGACAACCGCATCTTCAAGCAGCGCAACGTCGACATCGGCGTCGTCAGCCTGGAGGACGCCTGGAACTGGGGCTTCTCCGGCGTGATGGTGCGCGGCTCGGGCGCGGCCTGGGACCTGCGCCGCGCGCAGCCCTATGAGTGCTATTCCGAGCTCGACTTCCAGATCCCGGTCGGCAAGAACGGCGACTGCTACGACCGCTATCTCATCCGCATGGAAGAGATGCGCCAGTCGGTCCGGATCATGAAGCAGTGCCTGGAAAAGCTGACCATCGAGACCGGTCCTATTTCCTCCGTGGACGGCAAGATCGTGCCGCCGAAGCGCGGCGAGATGAAGCGCTCCATGGAAGCGCTGATCCATCACTTCAAACTTTACACCGAAGGCTATCACGTGCCGGCCGGCGAGGTTTACGCTGCCGTGGAAGCGCCAAAGGGCGAGTTCGGCGTCTATCTCGTCTCCGACGGCACCAACAAACCGTACAAGTGCAAGATTCGCGCGCCGGGCTACACCCATCTGAGCGCCATGGATTTCGTCAGCAGGGGTCACATGCTCGCGGACGTCTCCGCCATCCTCGGTTCGATGGATATCGTGTTCGGGGAGGTGGACCGATGAGCGTTCGCCGTCTCGCTCCCGCAGAGCTGCAGCCGAAGGAGTTCGCCTTCGACCGGGTCAACCTGATCTGGGCCAAGGAGCAGCTCGACAAGTATCCGGCCGGACGCCAGCGTTCGGCGATCGTGCCGCTGTTGTGGCGCGCGCAGGAACAGGCCGGCGGCTGGCTGCCGGAAGCCGCCATCCGTTACGTCGCGGACTTCCTCGGCATGCCGTATATCCGCGCGCTCGAGGTTGCCACCTTCTACACCATGTTCAACCTGACGCCGGTCGGCAAAGTGCACGTGCAGCTTTGCGGCACCACGCCGTGTCGCCTGCGCGGCGCCGACGAGTTGGAGAAGGTCTGCCGCAAGCGCATCGGCGAACATCAAATGGAAGTGACCGCGGACGGTCAATTCTCCTGGGTCGAGGTCGAGTGCCTCGGCGCCTGCGTGAACGCGCCGATGGTGCAGGTCGGCTCCGACTTTTACGAGGACCTCGACGCCGACAGCCTCAACAAGCTGCTCGACGAGTTCGCCGCCGGCAAGACGCCGAAGCCAGGCCCGCAGATCGACCGCCAACTGTCGGAGCCGATCGGCGGCGCCACCACGCTCACCGATCCCGCGCTCTATGCCAAAGAGGGCGCTTCGGCGGAGAAGCCCAAGTCGGACGCCACTAAGTCGGAAGCCAAAGGCAAGAAGCCGGCGGCCAAAGAGAAATCGAAATAGCCACGATGCTCGCTGACAAGGATCGCATCTTCACCAATCTCTACGGGCGCCACGACTGGGGCCTGAAGGGCGCGCGTGCGCGCGGCTCATGGGACGGCACCAAGGCGATCCTTGAGAAGGGCCGTGACGGCATCATCGACGAGATGAAGGCTTCGGGGCTGCGCGGCCGCGGCGGCGCCGGCTTCCCGACCGGGCTCAAGTGGTCGTTCATGACCAAGAAGTCGGACGGCCGCCCGCATTATCTCGTGGTCAACGCCGACGAATCCGAGCCCGGCACCTGCAAGGACCGGGAGATCATGCGCCACGATCCGCATCTGCTGATCGAGGGCTGCCTGATCGCCGGCTTCGCCATGGGTGCCAACGCCGGCTACATCTACGTGCGCGGCGAGTTCATCCGGGAGCGCGAGCGCCTCGAGGCCGCGGTCGAGGAAGCCTACGCCGCAAAGCTGATCGGCAAGAACAACGTCCACGGCTGGGACTTCGACCTCTACGTCCACCATGGCGCCGGCGCCTATATCTGCGGCGAAGAGACGGCGCTGCTGGAAAGCCTCGAAGGCAAGAAGGGTATGCCGCGGCTGAAGCCGCCGTTCCCGGCCAATATGGGCCTCTACGGCTGCCCGACCACGGTCAACAACGTGGAATCGATTGCGGTCGCGCCAACAATCATGCGGCGGGGCGCAGCCTGGTTCTCTTCGTTCGGCAACCCGAACAATGTCGGCACCAAGCTCTTCTGCATCTCCGGCCACGTGAACAAGCCGTGCAACGTCGAAGAGACCATGGGCATCACCTTCCGCGAGCTGATCGAGACTCACGCCGGCGGCGTGCGCGGCGGCTGGGACAATCTCAAGGCGGTCATCCCCGGCGGCTCGTCGGTACGCATGGTGCCGGCCGAGAAGATCATCGACACGCCGATGGAGTTCGACAGCCTGATGAAGCTCAAGTCCGGTCTCGGCACCGCGGCCGTCATCGTGATGGACAAGTCGACCGACCTGATCCGCGCCGTCGCGCGCCTGTCCTATTTCTACAAGCACGAGAGCTGCGGCCAGTGCACGCCGTGCCGCGAGGGCACCGGCTGGATGTGGCGTGTGCTCTCCCGCATGGCCGAGGGCCGCGCCCAGAAGCGCGAGATCGACATGCTGATGGAGGTCACCAAGCAGGTCGAGGGTCACACGATCTGCGCGCTCGGCGACGCCGCGGCGTGGCCGATCCAGGGGCTGATCACCCATTTCCGTCACGAGATCGAAGATCGCATCGATCAATACACCCGCCACGCCGACGGTGAAGGCGTGCGCGATCCCGAACCGGTGGCGGCGGAGTAGGGCCGATGAACATCAACCGAGAGACGCATCGCATGAAGGTGACGGATCGCATGATGTTGGCGGACAGCGATATTTCCGGATCGGTGTTCGACGACGTCTATTTGTC
>JARRQH010000197.1:0-8231 GCA_037381985.1 Pseudolabrys sp.
CTGACGGGCGGCCTCGGCTACATTCACAGCGAGCTGGGAGACAATGGTGCCAACACCAACACCGTCGCGGGGAACAGGGTGCCCAACACGCCGAAATGGACCGTCACGACAGGGCTGCAATACGATACCTCAGCCGGCGTCCTGATGCTTCCGGGTTCGTTGTCCTTTGGGGTGCAGTATCAGTTCACCGGGAGCCGTGCCGCCGATGTCAACAATTCGTTTGATCTGAAGCCTTACCACATTGTGGACGCCCGGATCGGGTGGAAGAACGATGCGAAAGACCTGGAGATCTATGCTTTCGGGCGCAATCTCCTCGACCAACGTGCCGAAACGTTCGGTGCGCTCTATTTGGGCGCCGAAACCGTCGCGGTCGGACCGGGCCGCATCGTCGGGCTTGGGGTCACCAAGCACTTTTGATCGTGAACACGTCGAGTGTCGGGACGGTCGCCCTGCCGGAGCATTCGCTGGAGCATGAGGCCCGATTTCGGAATCGGGCCTCATGCTCCAATCTTTTGTTTTCGCATCGGATGATCCGAAAACCGGATCCCATCCCCGTTCAAGCCGGGGACAGGCTTCTTCGGTCCGATGCTCTAGGCGGCGACCGTGGATGAAACCCAGCAGTCGCTATCGCTCGCCATGATCGTGAGGTGCAGACCTAAGCCGCTCGAGCAGATAGCGGCTTGGCGGCTTGCCGACCATTTTTCGAAACATGGTCACGAAACTGCTGGCGCTTTCATAGCCGAGATCCATCGCGACGGCCTGGACCGTCTGGCCGGCGCTCAGATGCCGCAGGGCGAGGACAACATGCAATTGCCGGCGCCAGCGGCCGAAACTCATGCCCATCTCTTCCGCCAGCATACGGCTCAGGCTGCGTTCGCTGAGCGCGATGCGGGAGGCCCACTCCGCGACGGTCGCACGATCCGCAGGTGCCGCGATCAACAGGTCGGTGAGCTTCTTCAGCCGCGCGTCGCTGGGGATCGGAAGGCGGAGGTCTTCGACCGGTGCCACAGCCAGCTCATCGAAGATAACCGACACGATTCGGCCGTCCGGACCGTCGATGTCATAAAGCTCCGGTAGCTCGTTGGCCCGCATCAGCAAATGACGGAAAAAGCTCGACACCGTGATCGTGCAGCATTCGGTCGGCAGATTCGGAGACTCAGGAGGTTCGATGAAAAGGGAGATGCACTCCACCTCCCCTGAGCCGAAAACGGTATGGGGCAGCCCGCCGGGAATCCACACGGCGCATTGCGGCGGCACGACCCAGACAGCGTCTTCAACTTCGCAGTTGATGACGCCACGGACCGTGAAAAGCAGTTGCGCCTTCTGATGGTGGTGCCGCGGCGATTGCTCCAGGGCCTCAAGATTGGCGACAGCGCTGGCCGCGACGAGAACGCGAGGAATCTCATCGACATAGGAAAGCCAATCGCTACGGACGTCCAGATACATCAAAGGCCTCGGCGCTTTCCATTTTCGGCCGGATTAAAACATATAATGGCAGGATTGCGCAATGACGCCATTCGCCGACTGACTTATCGCTTTCAGGCAGAAGGGGCGCGCGGCGATCATGATCGCGCTCGTCTTTGAGAGGGGCAGCGCTCAACTGCCCTATCGAGCAAATTCGGATAGGAGTGTTGACGTGATCGAAAAGAACCCAGTTAAGCTCGCACTCGCATGGCTTGTCCCAGCGGTCGGTGCCGCAATCTTCGTCACGATCCAGTGCTTCTCTTATCTGAACGCCTATGTCAGCAGCGGTGGGACGATGAAGGCCATTACGTTCGGCACCGCCGCGTTGTGGGTAGTATCTATTTTTTACGGCGCCTGGGTCGTCCCGCCGTTGCTGGCGCTTGCCGGAAGGCGCGCGACCGACTGGGCCATGCTCGTCCTCGGCGGTCTCCTTTTCACCATGAGCACGCTCGGCGGCGTATCGGATGGCTTGCGCGACGGCGGCCATCTCGTTGCCTTGGAGCTGTTGGCAGTCACGCTTCCGGGCGCGGTCGCGCTGATCATGTCGTGGCGACACATCCGCTCGAATTGAAAGCATCCATCCCGGCAAGGAGATGAACCATGCCTTTGGACAGCACGAACTTCCCGCTCGTCTGGATGAGTTATGACGAAGATCCCGATCACGACCACGACGAGGACTTCGAGGCGTTCGAGGCGAATCTGAAGCGCGGCACGCCGTTCGTGATCTTGACCGATAACGCTCCGATCGAAGACCACGAGCACAGTCAGGAAGAAAAGAAGCGCACCGCGCTGTGGATGAAGAGACACAAGGCCGAACTGAGGACACTCGTGCTCGCGATGATTGTGATTGAGCCGAGCGCCGCCAAGCGTCTGGCATTCAAGCCTTTCGGTGTGGCCTTCGGCAAATTCTGGGGCTATCCGATGAGGCTCGCCTCCTCCCGTGAGGAGGGCATAGAGATCGCCGGGAAACTGCTGTCGGAGCGCGCCGGGGCGCCCGCCAGCCGCCGTTTTCCCGCTTCCAGAAACTCCTTGGACCAAGAGCAATAGAGGCTCAAGGCAACGCCCTCACGACGGCACAACTCGGCGATGCTGGACTTGACCCCCGCAGGCCGTCCAGAATAATCCGGATCTTCTCTTCGGACGAATAGCGCTTGCGGGTCGCCCGGCGGATGTTTTTCACGGTCCGCTCGGACGACAATTCAGGATCCTCGGATGTCTGTCTCATCTCCACTCCTTAATGGTTACGAATGAGCCAGAAATCCTCCGTTCCTCAAGCCGCTAAATCTGCCTCACAGGTGCTGATGCCGGACAGTCGCAGGTCCGATCTCGAGGAGGATCGTCAAGCCGCGGGCTTGGCGGGCAAAGACTTGGCGGGATTGGGCGTAGCCCGGGGCTCGGCGGACGGCGCCGCCGCTTTGTCCTCGCGGTCTTCCAGCACCATGCAGAGGGATGCGAGTTCCACCCGGTTGCGGCCACGCTCCTTGGCGAAATAAAGCGCCTGGTCGGCCTGCGCCAGCAGTTCGGAGACGTCCAGCACCGGGCCGTCGCTATGCACCACGCCGATGCTGACGGTGGCGCAGACTGGACGGCCATCGACGTCCTGCGCCGCCCTGGCGAAGGTTTCGCGCAAGCGGTCGGCCACCGCCACCGCCTTCTCCTGGCTGGTGTCGCGCAGGATGGCCGCAAACTCCTCGCCGCCCAGCCGGCCCACCAGATCGCTGGCACGGATCGACTCGCGCGCGGCGTCGGCGAATATCTCCAGCGTGCGGTCGCCGATGGCATGGCCGAAGCGGTCGTTGATCGACTTGAAGTGATCGAGATCGATGAGCAGCACCGCGGTCGGGCGCGGATTGCTGCCGTGGCGCAAGGCCATCTCCTTCGCGTCCTGCAGGAAGGCGCGGCGGTTGGCGATGCCGGTGAGCGGATCGACCATGGCCGCGGTGCGGTGGCGCAACTCGGTGCGCTCCTTGGCCATCGCCAGCAGGATGAAGGCGACGGAAATCGTGAACATGAGCGCCTCGAACGACAGCACCGTCAGCCACACGCTGCCGGTGACGGGCTGGCTCGGTCCCCAGGGCAGATACGCGATCAGCGGCGTGCGCAACAGAAACAGCGCGCCGTGCGCGAACAGCATGAAGATCACCGGCCAGCGCGACACCAGTTTCTCGGCGCGCCCGCGCCAGAACTCAAAGGCCGTAAGCCAAGTGTAGGCCGTGATGATGCCGGCGGCGACCAGCGCGCGTTCCCGCAGCGCGTCCTGCATTCCCGGCAGCCGGCAGACCAGCAGCCAGATCACCGCCCCCGTCACCAGATAAACCGGTTCGACCGGCCGGTCGTCGAACACGCGCGCGCCGGTCCAGGTCACCGCGAAGGAGGTGAACAGCAGCGCGTTGGCGAGATCGATGCTGATGAGATTGGGCGCCGAGCCGTAGAGCCCGAACAGCGCCACCGAGGCGGCGCGCATCAGGTGCGCGAAGCCCCACCAGGCGACGGCGGTAATCTGGGTGTTCTGCGCCCAGGCGAACAGCAGCAGCAGGCCGAGGATCGCCTCCACGTAAGTCGTCACCATGAAGAGGGTGTTGACGTCGAGATTCATGCGGCAGAAGTCCGGTCGGCCGTTCGGTATGCTGTTTTGCGGCGTTTTCGCCGCATACCTCTAGGTTCCCGGCCCCAATAACTGGTGAATACTACCCGCCGCTGCCGCCACAATCCGGCATATGGTTTCGAGACCGTTGAGAAGGCAGTAAGTATTGTAGCTGATTGTCATCCCATCCTCCGTCATGGCCGGCGCCCGCGGCCACCGCCAAGGGCCTGCGAACAGGCGGCCTTGTGGCCCCCGGATGCGTCCACTAGTGTCCCGGTTCCGACGCTTGTACGCCCGCACTAGGGTTGCCCGACCCTTGATTTACGACCTGGAATTTCCGCTGGACCCTGGCATGCACATTCGCGACGGCCTCATCGACGCCATCGGCAACACCCCCCTGATCGAGCTCACGGCCGCTTCGCGGGCGACCGGCTGCACCATCCTCGGCAAGGCCGAATTCATGAACCCGGGCGGCTCGGTGAAGGACCGCGCCGGCCGCCAGATGATCCTGGAGGCCGAGTTGCGCGGTGAACTCAAGCCCGGCGGGCTCGTGGTGGAAGCGACCGCCGGCAACACCGGCATCGGACTCGCGGTGGTCGCCAACGCGCGTGGCTACCGCACGGTGATCGTGATCCCGGAGACGCAGAGCCAGGAAAAGAAGGACATGCTGCGCCTGTGCGGCGCCGAGCTCGTCGAGGTGCCGGCCCTGCCCTACTCCAACCCCAACAACTACCAGCACGTCGGCCGCCGGTTGGCGGAAGAACTGAAGAAGACCGAGAAGAACGGCGTCATCTTCGCCGATCAATGGAACAACCTCGACAACAGCAAGGCCCACTACGTCACCACCGGCCCGGAGATCTGGCAGCAGACCGAGGGCAAGGTCGACGCCTTCATCTGCTCGGTCGGCACCGGCGGCACGCTCGCGGGCATATCGCGCTATCTGAAGGAGCAGAACGAGGACATCGTCGTCGGCGTCGCCGACCCGCGCGGCGCCGCGATGTACGACCTGTTCGCCCACGGCGAAGCCAAGGCGAGCGACGGCGGCTCGATCACCGAGGGCATCGGCCTCGGCCGCGTCACGGCCATCGTCGAGCAAATGAAGGTCGACAAGGCCTATCTGATCCCAGACGAGGAAGCGCTGCCGATCGTGTTCGACCTGATGGCGCACGAAGGCCTGTGCCTCGGCGGCTCCACCGGCGTCAACGTCGCCGGCGCCATCCGGCTCGGCAAGGAGCTAGGGCCCGATCACACCATCGTCACCATTCTCTGCGACGGCGGCGCGCGCTATCAGTCCAAACTGTTCAATCCGGAATTCCTGCGGGCCAAGAACCTGCCGGTGCCGGCATGGCTCGAGCGGCAATCGACGATCGAGCCGCCTTTCGTGAAAGCATGATCCTCTTACCGTTCGTCCCCGCGAAAGCGGGGACCCGGTGGAAGAAGACACCTGGCGTTGTGATATTGTGTCTGGATTCCCGCTTGAGCGGGAATGAACGGAGATTTTAATGACTACCGACTGCCTGTTCCGCGACGACAGCTATCTGCAATCGTGCACGGCGACCGTCGTTGCCCTGACCGACAAGGGCATCGTGTTCGAGCGCACGGTGTTCTACGCCACCTCCGGCGGCCAGCCCGGCGATACCGGCTGGCTCACCACCACCGCCGGCGTATCGATCCCCATCGCCGACGCGGTCTATACCGACAAGGCCAAGACCGAGATCGCCCACGTCCCGGCGGAGGGCGCCAACATCTCCTCGCTCCAGGTTGGCGACACTGTCACCGCCTCCATCGACTGGGCAAAGCGCCACGCGCGCATGCGCATGCACACCGCGTTGCATCTGTTGTCGGCGGTGCTGCCCTATCCCGTGACCGGCGGCTCGGTCGGCGACGGCACCGGCCGCCTCGACTTCGACATCCCCGACGCCAGCCCCGACAAGGACGAGCTCACCGCCAAGCTTAACGAGATGATCGCAAACCCAAGGGCACCGGCAAGGTGCGGCTGATCGAGATCAAGGGCCTCGACCTGCAACCCTGCGGCGGCACCCATGTGCGCTCGACCGCCGAGATCGGCAACGTCGCGATCACCGGCATCGAGAAGAAGGGCAAGCAGAACCGCCGCGTGCGCATTGCGCTGGTCGAGGAAAACGCGGACTAGTGGAGCGAATTTGACATTTGATCCCCACTTGCGGCACGCGGCTCATCAAATGTCAAATTCAAAGCTCCACTAGAATGTAACAATTGCTAGTGGTCCTTTGCTTCCGACATTTGCTTGGGATCTGACAGCAACGGGATGCAAATGTCGGAAGCGGACCACTAGCCGGCCCCCGGGAATACTTGCGCGACGCCGCGCGTTGATTCACTTGTGAGATTTCATGAGCGATAGTTCTGCGAAAAGCCGCTGGCTCAAGACCCCCGCGTGGCTCGCCGGTGAGCTCGGCAAGCCGAACGTCGTGGTGGTCGACGGCTCGTTCTATCTGCCGGCGCAGAAGCGCGACGCCAAGGCAGAGTATCGCGCCGGCCATATTCCCGGCGCCGTGTTCTTCGATATCGACGCGGTGTGCGATCACTCTAGCGACCTGCCGCACATGCTGGCCGGGCCGAACGAATTCGGCGAAGCGGTGGGCAAGCTCGGCATTTCCGACACGGACACCATCGTCGTCTATGACGGCATGGGGCTCTTCTCGTCGCCGCGCGTGTGGTGGAATTTCCGCATCATGGGCGCCAAGAACGTCTTCATGCTCGACGGCGGCCTGCCGGCCTGGAAGGCCGAAGGCCACCCGACCGAGGCGGGCGAGGTCAAACCCGAGCCGCGCACGTTCAACGCGGACATGGACACCCGTGCCGTCGCCTCGCACGACGACATTCAGATGGCGATCAACGACGGCAGCACGCAGATCGTCGACGCCCGCCCCGCCGGACGCTTTGCCGGCCGCGACCCGGAGCCGCGTCAGGGCCTGCGCGGCGGCCACATGCCGGGCGCGTTCAACGTGCCCGCGAGCAGCATGCTCGAGGACGGCAAGCTGGCCGACCCGGCGCACATCAAGGCCGCGTTCGAAAAGGCCGGCGTCGATCTCGACAAGCCGATCATCACGAGTTGCGGCTCCGGCGTTTCTGCCGTGCTGCTCTCGCTCGGCCTCGATGCCATCGGCAAGCCCCTCGGCCGCGTCTACGACGGCTCATGGACCGAATGGGGCGGCCGGCCGGATACCGACGTGGTGAAGGATTAGGGGTTCCGTTTCGTCGCCCTGCCCTCGCCGTCTTGTTCGCCCTCCCCCTTGCGGGGAGGGTCGGCGCGCATCGAAGGTGCGTGCCGGGTTGGGGGTGAACCTTCTCAAACCCGCGCAAGCAAGCCAAATTGCGCCTTCCCTCCTCCGCAACCTCTGCTATCATGCGGTTCTTGACTTGAGGAGCCGCCAATCCATGCCCAGCGACGTAACACGCGAAGAATTCGACGCCCGCGTCGGCGTGCTCGAGCAGGAAGTTGCGGGCGAGAAGCTCGTGACGCGCCACATCCTCGAACAAGCCCGCCACAACAGCGACGACCTCGCGGCCATCAAAACGCGGCTCGACCGCGTCGAAGGCAAGGTTGACGGCGTGGACCGCAGGCTGGGTTCGGTGGAACAAAAACTCGGGACACTGGAGCGCAATTTTCCCAAGATCGTTGCCGACACGATGCGTGAGGTCTTGGACGAAAGGGACCGGAAGCGCTGATCGTGGACTACCTGCGCAAGCCAGGTCAAACCGACCGGATGATGACGCGCGAATCGAAAGAATTCATCCACGAAGGCAAATACGCCGCGGAAGTCCGTAGGATGGGTTGAGCGCAGCGAAACCCATCGCATTCCGAAACCCCCATGGTGAGTTACGGCGCTGCGCGCCTAACCCACCCTACAAGAAAAAGTTCACGCCGCGTCCGCCGGCCTTACCCGCTTGGCGATCTCGCTGCCCTTCTCCCGCTCCACCACCGCGATGTCGTACTGGCTTTGCAAGTCGAGCCAGAATTGTGCGCTGTTACCGAAATAGCGACCGAGCCGCACCGCCGTGTCGGCCGTGATCGAGCGCCGGCCGTTCAGGATGTCGGTGATGCGGCCGGACGGTACGCCGATGTCGAGCGACAGCCGGTTGGCGGACAGCTTGCGCGCCGTAAGCTCACGTCTAAGCAGACGGCCGGGGTGCGAAACAGGTG
>JARRQH010000198.1:0-9473 GCA_037381985.1 Pseudolabrys sp.
CCAGCCGAAGCTCTCGCCGACCGTGATCACGTCGCCCGGCTTGATCGACTTGTCGGCGAGCAGGATGATGCCGCTGACGAGATTGGAGACGATTTTCTGCAGGCCGAAGCCCAGCCCCACGCCGACTGCGCCCGAGAAGAACGCCAGCGCCGAGAAGTCAATGCCCACCGTCGACAGGACGGCCAAGATCGCGAAGGTGATCAGCACCAGCCGGATCACCTTGCTGATCAACACCTGGATCGATGGTGTCAGATCGGCGCTGTGGCGTACGCGCTTTTCGAGGAAGTCGCTGGCCGCGTTCGCCGCCCATAGCGCGAGCAGCAGCAGCACCGTCGCCTTGATCACCAGGAGCGGCGTGATGCGCAGGCCGCCGACAAAGACGCCGACCGAGTCGAGCGCATTCATAGCGGGCTGCAGCAGGCTGAGGATGCTGAGCGCCGCGATGGTCCAGGCCGACACCGACACCAGGCGATAGACGAACTGGTTGCGGATCAGCCCCGCCACCAGCGCGATCATCACCCAGGCAGAAGCGAGGCTCGCGGCGACACCGAGGAGGTAGGACCGGCTCGGCCAGGTCATCGCCAGCATGGCGGCGTGCATGAGCGCCACCAGCACCAGGAAGACGACGGTGCCGAGGTTCGCCATGGCGTGGCGCATGAACTGGCGCGCTAGCGCCGGCCAGCCCATCGTGAGCGCGGTGAGGTCGACGCGGCGGCGGATCAGCATGGCGGCGAGCGTCGCCACGGCGGCGGCGGCGGCGATCAGGGCGAGCTGCAGCAACAGGTAGCCCGAGGTCAGTTGCTGGCCGACCGTCTGCAGCAGCTTGCCGGCGTCGCCGGCCCATTGATGGACGATGTCCATGCGGTCCTCTCGCGCCCCTCTCGCAGCCTTGGCCCGGAGGGGATTAGCCCACCATGCGGATCAATATCAAATTGCTGCTCGGGCCGGGATTTCGGAGCTCGAAAGCGCGAGGGTTATGCACATAAAGGGCGGGAATGATGAACTGCGTCACCGCAGCGCAAACCGGAACCCGATCAGCACCACCACTAGGCCGATGAGTTGCGGCACGGTCGGTACGATGCCCAGCCCTACGAAGCCGATGATCAGCGCGAAGCCCGGCACCAGCGCCGGAAAGACCGCCGCCCGCCCGGCGCCGAGCAGCATCACCGCGCGCGCGAACAGGAAGATAGGCAGCACGCCAGCGAGCAGGCCCTGCACCACGATCTGGATCAGGTTTTCCTTCAGGCTCATGTGCAGAAGGTCGCCGAAGCCGATGAACGCGGCGTAGAGTGGCGCGAAGATGATCACCGCCAGGGTGCCGACGATGGCCGCAGCGCGCGTGCCCGACACGTTCCAGAGGCGCAGCAGCGTCCCGAAGGTCGCCCAGAACAGGCCGGCGCAGACGAACAGCAGATCGCCGCCCACGCCCTCGTGGCCGATGGTGGTGAGCGACTCGGCGCCGAACACCATCAGGCCGCCGATGATGATGGCGCCGCCTATCATGCGGGACAGCGTGATGCGCTCGCGCAGCCACAGCGTGGCGAGCGTGATGCCGAACAGCGCCGCGCAGGCCGGTTGGATGGTGGCGCCGTGGCCGAGCGGCACCAGCGTGAAGCCGGTATAGGCCATCACCGCCTGCACTGGACCGGCGAGCAGCATCAAAGTGAGGCCGTGCCGCCAGCCGATGCCGCCGAGGTGGACCACGCCCTCGCGCATGGCGATTGGGATCAGCAGCAGGCCGGACCAGAAGAAGCGATGGAAGGCGATATCGGGTGGTGAAAAGCCGACCGTGACGCCGTGCTTGGCCGCTGCGAAGCCGGCGGCCCACCCGAGCGCCGCGCCGGTGCCGCACAGGACGCCGATCAAGGTGCCGGAACGGGCCGTGGAAGCTTGACCGGACGTGTCCAAAGTAGGTTTTCCTCGCCCCCGCTATGCGTGACTAAGCCTTGCCTGATACTCTAGGATCGAAGCACAAGTCCAATCGCGAAATCAAAACCCCCACGTTCTTCAGGATGAAACGCTCATGGCGAAGTCGCGCAAAGTCATCATTACCTGTGCCATCACCGGCTCGATCCACACGCCGTCGATGTCGCCCCACCTGCCGGTCACGCCGCAACAGATCGCCGATAACGCTATCGCCGCGGCCGAAGCCGGCGCGGCGGTCGTGCACCTGCACGCGCGCAACCCGGAAAACGGCAAGCCCGACCAGTCGCCGGAAGCCTTCGCGCCTTTCCTCAAGGTCATCAAGCAGCGCTCCGACGTGGTGATCAACATCACCACCGGCGGCGCGCCGACCATGACGGTGGAAGAGCGCGTCAAGCCGGCCGCCACCTACAAGCCGGAGATCGCCTCGCTCAACATGGGCACGATGAATTTCGGGCTTTATCCGATGGTCCCGCGCTACAAGGGCAAGTTCAAATACGACTGGGAGGAGCCCTATCTCGAGGCCTCGAAGGCTGGCATGTTCAAGAACACCTTCGCCGACATCGAGTACATCCTCACCACCTGCGCCGAGAACAACACGCGCTTCGAGATCGAGTGCTACGACATCGGTCATCTGTACACGCTCAAGCACTTCCTCGACCGCGGCGTGGTCAAGCCGCCGCTGTTCGTGCAGTCGGTATTCGGCATCCTGGGCGGCATCGGGCCGCACGCGGAAGACATCATGCACATGAAGCGCACCGCCGACCGCCTGCTCGGCGACAGTTACCATTGGTCGGTGCTGGGCGCCGGCGCCAACCAGATGCGCGTGGCTGCGACGGCCGCCGCCATGGGCGGCAACGTGCGCGTCGGCATGGAGGATTCGCTGTGGGCCGGTCCCGGTAAGCTCGCCGAGTCTAACGCCGAGCAGGTCACCAAGGTGCGCCAGATCCTCGAGGGCATCGGCCTCGAGATCGCCAGTGCCGACGAGGCTCGCGAGATCCTTTCGCTCAAGGGCGGCGACAAGGTGAATTTCTGATTCACTGTCATTCCGGGATGCAGGCGGCAGCCCGCTCACTGAACTCGTCATGCGCGGGGCAAGCCGCGCGCCGCTGCTGCTGGTGTTTCTGCTGCTCGGCATGCTGGCCGGCGAGGGTGGCCCCGGCGGCCTCAAGTTCAGCGACGTCGGTACTGCCTATACCGTCGGCTCTATCGCCCTGGCGCTCATCCTGTTCGACGGCGGCCTGCGCACCCGCATTGCCAGTTTCCGCAGCGTGCTAGCGCCGGCGGTGACCTTGGCGACCCTGGGCGTGCTCGCCACCACGCTGCTAATGGCGCCGGTCGCCAAGTTTGCGCTCGGCATCGGCTGGATCGAGGCGCTGCTGGTCGGCTCGGTGGTGGCCTCGACCGACGCCGCCGCCGTGTTCTTCCTGATCAATGCGCGGGGCCTGCGCCTGCGCCCGCGCGTACGTTCGACGCTGGAGGTCGAATCCGGCACCAACGATCCCTTCGCGGTCTTCCTCACGCTGTTGTTCATCCAGATCCTGCTCGGCGGCAGCGAAGGCTGGTCGCACGCGCTCTGGACGCTGACGCGCGACGCCGTCATCGGCGTCTCGTCATGGGCAACCGGCCGACGCGCGCGCGCAATTCGGTGGTGGTGTTCCTCGACGCCGCCACCTGGCTGGCGCAGATCGTGATGTTCGTGCTGCTCGGGCTCTTGGTGTGGCCGCAACGGCTCGGCGAAAGCTTCTTCGCGGCGGTCGGGCTTGCGTTGGTGTTGATGTTGATCGCGCGGCCGGCGGCCGTCTTCCTGTGTCTGTGGCCGTTCGGCTATCAGTGGCGCGAGAAGCTGTTCATGTCGTGGGTGGGTTTGCGCGGGGCGGTGGCGATCTTCCTGGCTTCGATCCCGCTGCTGGTCGGGCTGCCGTCGGCCCATCTCTATTTCGACGTCGCCTTCGTGGTGGTGCTGTTCTCGCTGGCGATCCAGGGCTGGACCGTGGCGTTCTCCGCACGCAAGCTCGACATGTCGTTCTCGCGCCCCGATCCGCTGCCGCGCCGGGTCGAGCTCGATCTGCCCGGCCAGCTCTCGCGCGAGATCGTCGGCTACCCGGTGGTTGCCAACAGCCCGTTCCTGAGCCGCGGCTTGATCCCGACCTGGGCGCGGCCGACCATGGTGGTGCGCGACGAGGAAATCCTGACGCCGGCGGAAGCGCAGCCGCTGCGCGAGGGCGATCACCTTTACCTGCTGGCGCCGCCGGAACGGGCGCAGGCGCTCGACCGCTTCTTCGTCGAGATGCCGCCGCCGGCCGCGCCCGACCCGCGCCTGCTCGGCGACTTCTTCGTGCCCGGCACGGCGACGCTGGGCGCGCTCGCCGATATCTACGGCCTGCAGGTCGCTGCCGCCCATACCGATGTGAGCTTGAGCGATTACTTTGCCGAACAGCTAGGCCGTGCCCCCACGGCCGACGACATCGTCGCGCTGGGGCCGATCGCCTTGCTCGCGCATACGGTGGAGGACGGCCGCGTTGCCACCGTGGGCTTGCGGCTGGCGGAACCGGAGCGGCCGGAGACCTGGGGCGAGCGCGGCAAGCTGTTATGGGGACGGGTGCAGAAGTTCTTGGGGTAGCATTAGAAATGCAAAATGGCCGGGCTGAACCCGGCCATCGCAACGCTTCGCGTTCTGGAATTCTTTAGAGCGCCCGCCGCCCAAGCACCGGTCCGTGCTGAACGAACCAGGCACCGCCGAACAGCACCGCGGTCCAGGCCAGGTCGCCGAACACGGTGCGGTCGAGGAAGGGCAGGGCGGCGATGTAGCATTCGCTCAGGCCTTGCCAGGTCAGCGGATACATGCCGCTGAAGACCCAGACCGCGAAATTCGAGGCCGCGAAGAAGGCCAGCGAGCAGCCCAGCATGGTGGCGATCACCGGGGCGGCGCCGCGCCAGCGGCGGCTGTAGATGCCGGCAATGGCCGGCAGCGCGATGGCCGCATAGACCACCAGGGTCACCTGCCAGGCGTCGGGCGGCAGCGCCAGCCCGCTCAGCGCCATGGCGGCGATCGGCACGATCACGGCCAGTAGCGGGACGCGCAGCACGCGGCCGGCGAACAGCGCGCTCGCGGCCACCGGCATGACGCCGGGGATGTGCGGCAGCACCCGCGCGGTCACGTCGAAACCGATGAGGAAGGCCACCAGGGCGAGATCCATCCATAGCTTGGTGCGGGCGTTCTTGGTCGGGGGCGTCTGCTGCTGCATTGCGGTGAGGTCCCTTAACGTCGTTTCTTGCGCGTCGTTCTCGCACTTTCCTATCACGGCCCGGTCCGCGCTGGCTATGGGCCGCCGATACGCCGCTATTTCTGGGCTTTTCGCGGTGCCTTTTCAAGCCAGTCGTCTACGATTCGGGTGAGAGCATCGAGCCCGTCGGTGAGCGCGGCCGGCCCCGGCTGCAGGATCACCGTCGACTTGACCTCGTGCAGGGCTTCGCCGGCGACCGCCGGAACCTGGGCGAAGCCGGGGCGAGCCGCGACCTTGCTCGGCACGAACTTCTTGCCGCACCAGGAGCCGACGATGATGTCTGGCGCCGCGGCGATCACCGCCTCGGGCGTGACGATCCGGTTCGTGGCGCTCCTGGCGGTGGAGAGGTCCGGGAACACGTCGATACCGCCGGCGGCCTCGACGAGTTCCGAGACCCAGCCGATGCCGGAGATCATCGGCTCGTCCCATTCCTCGAAATAGACCCGTGGCCGGCGCGGAAAGGATACGCTTCTGGCACGTGCGGCCGCGACACGGCCGGCTAAGTTTTCGGCGAGGGCGTTCGCTTTCTCAGGTGCGCCGACCAGCGCGCCCAGCGTGCGGATCATGGCCAGGATGCCGGCGACATCGCGCTGGTTGAATGCATGAACCGCGACGTTGGCGCGCACCAGATCGGCGACGATGTCGGCCTGCAGGTCCGAGAATGTGAGCACCAGGTCCGGTTCGAGCGCCAGGATCTTGCCGATGTCGGCGGAGGTGAAGGCGGCGACGCGCGGCTTCTCCTTGCGCACCCGCGGTGGCCGTACCGCATAGCCGGACACGCCGACGATGCGGTGGTCTTCGCCGAGGAGATAAAGCGTCTCGACGGTTTCTTCGGTGAGGCAGACGATGCGGGACGGCGGGTACATAGCCCCATCATACACCAGCAGAAAGCAACTCTGCACCGTTCACCGTCGTCACGCGCCCAGCCTCCAGCATCACCACGCGGCTGGCGATGCGCTTCACCTCGTCGGGCGAATGGCTGACGTAGACCATCGGTACGCGCGCCTCGTCGCGCAGGCGTTCGAGATAGGGCAGGATCTCGGCCTTGCGCGCGGCGTCGAGCGCCGCCAGCGGCTCGTCGAGTAGCAACAGCCGCGGCTGCATCAAGAGCGCGCGGCCGATTGCCACGCGCTGGCGCTCGCCGCCCGACAAGCGGCCCGGCCGGCGCGTCAGCAGATGGCCGATGTCAAGCAGCGCCGTCACGTGGTCGAACGCGGTGGCGTCGAAGGCGAGCTCGTTCATCCAGCGGCCGTAGTCGAGATTGCGCTTCACCGACAGGTGCGGAAACAGCCGGCCTTCCTGGAACACCATGCCGATATGGCGGCGCGACACCGGCACGTCGATGCGCGCCTTGGAGTCGAACAGCGCCTCGCCGTCGAGCAGGATATGCCCGCGATCGGGCCGCGTCAGGCCCGCGATCATCGAGATAATGGTGGTCTTGCCGGCGCCGGACGGCCCGAACAGCGCCGTGCAGCCACCGGTCGCCTCGAACGCCGCGTGAAGCGAAAACTCACCGAACGACTTTTCGACGTCCACGGTCAGCATGACTATGCCCCGTGAAGCCGGGCCGTGGCGCGGCGCGCCAGCCATTCCGAGGTCACCAGTGCGGCCAGCGAGATCAGCACTGCGACCACGACCAGATGCAGCGCGGCGACGTCGCCGCCGGGGATTTGCGTCAGCGTGTAAATCGCCGCCGAGATGGTTTGCGTCTCGCCCGGAATGTTGGAGACGAAGGTAATGGTGGCCCCGAACTCGCCGAGGGCGCGCGCGAAGGCCAACATGGCCCCGGCGATGATGCCGGGCAGCGCCAGCGGCAGGGTGACCGTGACGAAGCACCAGAACCGGCTGGCGCCGAGCGTCGCGGCTGCGTCTTCCAGCTTGCGGTCGATGGCCTCGATGGACAGGCGGATGGCGCGCACCATCAGCGGGAACGCCATCACGCCGCAGGAGATCACTGCGCCGGTCCAGCGGAACGAGAACACGATGCCGAAATGCTGGTCGAGGAAGGCGCCAACCGATGCTTTCCGGCCGAGTGTAATGAGCAGCAGATAGCCGGTGACCACCGGTGGCAGCACCAGCGGCAGGTAGACGATCGCCTCGACCAGCGCCTTGCCCCAGAAGTCCTTGCGCGCCAGCAGCGTCGCCAGCGCAATGCCGAACGGCAGCGTCACCGCCGTCGCGACGACGGCGATGCGCAGGGTCAAGAGGACCGCGGTCCAGTCTTGGGGCGTGAGGCCGAGCATGGCTACGCCGTCACCCTGAGGTGCTCGCCCGCAAGGGCGAGCCTCGAAGGGCGATGGCCCGGGCCGTGCATCCTTCGAGGCGTGGCTGCGCCGCGCACCTCAGGTGACGGATCAATGTCGTCATCCGCCTCACGTCACCGGCTTGAGCAGGAAGGTAAAGCCGTAGCGCTCGAAGATCGCCTTCGCCGCCGGCGTGCGCAGGAACTGCAGATATTGCGCGACCGCCTTGCTCTTGGCGTCCTTCATGGCCGCCACCGGATACTTGATGGGCGGGTGGGAATCTTCCGGAAAAACGCCGACGATCTTCACCTTCGGTTCGATCTTGGCATCGGTCGAATAGACGATGCCGAGCGGGGTCTCGCCGCGCGCCACGTAGGCGAGCGTCGCGCGCACGTTCTCGGCCTGCGCCAGCTTGGGTTCGGCTGCTTTCCAGGCGCCGAGCGATTTCAGCGCCGCCTTGGCGTAGAGCCCGGCCGGCACGGCTAACGTGTCGGCGACCGCGATGCGGTTCTTGCCGGCGAGCTTGGCGATGTCGAAGCCCTTCTTGATGGTCACGTGGTCGAGCTTCGACGCCTTCGGCGCGATCAGCACCAGCGAATTGCCGAGCAGATTCACGCGCGTGGCGTCGACGATCAGCTTCTGCTTCTGCAGGTAGTCCATCCATTTGACGTTGGCGGAGACATAGACGTCGGCTGGCGCACCCTGCGCCAGTTGCTTGGCGAGCGCGGAGCTCGCGGCATAGCTCGCCGTCACGCGCACGGCGGAGGCCTTGGTGAAGGCCTTGTTCACGTCGTCGAGCGCGTTGCGCATGGAGGCGGCGGCGAACACGGTCAGCGCGGCTTGTTCGCCGGTGGATTGTGCGGCCACCGGTTGCGGCGCGGTTGCAAGCGGAATCAACAGACAGAAAGCGGCAATGAGCCGGGCAAGCATGGCGGTTCTCCTCGGGCACGCATAACGCGCACCCCTTGGGCGTCGGCACGGAATGAAAAGCGACCGGACGCCGGAACCGCCGTTCCGGCAAATAGGCGGCGCATGCACAATGCGCCGAAGGCCGAGGGGGAGGTTAGCAAGATTTGTTCGACGCGGTAAAGTCCCGCCGCGCGTGTCCCGAATCCGAAGTTCGCCAAACCGCTCGGCTTGCTCCGTACGAACTTCGGATTCGAAAGGGCACTCGCAACTTTATGATTTCAGTGCGGTTTTGGATTTGACGTTCGTTTGGGCGGTTGCTGTAAGCGACGTAACGAATATCAAATCGACCGCACTGGGGAGGACCTGGAATGCTGGAATCAACGCCCATCGAAGGCGAATTCGACTACATCGTCGTGGGCGCGGGCTCGGCCGGCTGCGTGCTGGCCAACCGCCTGTCCGCCGACGCGAGCAAGCGGGTGCTGCTGCTGGAAGCCGGCGGCCGCGACAACTGGATCTGGTTTCACATCCCGGTCGGCTACCTGTTCGCCATCGGCAATCCACGCGCCGACTGGCTGTTCAAGACCGAGCCTGAGCCGGGCCTCAACGGCCGCAGCCTCAACTACCCGCGCGGCAAGGTGATCGGCGGCTCGTCCGCCATCAACGGCATGATCTACATGCGCGGGCAGGCCGCCGATTACGACAACTGGCGCCAGCTCGGCCTGCCCGGCTGGTCGTGGGACGACGTGAAGCCCTATTTTGACAAGCACCTCGACCATTTCTTGCCGGGCCAGGCGCGCGGCGGAGAATGGCGGGTCGAGCCGATGCGGCTCAACTGGGAGATCCTGGAAGCCTTCCGACAGGCGGCGATTCAGTCCGGCATTCCGGCGACCAACGACTTCAACACCGGCGACAACGAGGGCGTTTGCTATTTCCACGTCAACCAGAGGACCGGTCGGCGCTGGTCGGCGGCGCGCGGCTTTCTGAAGCCGGTAATGCATCGGCCGAACCTCAAGGTGGAATCCGGCTGCCTGGTCGAGGGCCTCCATCTCGACGGCAAACGCGTTACCGGCGTGCGCTGGCGCCGGAACGGCGTCGCGCGTGTCGCCCGCTG
>JARRQH010000199.1:0-5953 GCA_037381985.1 Pseudolabrys sp.
ACGCGCTGAAGCATCTGGTCGGTGCCCTCGACCGCCTCGACCGCCAGCACGCGGCGGCCGGCGACCACCACGGCCTGGCCGATGTCGAAGCGACCGGTGGCGGCGAGATAATCGAGGCCGAGCGCGATGTCCTCGCGGTCGCGCTCGGAGGGCTGTCGCGCCCCGAGCGCGCCTTCCGGCATCAGGATGTCGGGCGCGACCTCATGGGCGCCGACCAGATGAAAGCCTTCGCGCTCGAATATGCGCGCCACGCCCGACAGCAGATGATCGTCGCCGCCGCGGAAGGCCTTCACCAGCGTCGGCACCTTGAGCAGCAGCCACAGGTCGAACCGCATCTGCCAGAGCGCCGGGCGCACCAGCGCGCCAATGAACACCACGTCGCGGCAACCTTCCGCGCGCAGTTGCGCGCGCAGCTTGCCGCCCTGCCCGACATAGATCCAATGGTGCGGATAGCGCGCGGCAAGCGCCGGATCGGCGACGCCGCGCAGCAGGAACAGCACGACCTTGCGGCCCTTGGCGGCGGCGGCATCGGCGACCGTGAGCGGGAGGCTGCCGCCGCCGCAGATCAGCGCCAGCGGACCGTCCTGCCGCGTGGCCGCCGTTGCGGTCATGACGCCTCGTCACCCTCGTTACGTTTGACCGCCATGGTCAGCGGACGTTTGCCAGCGCGGATGAAATCGATGATCTTGCGCACGCGTTCGTCGCCGCCGAACTCGCGGTCGACGTCCTCGAGCCGGCCGCGGAACTCGCCCGCGCCGAAAAACAGCGCCTGGTAGGCGCGCCGGATCTTCAGGATGTCCGCCTTGGCGGCGCCGTTGCGGCGCATGCCGATGACGTTGAGGCCGACGAGGTTGGCGAGCGGCCCGTGCGCCATACCCCAGGGGATGACGTCGGCGCGCACGCCGCTCAGACCCACGATCATCGCGCCCTCGCCGATGCGCACGAACTGGCGCACCGCCACGCCGCCGCCGAACACCACGTTGTCGCCGACGGTGGTATGGCCGCCGAGCACCGTACCGTTGGCCATCGTGACGCCATCGCCGACCACGCAGTCATGGGCGACGTGGGAATTGACCATGAGGAAGCAGCGGTTGCCGATGGTGGTCTCGCCGCGATCTTCCTCGGTGCCGATGTTGGCGGTGACACCTTCACGTATGTCGCAGTCGTCGCCGATGACGAGCTTGGTGGGGCCGCCCTTGTACTTCACCGATTGCGGCGGGGTGCCGAGCGAGGCGAAAGGATAGACGGTGGTGCGCGCGCCGATCGTGGTGTGGCCGGCGATGCTGACGTGCGACACCAGCCGGCAGCCCTCACCTAGCGTCACCTCGGGACCGACGATGCAGTAGGGACCGATCGAAACGTCATGTCCGATCTTGGCGCCGTCCGCGACCCGCGCGGAAGGGTCGATCGACGGTGCGCTCATGGTTCGAGCAGCATGGCGCCGACCTCGGCCTCAGCCACCACCCGATCGCCGACCTTGGCCTCGCCGATGTACCACCACATGTTCCGGCGGTTCGCGCGCAGCTTCATATGAAATTCGACGGTGTCTCCCGGCACCACCGGCCGCCGAAACTTGGCGTTGTCGATGGTCATGAAATAGACCGAGCGCGAGGACGTGGCGCCGAGACCGGTGAGGCACAACACACCGCCGGTCTGCGCCATGGCTTCGATCAGCAGCACGCCCGGAAACACTGGGTTTTCCGGAAAGTGCCCCTGGAACTGCGGCTCGTTGATGGTCACGTTCTTGATGCCGACGCCGCTCTCGCTGCCGCGAATGTTGACGACGCGGTCGATCATCAAGAAGGGATAGCGGTGCGGCAGCAGCTTGAGGATCTTGGCAATGCCGACCGTATCCAGCTCTGTCACGACGTCGTTCATGGCAGTCGTCTCACTCGCCCCGTGCCGCCGCGGTGCCGGACAGGCCGCGCGTCGGACGATCGGGCCCCTTGGTTTGGCTGAACGCCGGAGCGGCCGGCCCGGCGGGAACCCCGGCCCAATAGGCCCCAGCCGGCACGTCATGCGCGACGACGCTGGCCGCGCCAATGCGCGCGCCCTCGCCGACCGTCACGTCGTCATCTAGGCCAACCCGCGCTTCCAGGACAACATGGTCGTCGACGGCCGCGCCGCCGGAAATGCCCGATTGCGCCGCCAGCACGCAGTGCCGGCCAATGCTGGCATTGTGGCCGACCCGGACCAGATTGTCGATCTTGGACCCCTCGCCCACGACGGTGTCGCGGATACCGCCGCGGTCGATGGTGGTGCCGGCGCCAATCTCGACGCCATCCTGGATGATGACGCGGCCGCGCGGCGGCGCCTTGAGGCGGCCGCGCTCGCGCGCCGCGAAGCCGAAGCTGTCCTCGCCGATGTGGCAGCCGGCCTGGATGACCACCCGGTCGCCGATCAGGGCATGGCCGAGGGTGGCGCCGGCGCCGACGACGCAGTTGCGGCCGATGCAAACCCCACCGCCGACGATGGCGTTGGCCCCGATCACGGTACCGGAACCGATCTCTGCGTCCGGCCCGATGACCGCGCCGGGCTCGATGGTGACGTCGGCTTCAAGGCGTGCATCCGGGTGCACCTGGGCGCCAAGGCCGGTACCGGCCGGATAGAGCGACGACGGTTGCAGCCCGTGGGCGAACAGCGCTCGCGCCACGGTGACGAAGGCGCCATAGGGATCGTCGATGATCAACGGTACCACGCGCGCCGGCAGATGCCCGGCGAGCGCCTTGGTGACGAAGCAGGCGCCGGCACGGCTCGTGGCCGCGACCGTCGCGAAACGCTCGTTGTCGAGGAAGCTGAGATCCCACGGCGCAGCGCGCTCAAGCGCGGCCACGTCGACGATACGCCGCTCCGCAGCGCGCCGCTTTGCGGCGGGCATCGACGGCGCGCCTGACACCGCGCCCGTCATGGCCGCGATCTCGTCGACGGTCAGCCCGTGACCGGTTTCTAGCGCTCCACGCTCGCTCATGCCGCCCCCGCCGTCACGCGACGCACGTCCGCGATCAGAACGACGTGCCGCCGCTGAAGCGGAAGATCTGGGTCTTGTCGCAGATCTGGCTGCCGTCCGTCGCGGTGCCACAGGCCTTGGTCAACGGATAGGCGACGTCGAAACGCAGCGGACCGAGCGGCGAATCCCAGATCAGGCCGGCACCCACCGACGAGCGGATATCGCCGGGGCTGTCGAGGCCGACCTTGAGTGTCTCGCCGGTTTGATCCCAGTACGTCGAGCCCTTGTAGCCCCAGAGCGAGCCGGCGTCCGCGAAAGCCGCGACCTTGATGCCGATCTGCTTCGGCAGGAAGTAGAGCGGCGTCTGGAATTCCAGGCTCGCGCCCCAGTACAAACTGCCGCCGAGCGCATCGTTTCTCGAACCGGCGGTCAGGTCGCGCGGACCGATGCCGGACGGCGCGAAGCCGCGCACCAGGTTCGGACCCATGAAGAAGTGATCCAGCATGCGCAGGTCCTTGCCGCCCCAGGGCGCGACATTGCCGCCCTGCAGCTTCAGCATGCCGACCACATCCGGCAGCACTTCGTAGTACTGGCGCGCCGAGACGGTGCTGCGGATGAAATTCACGTCGCCGCCGAGCCCGGCCACGTCCTGCTTGAAACTGGCGAACAGGCCCGAAGTCGGCGACTTGTTGTTGTCGAGGGTGTTGTAGGCGACCGTATAGCCAGCCATCGACACCCACACCGGGCCTTGCGCCAACTCCTTACGTACGGCGAGCGCGGCCTCGCCGTCGCTGTAGCAGGAGTTGCCTGGTTGCACACCCGAACCTATACCATTGCGGAAATTCACTGCCGCCGCCGAATTCACGCAGTTGTTGTACGCTGAATTGGTATCGAACGAGATCTCCTGCCGGTAGATCGAATAGCGCGGCTGCAGCGAGAGATTCTCGGTGAGCTGGAAGCCGAGCCTGAAATTCGCCCCGTAGGTCTTGGTGTCGTAGGACACGTAGCTGTTGGCGAGGTTCTGACGCAGGTAAAGATCGACGCCGCCGGACATTCGGTAGCCGAACAGGTAGGGCTCGCCCAGAGACAGGCCAAAACCCCGCTTGTGCTGACCGTAGGTCACCGAAGCCTTGGCGAAGATACCGCGGCCGTCCAGATTCCTCTCGGCGACGCTGACCTGCGAGATGAACCCGTCCGCGGTCGAATAACCGCCCGAGACCGCGAAGTTGCCGGTCGGCTTTTCCACCACGTTCACGTTCACGATCACGCGATCGGGCGTCGAGCCCGGCTCGGTGGTGATCTTGACCGACTTGAAGAAGTCGAGGTTTTTCAGACGCCGTTCGGCACGGTTGATGAGCGCGCGGTTGTAGGGATCGCCTTCGCCGATGTCGAACTCGCGGCGGATGACGTAGCCGCGGGTGCGCGTGTTGCCGTGGATGTCGATCCGCTCGATGTAGGCGCGCCGGCCCTCGCTGACCAGGAACGTCAGATTGATCAAGCGTTTCTTGTAGTTGCGCTGGCCATGCGGGGTCACTTGGGCAAAGGCGTAGCCGTGCTTGGCGGCCTCGATGGTCATCGATTCGACCGACTTCTGCACGAGATCGGCGTTATAGACGTCACCGGAGCCAAGCTGGACGTCGCCGCGCAGCAGCGACGGCTTCATCGCGTGCACGTTGGACACCACCTGCACGGTGCCGATGTGATACTTGGGGCCCTCGTCGATCTTGAAGGTGACGATGAAGCCTTTTTCCTTCGGATCGTAGACGCCGCTCGCCGACGTGATGCGCACGTCTGCGTAGCCGTGCTTCAGGTAGAAGCGGCGCAGCAAATCGCGGTCGGCCTCGACGCGGTCGGGGTCGTAGATGTCGGTGGTCTGTAGAAAGCTGAACCAGCCGCTGACGCTGGTCTTGATCACCCGCTTCAGCCGCCACGACGAGAAGGCATGGGCGCCGACGAAGCGAATGTCCGCGACGCCGGTCTTGCCGCCCTCTTTGATCTTGAACACCAAGTTCACGCGATTGTTCGGTAGCCGGATGATCTGCGGCGTCACCGTCACGTTGAAGTAGCCGCTGGCGTTGTAGATCGCGATGATGCGCTGGACGTCGGCCTGCACCGCCGGCTTCGACAGCGTGCCGCGCGCCTTCGACTGGACTTCGGCCGAGAGCTGCTTGTCCTTGGCCTTGTGGTTGCCCTCGAAGGCGACCTTGTTGATGACCGGGTTCTCGACCACCGACACGATCAGCCGGCCGCCGGCGTGGCGGATGCGGATGTCGGAAAACAGGCCCGTGGCATAGAGCGCCTTAAGGCCCGCGTCGATCTCAACCGGGCTCAGACGGCCGTTGGGGCCGGCATGGAAATAGGACCGCACGGTGTCGGCATCGACACGGCGATTGCCCTCGACGACGATCGAATTCGCCGTCCGCGCGACCGCGGACGTTGCCGTCGCGATCGTCGCGGCCCCACCGCCGACAAGGACACCCGCGAGGACCAAGCAGCTCAGAGCCAGTCCTCGTAGCAACCGCACACCAAGTCCCATGCGCAACGCGCCCTTATTTATTCCTTGCGGCCGCCCCCACCGCTGGTCGGCAGACAGCCGGGCCCTGAATCTCCGGTGCTTTTTTACAGCGTTTGAGAGGCGCTGCAAACGAAACTCCCCCGAGACTTTCCCTTTCCCCTCAAAAAGTTGCCCGAAAGTTGCTCGGCAGCAACGGTCAAGAGGTCGCCAAGTGCAGGATGTCATTGAAGGTTGCAAAAATCATCAACATGACGACGATCGCGAGCCCGATCCGGAAGCCCATTTCCTGCGCGCGTTCCGACAACGGCTGGCCGCGGATGGCTTCGATTGCATAGAACAAAAGGTGACCCCCGTCGAGCAGGGGGATCGGGAACAGATTCAGCAGCCCGATGGAGATCGAAAGCACCGCGGCAAGGTGGATCAGGGCGGTAAATCCGGCGGTCGCCACCTCCCCCGACACCTGGGCGATCCGGATCGGACCGCCGAGTTGG
>JARRQH010000200.1:0-7129 GCA_037381985.1 Pseudolabrys sp.
AAAGCGCCTCATCTTCACCTCCCCCTCCGGGGGAGGTGAAGCGGCATCGCGTGCTCAAACGCGGCCATTTCTCTATGATCGCTGCACAGCCGGATCGCCGCTCCCGAACGGAAGCGCGCATGCTGCACGGCGCCCTGCGAACCCTGGTCAAGATCGCCCTCGCCTCGCTGGTGGTGGGCACGATCATGGCCCATTTCGGTGTCACGCCCCAACAAGTGGTCGACGCCACCGGCTTGTCCGCCCCGCGCGTGGAAGAGCTGGCGCGCCAGGGGCGAGCCGGAGCGAGTAGCGCGCCATACACTTTGTTATTTTATCGCGTTTCCGGACGGCGAACCGGTTCCCACTTCGCCTGGAAACGCTCTATTTAGCGACCGGGAAGGTATCCCACAGCACGCCGCCGGCCGGCGAGTTGTCCGGGGCAACTTCCGGCGCGGTCTCCATCTCGGTGATCGGGCGTCGCGGCTCGGGCCCATAATACTCGCCGAGTTGGACGTTGGCGCGCGGCTTCAGCAGGATCGAGACGATGCGATCGTAGAGCGCCTTGGCCGACACCGGCTTGCAGAGAAACTCGTTCACGCCGATCTGCACCGACTCCACAATGCGCTTGCGGTCGCCGAAGGCGGTCAGCATGATGATCGGGATATCCGGCACCGGAAAGGCGCCGGGCGAGCGCACGATGCGCACCAGCTCCGGCCCGTTCAGGAGCGGCATCTCCCAGTCCAGGATCACTATGTCGGGGCGCGAGTTGCGGATCTCCTCCAGCGCCTCGAGGCCGTCGCCGGCCTCCAGCACCTGGCTGACGCCGATGTTGAGCAGCAGCCCGCGCACCAGCTTGCGCATGAACTGATTGTCGTCGACCACCAGCACGGTGAGGTGCCGGATCAGAACGTCGACGTGTTTCGGAGTGACACCCATAACTGCCCATGACCCCGTCAGGGTCCGAACTTTGTGGGCCTCAGAGTCACTGCGGCGTTAACACTTTGAGGTCCGGCGGCGAACGAACGCGCAAAATCGCCCGCCGCGGTTAACGGTTCCATGCGCGGCACGAACCGGCGCTCGCAATGTCCGTTGACGACAACCCACCGATGCCGCCTTTTAGAGGCAGGCTCAGGCGCGCGCACCGCCGGCGAGGGCGGCCAGGAAACGCTCCAGCGCCGCGACCTCTTCGTCGCTCGCCGTGAGGCCGAGCTTCGAGCGCCGCCATAGCACATCCTCGGCGGTCTCGGCCCATTCGTTCTCGACGAGATAGCGCACCTCCGCCGCGGTGAGATCGCCGGTAAAGCGCTCGCCGAGATCGTCCAGGGTCTGCGCCTCGCCGAGCACACGCTCGACGCGCAGGCCGTAGGCGCGCACCAGGCGCCTGGCATGCGGCGCGGACAGGAACGGCCAGCGATCGATCGCCGAGGCCACCACTTTGTCGAAATCCTCGGGCGGAAACTCACCGCCCGGCAGTTGCGCGTCGGCGGTCCAGCGCGGGTGCGCCTGGAAGAATCGGCCCATGCGCGCCATCGCGGCTTCCGCCAGCTTGCGGTAGGTGGTGATCTTACCGCCGTAGACCGTCAACAGCGGCGCGTCGCGGAACGGCGCGTCGAGATTGAGCACGTAGTCGCGGGTGATGTCTTCCGCCTTGCCGGCGCCGTCGTCGTAGAGCGCGCGCACCCCGGCGAACGACCATACCGGTTCGTCGGGCGCGATCTTGTCGCGGAAATACTCGTTCACCGTCTCACATAGATAGAGAACCTCGGCGGCGGTCGGCGCCGGCGTATTGAGATCGCCGACGAAGTCTTCGTCGGTGGTGCCGATCAGGCTGAAGTCGTCGCCGAACGGCAGCACGAAGACGACACGGCCGTCGGCGGCCTGCAGCAGATAACCGTCCTCGTGCTCGAAGCGGCGCGGCACGACGATGTGGCTGCCCTTGATGAGCCGCACCGGCGCCGGCAGCGGACGGCGGATCACGGTCTCGGCCACCTCGCCGATCCACGGGCCGGCGGCGTTGACCAGCACGCGGGCAGTCGCGACGTCACGGCGGCCGTGACTGTGCAGCACCAGCTCCCAGTCCGCCCGCCGTTCGGCGCGCACGCAGCGGGTGCGCGGGCTCACGACGGCGCCGCGCGCGACGGCATCGAGGGCGTTGAGTACGACCAGGCGGGAGTCGTCGACCAGGCAATCGGAATATTCAAAGCCGACGCGGTAGAAACGCTTGAGCGGCGCGGCCAGCCGGTGATGCGTGAGATCGACGGTGCGGCTTCTCGCCAATCGCTTGCGCCCGCCCAACAAATCGTAGAGCGCGAGACCGAGCCGCAGGAGCACCGGCGAGCGCCGCCCGGGCATCACCGGCAACAGAAAGCGCGCCGGCCGGATGACGTGGGGCGCCGACCGCAGCAGCACCTCGCGCTCGTTGAGCGCCTCACGCACCAGGCGAAAAGCGCCGTGCTCGAGATAGCGCAAGCCGCCGTGGATCATCTTGGACGAGGCCGAGGAGGTGCCGGAGCCGAGGTCGTTCATCTCGACCAGCAGCACGCGCAGACCCCGACCGGCCGCGTCGCGGGCAAGTCCGGTTCCGTTGATGCCGCCGCCGATGATGGCGAGGTCGTAGTCGGCCATGTCCGCCGGTTCGCTTGGGGCTGCCGCAGCACGGGCGGCGGGATTGGCGCACTCAAGCAGAGAAAACCTGAAAAAGCGTTGCGGCCGGCGCTATTCCGCCGGGACCACCCGTTTCCGCCGGTCCGGCGCGCGATCGAAGGCAATACCCCCGAAATCATGGCTCACACGTCGCTTTCGGCGGCGTGCCGACCAGCCGAAGCGATGCCGGCTTGCCGCGCGAGCGCGTGGGGTGCGAACCGGATTGATTTCCAGATGTTGCCGCAGCGGGCGAAACGCGGAAGAGGCTGGCAATTCGTCATGCCCGGCACTCGGGTCCGGCTTCGCCGGCCCGAGCATAAACCTTGCGCCGGGCATCCACGTCTTTAGGCTATTCGACAGGTGAAGACGTGGATGGCCGGGTTATAGGCGTTCTGAAAGAACGCCGTTCTTCGAACGGCTATGCCCGGCCATGACGGTGTAAGGGCAGAGTGATGAACTTTTCCGACAAGAACGTCGTCGTCACCGGCGGCACCGGGGCGCTCGGCACGGCGGTGGTGGGCGCGCTGCTCGAAGCCGGCGCGCGCTGCACGGTGTCGTTCGTGCACCTGAGCGAGGCGCAGCGCTTCGCCCATAGCGACCACGAGCGCGTCAAGCTGGTGGCGGTGCACGATCTCGCCGACGAGCCGGCGATCGCCAAGCTCTATGACGGTCTCACACCGTGGGCATCGATCCATCTCGCCGGCGGTTTCGCGGCGGGTCCAATCGCCGACACCGCCAAGGCAACCTTGACCGAGCAACTCGAGCGCAATCTGGTCACCAGCTTCCTGTGCTGTCAGGCGGCGGTCAACGCCATGCGCGCGGGAGGCCAGGGTGGACGCATCGTCAACGTGGCGGCGCGACCGGCGCTGGAATGGCGCCATGGCGCCGGCATGGTGGCCTACACCGCGGCCAAGGCCGGCGTTGCCGCGCTCACCGTGGCGCTCGCTGAGGAAGTCGCGCACGACAATATCCTGGTCAACGCGGTGGCGCCGTCGATCATGGATACGCCCACCAACCGCACGGCCATGCCGCAGGCCGACCACGACGCCTGGCCGAAAGTGGATGAGGTGGCGGCGACGATCCTGTTTCTCGCCTCGCCCGACAACCGCGTCACACGCGGGGCGGTTGTGCCGGTGTATGGGAAGACTTAACGCAAACTTTGACCCGTCATCCTGAGGTGCGCGCCGTAGGCGCGCCTCGAAGGATGAACGGCCAAAAGCTCACAGACTTCGACCGTCGCCCTTCGAGGCTCGGCCTTCGGCCGAGCACCTCAGGGTGACAGTGCAATGTTGGCGATGCCGCCTATCCCGCCGCCGGCACCAGCTCGAGCGCCGGGCGCAGGTAGCGCTGCACGGCGTTGGAGGCGACCACGGTGCGGCTTTCGGCGAAGGCCTCGTGGTTCTTCTCGATGTCGTCCAGGTCGTAGAGGTAATTGACCATCAGCCCGCAGGCCTGCGCGATGCCTTTCTCCGAGGTGTCGCCCAGCCAGTTGACGCGCTCGAGCCGGGCGCCGTTGCCGAGATGGAAGCGCGCCACCGGATCGACGGGCAGGCCGCGCGGGGAGCGCGCGCGCAGGAAATACCAGGCCGCCGCGCGCATGATCGGGTCCTTCAGCTTGTCGGCCGTGTCCGGCTCGACCCACCAGCCGGCCTCGTCGAGCGCGGCGAGCGCCGTCTTGTCGGCTTCGCTCAGCGCCGCCGAGCTTTCGTTCTCGCGCTCGCGCTTCAGCCACTTGGCAAAGCCCGGCACCGGCGACAGCGTCACGAAGGTGGACAGCCGCGGCAGCTCGCGGCTGACCTCCTCGACCACCTGCTTGATGAGGAAGTTGCCGAACGACACGCCGGCCAGCCCGCGCTGGCAGTTGGAGATGGAATAGAAAACGGCCGTGCGCGCCTTGCCGGCGTCGAAGACGTCGCGCTCGCTCGCCAGGATCGGCGCGATCGCGCCGGGGATGTCGCGGGTCAGCGCCACCTCGACGAAGATCAGCGGATCGTCGTTGAGCGCCGGATGGAAGAAGGCGTAGCAGCGGCGATCGTGCGGATCGATGCGCCGGCGCAAATCATCCCAATCGCTGATCTGATGCACCGCCTCGTAGCGGATGATCTTTTCCAGGATGTTCGCCGGCGTCGACCAGTCGATGCGCCGCAGCACCAGGAAGCCGCGGTTGAACCACGACGAGAACAGGTGGACGAAGTCGTCGTTGACCGGGCCGAGGTCGTCTTTGCGGTGGGCGAGCACATCGAGCAACTGCTCGCGCATGCGCACCAGCGCGACGGTGCCGCCGGGCGCCAGGTTGAGACGACGGAACAGCTCCTGCCGGCGCGGCTCGGAGGCCGCGTGCACCTCGGCCGCGGTCTCGTCGCTCGGGCTGTCGCGCCAGGCGGAGATCGCCTTGTCCAGGCGCGCGTTGTCGGGCCCGAAGCGCTCCGCCAGCGCCTCGAAGAAAGCGATGCGCGGGCCGGTGGTCAGCTCGGCGTAGCGGGTGAGGATATCGCGCGCCATGGCCACGCCGGAGGCTTCGCCCCGGCCCGACAGCAGGTGGTCGCAGAGCTCGACCAGGCTCTCGGAGCGGGTTGCATCGGTGCCGCGCCGCTCGCGGGCGCGGTCGATGAAAGCACGGCCGCGCTCCGAAATCGTCTGCAACATCTCGCCGAAAAACGACGCGTTCATATGGCGCTCCATGTCCGTCGCAAAATGTCCGTTGCGAACGGTCCAGCCGCCGTCTCCCCCTACCGGCCAGGACCCATTAGCATGTTTGGCAGCCACGTAGCTATGCTCGGAAACATGGACAAGATGATGATGCCGATTATCATCATAATGACATAGGGGACAGACCCCCAAAGCACCTTTTTGGTGGGGACTTCGGGGGCAATTGCGTTCACCACGAACAAATTGAGGCCCACGGGCGGGGTAATCAAGCCCACTTCCATGTTGATGGTGACGATGACCCCGAACCAGACCGGGTCGAAGCCGGCTGCCGAAATAATGGGCAGCAGGATCGGCGCCGTCATCAGGATGATGCCGGCCGGCGGGATGAAGCAGCCGCAGACCAACAGGAACACGTTGATCATGCCCATCAGCACCCAGCGGTTGAAGTGGGCGTCGGCTATGGCGTGCGCCAAGGTCTGGGTGATGTAGAGCGAGGTCAGCACGTAACCGAACAGCGCGGCGGTGGCGATGATCATCAGGATCATCACCGACTCGCGGGTGGTCGAGCGCAGGATCTCCCACCACGCCTTCGGATGCCACATCCGGTAGATCACAAGCGCCAGGATGACGCAGAACGCCGCGCCGACGCCGGCGGCTTCGGACGGCGTCGCCACGCCGCCTCGAATTTTTCCTTCCAGGAAAAACGGAAATCCGGCGCGTAGGCGCGGAAGCCCTTGAGCCAGATATAGACCAGCGTCCACGCCATGAACAACACGGCCAGCAGCAGGCCCGGCATCACACCGGCGAGGAACAGCCGGCCGATCGACGTCTCGGTGGCGATGCCGTAAAGGATGAAGGTGATCGACGGCGGGATCAGAATACCGAGCGTACCGCCGGCGCAGATCGAGCCGGTGGCAACCTCGTCGGGATAGCCGCGCTTGCGCATTTCCGGCACGCCCATCTTGCCGATGGCCGCGCAGGTCGCGGGCGAGGAGCCGGTCAGCGCGGCAAACAGAGCGCAGGCGCCGAGATTGGAGATCACCAGCCCGCCGGGCACGCGGTAGAGCCAGCGGTCGATCGCCTCATAGAGATCCTTGCCGGCGGGCGACGAGCCGATGGCCGCGCCCATCATGATGAACATCGGGATCGCGACCAGCGTGAACTCGTCGAGGCTCGAATAGAACGTCTCGGCCACCACCTGGATGCTGTCGAAGCCCTGGAACAGCACCAGGAAGATGATGGCGATGGCGCCGAGGCCGAAAGCCACCGGAATGCCGGACAGAAGCGTCAGCACGGTGGCGACGAGGATGATGACTCCTTCGACGGCCGGGTTCATGCCACGTGCTCTTCATGGCTGAGGTCGAACGGCTCGCGGCGGCCGGTGACGATGGCGAGCAGGTCGGCGATGTATTGCAGCGTCAGCAGGCCGAGCCCCACCGGCATCGAGAAATACGGCACCCACAAAGGCGCGCGCCAGACCGTGTCGGAGTGCCAGTCCTGCGACCAGGCCTGGTACCAGAACTTCGTACCCAGAACGAACAGCACCGCGCAGAAGGCCAGCGCCAGCAGATTGGCGAAGATCGCCATCCAGTAACGCGTGCGCGGGCCGACATAGATCGGCAGCACGTCGACGTTGACGTGGCCGCGCGTCATCAGCACGTAGGCACCGCCGATGAAGGTCATGGCGATGATGCTGTAGGTAACGACGTCGAGCTGCCAGATGGTGGTCATGTTGAAGACGTAACGCTCGATGACCATGTCGCAGATCACGACAACGGCGAGCGCCACCAGGAACGCGGCCACCATGCCGGCAGCGCGCGACAACTGGCCGACCGTCCAGATGAAAGTATCCATGGAT
>JARRQH010000201.1:0-6720 GCA_037381985.1 Pseudolabrys sp.
CGCGATGCCCATCAGCCGCTGGCGGCGCTGGCTGGCCTGGTCGGTCAATAGGTCGCCCGTCCGCCCGAAATATCGAACACCGCGCCGGTGGTGAAGGAACACTCGGCCGAGGCGCACCAGGCGACCAGGCCGGCGATCTCTTCCACCGTGACGAAGCGCCCGCGCGGGATTTTCGACAACATGAAATCGATGTGTTCCTGGGTCATCTGGTCGAAAATGGCCGTGCGCGCCGCCGCCGGCGTCAAGCAGTTGACCGAGATGTCGTTGCCGGCGAGCTCCTTACCCAGGGTCTTGGTGAGCGCAATCACCGCCGCCTTAGTGGCGGAATAAGCCGGCGCGTTCGGGTTGCCTTCCTTGCCGGCGATCGAAGCGATGTTGACGATGCGGCCATAGTTGCGCGCCACCATGCCCGGCACCACCGCCCGGCAGCAATGGAACGAACCGTCGAGATTGATCGCCACCACCTTGTGCCAGGCCTCCAGCGGATAGTCCGCGGTCTTGACGTTGGGGCCGGAAATGCCGGCGTTGTTGACCAGGATGTCGATGTGCTGGAGCGCGTTCAGCGTCTCGTCGCGGGCCCGCTCGACGGCCGCGTAACCGGTCACGTCGGTCTCGACGGCGAAGACGCGGCCCTTGGCCTGGAGCGCTTCGGCGGTCTTGTGCGCCAGCGCGATGTCGCTGTCCCAGATAGCGACGCTCGCGCCGGATTCCAGAAAGCGTTCGGTGACGGCGCGGCCGATGCCCTGCGCACCGCCAGTGACGACGGCGTTGCGGCCGCCAAGATCGATTTTGTTGGTCATGATTCCTCCCGATGGCGGCAAGGTAGCGAACCCACCGCCCGCTGACGAGTATCGATACCGCTAGGCTGCGATGCAGGGACGGCGGCGCATGCTGGCGCGTCAGGGCTCCGGCCGCAATGCGCTTTCGTGCCAGCGGCGGAGCACAAGATGCGAGAGCGCCGACAGCACGAAATAGATCACGATGCCGGCGAGCGCCAGCAGCAGCAGCGCCGCGAACATGCGCGGGATGTTGAGCCGGTAGCCGGATTCCGCGATCCGGTACGCCAGTCCCGAGCCGGCGCCGGCCGAACCCGCCGCGATCTCCGCCACCACCGCGCCGACCAGCGACAAGCCGCCGGCGATGCGTAGGCCCACCAGCATCTGCGGCAGCGCCGCCGGCAGCATGAGGCGCCACAGCACCTGCCAACGCGAGGCCTCGTAGAGCCGGAACAGCGCCAACAGGTTGTGGTCGACCGAGTTGAGCCCCAGCGTGGTGCTGGCCAGCACCGGGAAGAAGGCGACGATCCAGGCGCAGGCCAGCACCGCCAAGGGCTGCGGCAGGTAGATGAGCAGGAGCGGCGCGATGGCGACCACCGGCGTCACCTGCAGCGTGACCGCATACGGGTAGAGCCAATATTCGACGACCCGCGACTGGCTGAACAAGACGGCAAGGCCGACGCCGCCGACAGCCGCGAGCGCGAAGCCCTCGAAGGTGGTGAGAAGCGTCACCAACAGCGAGTGCCATAGGAGCAGGCCGTCGCTGATGAGCGTCGAGAACACCAGCGTCGGCGCCGGCAGGATATAGGTTGGACCGCGCCCACGGTGGGCTCGCTCAGCCCCGCGACGATACGCGGCGTCGTCGTCTTGCCGCAGCCCGACGGCCCGACGGCCCGACGGCCCGAGCAGCGAAACGAACTCGCCGTCCCTAACGCCAAGGTCGAAACCTTCAAGTGCGACGGTGTCGCGCTCGAAGGTCTTGCCGACATGACACAGCGAGACGATCGCCAGCGCTTGTGCCGTCATTTAGGCCGCAACTTCACACCGACGCCCTTGTCGACGAACTTCAGCGTATAGCCGCGCTTGTAGTCGAGACCGGCCTTGACCACGCCGGCCTTCACCATCTCGTCGTAGAAGCTCTTCCAGCGTGCGTCGGTCATGGCGCCGATGCCGAGCTTCACCGTGTCGCCCGAATCGACGATGCCGTCCGCGCGCAGCTTGCCGATGGAATAGGCGAACTGGCCGTCTGTCATTTCCGGGTTGGCCTTCTCGATCAGCGCTTTGCCCGCGGACGGATTGCCTTAGAGGTAATGATACCAGCCGATCGCCGACGCATCGACGAAGCGTTGCACCAGATACGGGTTCTTCTCGACCAGGTCGCGGCGCGTCTCGATCAGCGTCGAATAGCTGTTGAACCCGTAGTCGGCGAACAGGAACACCGACGGCTTGAAGTGCGCCTGCTTCTCGATGGCGTAGGGCTCCGACGTCACGTAGCCTTCCATCGCCGAGTTCTTGTCGGCCAGGAACGGCTGGGCGTTGAAAGTGTAGGGCTTCACCTTTTTGCCGTCGAAGCCGTAGCGGTACTTCATCCACTGGAAGAAGGTGACCATGCCTTCCTTGGAGATGAACAAGGTCAGCTTCTTCAGGTCCTCGAACTTGCTGATGTCGGGTCGCGCGATGATGACCTGCGGGTCCTTCTGGAAGTTTGCCGCCACCACGACGGTCGGGATGTTGTGCGCCACCACGTCGAAGGTCTGCAGCGAATTGGCGCTCATGAAGAAGTAGAGCTTGCCGACCGGCAGCAGGATGCGGTTGTTCATGTTCGGCCCGCCGGGGACGATGGTCACGTCCAGTCCGTACTTCTTGTCGGTGCCGTCGGCGAGCGCCTGGTAGAAGCCGCCATGCTCGGCCTCGGCCACCCAGTTGGTGCCGAAGCGGACCTTATCGAGCTTCTGCGCCTGCGGGGCCGTCGCCAATCCGGCCAACAGGAGAATGCCGGCGCTTAGCCTGGCTAAGCCGCTTCATGCCTTAGCCCCCGTCAATCGTCGGTGAACGAATAATTCTCGCTCGTTGCCCGGCTTACCAGGATGAGCCGCGAATCCCATCACTCACACCATCAATTTTGTTATAGCTCAAAGCGCTCGATGAACCACTTAAGCAATTTGATCCGGACATCGTCCTTGCCGACATTGTCCTCGATGCCGTGCTCGAGGTTGGGGTTGTCGTTGACCTCCATGACCACGATGCCGTGCTCGGATTGCTTGAGGTCGACCCCGTAGAAGCCCTGCCCGATCGGCCGCACGGCTCGGGCGGCAATGTCGAGCACATCGGCCGGCACGTTGGCGAGATCGAAGGCGCGAAACCCGCCTTCGCTCTGGGTGCCGTCCTCGCGGTATTTGACGATCTGCCAATGGCCGCGCACCATACGGTACTGGCAGGCGAACAGCGGCTCGCCATTAAGGATTCCCAGCCGCCAGTCGAATTCCGTCGGCATGAACTTCTGCGCCAGAATAAGATCGGTCTCTTCGAACAGCTCGCCGGCGATGCGGCGAAGCGCGTCGACCGTGTTGACCTTGTGCACGCCGCGGGAAAACGAGCCGTCCGGGATCTTCACAATCAACGGCAGGCCCAGTTCGTCCATGGCCCGCGTCTGGTCGCTCTTCTCGGACAGGATCAATGTCGGCGGCACCGGCACCCGGTTGGCCGCGAACAGCTCCATCAGGAAAACCTTGTTAGTGCAGCGGATCATCGAGACGGGATCGTCGATGACCGGCATGCCCTCCTGCCAGGCACGACGCGCGAAACGATAGGTGTGATTGTCGATCGAGGTGGTCTCGCGGATGAACAGGCCGTCGTATTCGGCGAGTTCGTCGAGCTGGCGGCGGGTGATCGGCTCGACGTCGACCGACAACCGCTCGGCGATGCGCGCGAAATGCTTGAGCGAGGCGATCGACGTCGGCGGCAGCTTCTCGTTCGGATCGTGCAGGACGGCGAGATCGTATTTGGCGACCTTGCGTACCTTGGCGTTGCGCCATTGTCGCCTTGTATGCCGGTGCAGGCCGTCGCGCAGAAACGCCGCCTCGTCGCCCGCGAGCCGCATGATGGTGCAGGGCCGGATGCGTTCGATGCTAAGCCAGACACCCGGCTCAATCGTCACCTCGAGTGCCGGACAGCGGAACCAGTCGAATAGCAAGCGACCGAAAGTTTCGAAGCGGGGATCGCGCGCGATGCCGAAGCAGACCAGCAGTTTGATCTCGACGTCGGGAACGTAGTCGGCCTTGCGCGCGCAGGCGTTCAGCGCCTGTTCGAGATCGGGCAGCGCGTGTTCGTAAAGCTTGGCCGCGCGCAGGTCGAGCATGGTCTCGACCGTCGGCATGACGCGATGGCCGCGCGCCTCGGCCAGCAGCGGTGCACCGACACCAACACGCCATAACCAAATCCAAGATCTTCGCCGCGACCCTCGCCGCCGTCACCCTGACCGGCGCCGTGCTGGGCGCCAGCGCCCCGGCGTTCGCCTGGCATCTCCACCATCGCCACGGCTATAGGCCCGGCCTTGCCATCGGCACCATCGCCGCCGCGGCCGCAACCTCCAACGCCTACGAGCCAGTCTACGAGTGCTACTACCAGAAGCGCTACAACCGCTCGAGCCACCGCTACTACGTCAAGGTCCGCGAGCGCGACTGACCGACACCGGTTTCCGTTTCGATCGGCGCGCGCCCCCCGTCCATCCCAGTGCCGATCATCAAGACCCGCCCGGTATCCCCAACCGGGCGGGTCGCTTTCTCACGTCATGGAAGTGAGCGTACGGGCGAGAGCGCCGACCCACCTCGTCTGGAAACGGTCTAGTGATAGCCGCCGGCGGCAACGAGCCGCTCGCCGGTGAGCCACCCCGAGTCCTCGGAGGCGAGGAACACCGCGACCCGCGCGATATCGTCCGGCTGCCCCAGTCGGCCGAGCGCCGTGCGCGCGATCATCGCTTTCTCCATATCGCTGCCGAGGAGGCCGACGGCGTGCAGCCCTTCCGTCTCGGTGCCACCGGGGGCGATCACGTTGACGCGGATGTTGCGCTGGCCAAGCTCGGCGGCGAGCACGCGCGTCATGGTATCCACGGCGCCCTTGGTGGCCGAATAAACCGACGCCGCGGGGAAAGCGGCCGTGCTCGCAGTCGAGCCGATGTTGATGATGCTGCCGCCGTTGGGGCCAAAGTGCTTCGCGGCTTCTCGGGTTGCGAGCAGCGTCCCCAGAACGTTGATATTGAACTGGCGATGGAATTCGTCCTCGGTAATGTCTTCAAGCGGCTGGAACTGGTAGACGCCGGCGTTGTTCACCAACACGTCGACCGCGCCGAAGGCCTCCTTCGTCACTTCGAACAGATGCCACACGTCGGCCGCCTTGGCCACGTCGCCCTTGACCGCGATCGCCTTACCGCCCTTGGCCTTGATATCGGCAACGACCCCCTCAGCGCCATCGCTGCTCGAGGCATAATTCACGGCTACCGACGCGCCTGCCGCGCCCAGGGCCCTGGCGATACTCGCGCCAATGCCCTTCGAGGCGCCCGTCACCACCGCCACTTTTCCCTTCAGATCGCTCATCCGATTCTCCCGTTGCTTTAAATTCGATAATTCGATAATTCGATAATCATCGAATTGAAAGCTAGGACGCTGGCAACGATCCGCAAGGGAGAGGTACGACAAATTTTTCGAAGGAACGCGCGGCGCCTAGATTTTCGCCAGCCGGTCGAGATAGGCGCGCAAGACATCGCGCTGAAGGATCAGATTAGCGAACTTGCCGTCGCGCACAATCTCGACGAGGCCGGCCGTCTCCAGTTCCTTGAGATGGTGGGAGACGGTGGCGGGGCTGACCTTCTGCTGCTCGTGCAACGCGCTACACGGCATGGCTTTGTCATGCGCGCCGATGCTTTTCAGCATCTCGTAGCGCCGCGGCTCGGCCAGTGCGCGCGCGATGCGCGCGAATTCCTTGTCGGTCAAGGCGTGTTTCTTGGTCTTGTTGGTTTTGGCCATGGAGTAAAAGTAGTTCTCCGGACGGGGATGTCCAGCAGAACGTCAGGCGCGAGCGTCCAGGCTCAGGGCTAGGACCCGCGCCACGTGGAGCCCAACACGTGCCGTACGGTCATGAATCTGGTGGCGGCAGGAGGTGCCGTCGGCGACGCCGTACGGTCATGAATCTGGTGGCGGCAGGAGGTGCCGTCGGCGACGACCAGTGCGTCTTGGTCGGCCTCCCGCACGGCCGGCAACAGCGACAACTCGCCCATCTTGAGGGATACGTCGATGGTGTCGGCGTCGTAGCCGAAGCTGCCGGCCATGCCGCAGCAGCTCGATTCGATGGTCTCGACGGAAAGCTCAGGGACAGTCTTCAGCACGCTTTCCACCGCCCCCATGGCGGCGAACGACTTCTGATGGCAGTGGCCGTGCAATAGCGCCTTCTTGGGCATGGGTTGAAGCGGCAGGTCCAAAGTGCCCGCCTTCAGCTCGCGGGCAAGGAATTCTTCCATGAGCAGCGCATGGGCACCCAGCGCCTCGACCGCGTCGCCCTTCATCAAGGCCGGCAGCTCGTCGCGAAAGGTGAACAGGCAGCTCGGCTCCAGCCCGAGCACGGGGATGCCGCGGGCGACGTAAGGCGCCAGCGCGTCCAGCGTGCGCTGCATCTCGTACCGCGCCTCGTCGATCAGGCCGGCCGAAAGAAACGTGCGGCCGCAGCAGAGCGGGCGCGCGTCGCCGTCCGCCGGCGTTGGCGCATGCACGCGATAGCCGCCGACAGTAAGCACCCGCAACGCGGCATCCAGGTTCTCACGCTCAAAATAGCGGTTGAAGGTGTCGGCGAACAGCACCACGTCACGCGTCGGCGCCTTCGGCGCATCTTCGGTTCGCACGCGATAACGCCATTCGGAACGATCCTGATAGGTGTCCTTCCGCCATGTCGGCAG
>JARRQH010000202.1:0-16889 GCA_037381985.1 Pseudolabrys sp.
GGTGACCATGCGCGCCTTCCAGGACCCGCACCTGGAAGAGGTCGGCTGGGAAAACTTCCTCGGCATGACCGTCGGTCCGGCGGTGCTGTGGGCCGCGACCGACGTCGACCCCAAGAACGAGAACCCCGAGCTGACCACGTCCGAGCCCTACGTCATGGGCTCGCACGCGACCTGCTCGGGCGCCTGGTGCTCGGGGCCCGAGGACGTTTCGCCGCCCGAGTACTTCTGGGGCTACAACCGTATGACGTCGATCGAAGGCCTGTTCGGCGCCGGTGACGCGGTCGGCGGCACGCCGCACGCGTTCTCGTCCGGCTCGTTCACGGAAGGCCGTCTCGCGGCCAAGGCCGCCTGCAAATACATCGACGACGGCAAGGCCGAGGGCATCCGCGTCTCGGAGGCGCAGATCGAGGACCGCAGGAAAGAGATCTACAAGCCGCTGGAGCACTACAAGGTCTACCGCAACGCGATCGTGGCCGGCGACGTCAACCCGCACTACATCAACCCCAAGCAGGGCCTCGACCGCCTGCAGAAGCTGATGGACGAGTACTGCGGCGGCGTGACCGTCAACTACATGACCAACGAGAAGCTCCTGAATATCGGCCTCAAGAAGCTCAAGATCATGGAAGAAGATCTCGAGAGCCTGGCCGCCAAGGATATTCACGAGCTGCTGCGGGCGTGGGAGCTGAAGCACCGCCATCGCGCCGCGGAGTGCGTCACCCAGCACACGCTGTTCCGCAAGGAGACCCGTTGGCCGGGCTACTATTATCGCGGCGACGCCATGAAGGTGGACGACGAAAACTGGCACGTGCTGACGGTGTCGCGCCGCGATCCGAAGACCGGCGAGTACACCATGGAGAAGGCGCCCTGTTATCACCTGGTCGGTGAGAACGATTAACGAAAGGCCCCGGGCGGAGGTTCGCGCCGAACGTTCGCCCGGGCGCAAGAGAACCGATATGTCGTGTTTTTGTCTTTTTAGGTGCGCTCCATGATGCTGGCCGCTGAAAGCCGTACAGAGTCGCGCGCGAACATTCTCGACAAGACCGATGACGAGATCAGGGCCATCGCCGATCCCTTGTGGCGCGACCTCGTGAAGAATTCCAACGAGGGCAAGTACGGCGACTTCGTCAAGAATTTTTCCGGCGCCTTCGCGCTGGCCATGGATCAGGTTCAGGTCGGCCATCAGTTCGCGCGCAGCGAATTGGCCCGCAACCTGTCCGCCGACGTCGACTTTCTCGGCACCATCCGCCGGGGCGAACACGTGACGGTGCTGTACCGGCAGCGGAGCACCAAGAAAGAGGGCGAATGGCTCGGCCGGCTCGTCCTCGGCTACGAAGACGGCAAGGTTAGGATTTTCGGCGCCTCCATCTTCTGAGCGGTTGGTTCGGATTTGACATGAGCGACACCATCCAGAACGGCAAGCTCGTCGAGCTCACCTACAAGGTGACCGACAAGAAGTATGGCCATGTCCTCACCGCGGTCGAATTCCCGCTCGGCTATGTGCACGGCTACAACGAAGTCCTGGCGCCGTCCGTCCACATGCAGCTCGAGGGCAAGTCCGCCGGCGAGACGATCGAAGTGCCGATCGACGGCAACCAGATTTTCGGCGTTCGCGACGAGTCGCTGGTTTTCACCGACCGCATCGAGAACGTGCCCGAGGAGTACCGGCAGGTCGGCACCTCCATCCTGATGGAGAACGACAGGGGCCAGACCCGCAGCTTTCTGGTGACGCGGGTGGACGACGAGACGCTGACCGTCGACGGCAACAATCCTTTGTGCGGTCGCGAGGTCATCTTCACGCTTGAGATTCTGACGGTGCGCGACCCGACCGGCGAAGAGATGAAGGCGGGCGGCACGGTTGGCCCGGGCGCGGATGTCGACCCGTCCCTGCTGCGGCCCGTTTGAGGCTTGAGTTCCTTGTTCTTGCAATCCCGGCTTCACGCCAAGAGGTGACTTATGAGCGAGCAAAAACCCGCCCCCACCAAGGTTCCCGACGGCCACACCCGCTATCTGACCACGCGCCAGATGGCGCCGAACGAAAAGGGCTTCGTCGGCTACGAAACCGTCTGGGAGCCGATGCAGAAAGAAGCCGAGTACCAGACCCCGAAGCGGCCGTAGGGTCGCGCCAATCCCGTTCGTCCCCGCGAAAGCGGGGACCCAGGGCCCAAAGCACTGGATTCCCGCTTGCGCGGGAATGAGCGGAGGATGTCTCAGGTTCGTTTTCAGCAAGGACTCGTCATGTCGCAACTCGTGCCACCGCACCATTCGGAGCAGGTCAGGCCGCTACTGCTGCCGGAGAGCGAGCGGGCGGACGAGCTCAAGCGTGCGGAAAAGCTGCGCAAAGTGCCGCTCGATTCGCGCGCGGTGTCCGACGTCTTCATGCTGGCCATGGGCGCCTATACGCCGCTCGACGGTTTCATGGGCCACGACGACTGGCTCGGCGTCTGCAAGGACATGAAGCTCACGAACGGCGTGTTCTGGCCGATCCCGATCACGCTGTCGGTCGACCAGGCGCTCGGCGACAGCATCCACGAAGAGGAAGAGGTCGCGCTGGTCGACGGCGAGAGTGGCGAGATCCTTGCCGTCCTGGAGGTGCGCGAGAAATATTCGATCGACAAGAAGTTCGAGGCCGAGCACGTCTACCGCACCGCCGATCCCAAACATCCGGGCGTCGCCAAGGTGTTCGCGCAAGGCGACGTCAATCTCGCCGGCCCGGTGATGGTGCTGAGTGAAGGCGAGTACCCGAGCAAATATCCCGAGCTCTATATCCGCCCGGCCGAGTCACGCGCCATGTTCGCCGAACGCGGCTGGTCGACCGTCGCCGCTTTCCAGACCCGCAATCCCATGCATCGCAGCCACGAGCATTTGGTGAAGATCGCGGCGGAGGTGTCGGACGGCGTCTTCATCCACCAGGTGCTCGGCAAGCTGAAAGCCGGCGACATTCCGGCCGACGTGCGCACCCACGCCATCCAGGCGATGATCGACAACTACTTCCGCGCCGATACGGTGATCCAGGCCGGCTATCCGATCGAGATGCGTTACGCCGGTCCGCGCGAGGCGCTGCTGCATGCGCTCATCCGCCAGAACTTCGGCTGCTCGCATCTCATCGTCGGCCGCGACCATGCCGGCGTCGGCGACTATTACGGGCCCTTCGACGCCCACCACATTTTCGACCAGCTTTGGCCGGGCGCGCTGATCTGCAAGCCGCTGAAGATCGACATCACGTTCTACTGCAAGAAATGCTACGGCATGGCGACGGCCAAGACTTGTCCGCACGATCCCAAGTACCATATTTCGATCTCCGGCACGCAGCAGCGTGAGATGCTGTCGTCCAACGCGGAGATCCCGCCCGAGTTCAGCCGGCCGGAGGTGGTGGCGATCCTCAAGGAGTACTACGCGGGCCTGAAAGCCGCGAGTTAGATAACCGGCATCATGATCATCGCGCAGATCTCCGACACCCACATCGCCCTCGACACGGCCGATTCGGACCAGCGACTCCGCGATTTCGAACGCACGATCGCCGATATCAACGCGCTCGATCCGGCGCCGGACGTCATCGTCCACACCGGCGATGTCGTTCATAACGGACGGCCGGACGAATACGCCGAAGCGGTGCGCATCCTCGACCGGGCGAAAGCGCCGGTCTACGTCATCCCCGGCAACAAGGACGACTGGACCAACCTGCGCACGGCCTTCGCGCCGAAAGGCTATCTCGCGCCCGGTTCGGATTTCGTCATGTATGCGGTCGAGGATTGTCCGGTCCGGCTGATCGCGATCGACACCAAGAACGCGAACCATAACAGGGGCGACTTCTGCCCCGAACGCGCCAAGCGCCTGACCGATCTGATCGACGCCGAGACCACAAAGCCGATCGCGGTGTTCGCGCATCATCCGCCGTTCATGGTGCCGGTTGGGCCCCACCCGCTCAATTTCGAAACGCCGGAGATGATGGAGCGCCTGCGCGCGGCCTTGCAGCATTCGGACCGGGTCAAAGCCGTGTTCTGCGGCCACGTCCATCGCCAGACCGAAGGTCATGTTGGGCGCATCCCGGTGCACGTGGCGACCGCCGTCGCGACGCCGCTGCGCAAGGGCGACTACCCGCCGGAAGCCGAGGGCCGGGCCATCTATTATCTGCACCGCTTTGACGATGCCGGCGGCTTTGTCACCGAAGTGCGATTCGCCGGCGGCCCCGCCATGGCGGAGCAGGGCGACAATGCCTGAGTCCGCGCCGCTGTTCATCCTGCTCAGCTCCGGCGAGCACGAGAAGCTGCAGATGGCGGCGAAGATCGCGTCGCTCGTCGCGGTCTCCAACCGGCGGGTCGAGGTGCTCGTCAGCATGAACGCCATTCTGGCCTTCGCCAAGGATACGCCGGACGATCGGCGCTACACCGGCGGCGAATTTTCCAAATCACTTCACGACAAGCACGTGCCCAGCGCCGCCCAGTTGTTCCGGCAGGGCAAGGAATTCGGCGACCTCAAGGTGTGGGCCTGCGCCATGGCCCTCGACCTTCAGGGCTGGGACCTGCGGGCCCTGATCGAGGACTTGTTCTACGGCTCTCTCGGGCTGACCCGCTTCATGTCGGATGCCGAAACCGGCCAGCTCATCGCCATTTAGCGAGAGTGTGCGGCCAACGCGGTTCTAACGGCGGCACCAAAGCTCTCGTCACTCTCTGGCGCCCGTTTTAGTCGGGCGCGCGTAGCATTGAACGGCTGGGGCATGTTGCCCCTGCCTCGCAACGCGCACAATCGGGCCCACCGATCGTGGCGCCGTCGATTAGTCCCGCGGTCGCGGCCTATTATAACTCGCTGTCCGTCTCGAAGGGCTCGGACTGGATCGTCAGCACGGTGGCGGCGATGGAGAACTCGCAGTCGCGGGCCGGCATCATGGGCGCGCTCCGGCAACGGCGTCAGCATCGGCTCGTTCGTGTCGAACAGCACCGCCTTCGCCAACAATTTCGCGACGATTGCGCAAGATTCCGTCACCAGTAGCGGCAGCCTCGCCGCCCGAATCGCCAGCGACAATCGGCAGACGGCGGCCAAGAAGAAGATACAGGACGCCATCTCCGCGCTGGCCGCGGCGCAGAACATGGTGCAGCCGACCAACACGCTCGATCCGGTGCTCTACCTCGGCGACGGCGTAACCGTCGACACCGCCAGCAACATCATGACCATGACGGACGGCACCAAGATCGACGCCGTGACCGGCCTGCAGGTGGCTTGACGGGCCGCGCCGGTCCCCCGCGAGCCGGGTTCTCGCACGCGGGCTCTTGCGCGCCGGATTTGGCTGCGTGCCGGGCTATGGCCGCCGCGCCCTTCGTTCTGATATACCGCAACGTCCACGCGTTTTCGCGCGCCCGACTGACCGACCGAAGAGACGAGCCAGACAGTCCCCATGAACGAGCCAACATGAACGAGCAATTCAGCCGCGCGCCGACGCCCGACCTGCTGCCGCGCTTCGCGAAGATCGTTGGCGACAGATACGCCGTCACCGACCCGGCCGAGCTTGCGCCGCATCTCGTCGAGCGTCGCGATCTTTATCACGGCCGCACCGCCATGCTGCTCAGGCCCGGTTCGGTGGCGGAGGTGGCGGGGATTCTCAAACTCGCCAACGAGACCCGCACCGCGGTGGTGCCGCAGGGCGGCAACACCGGCCTGGTCGGCGGGCAGATTCCGTTCGACGGCGAACTGCTGATCTCGCTCACCCGGCTCGACAAGATTCGCGAGATCGATCCGTCATCGAACACCATGACCTGCGAATCCGGCGTGGTGCTGCAGAAGGCGCAGGAGGCGGCGGCTGCCGCCGACCGGCTGTTCCCGCTCTCGCTCGGCGCCGAAGGAAGCTGCACCATCGGCGGCAATCTCTCCAGCAACGCAGGCGGCACCGGCGGTCGGTGCCGAGGGCACGCTCGGCATCATCACCGCGGCGGTGCTGAAATTGTTTCCGCGCTCGCGCGCGGTCGAGACCGCCTTCGTCGGCCTCGCCACGCCGGACGCCGCGCTGACGCTGCTCAATCGCGCGCAATCGCGTGCCGCCGGCACCGTGACCAGCTTCGAACTGATCTGCCGCGGCGTCGTCGAGTTCGCCCTGCGCCACGGCCAGGGCGTGCGCGATCCGTTGCAAAGCGTGCATCCGTGGTACGTGCTGCTGGAAGTCTCGGCGCAGCACGAGGAGGGCCTGCGCGACAGCGTCGAGGCGGTGCTGGCCGATGGCATAGAGCAAGGTTTCGTCAGCGACGCCGCGCTTGCCACCAGCCTGGAGCAGGCGAAGTCATTCTGGCACCTGCGCCATTCGCTGCCCGAAATCCAGAAGCCGGAGGGCGGCTCGATCAAGCACGACGTCTCGGTGCCGGTCGCCGCGGTGCCGCAGTTCCTGGCGGAGGCCGGCGCGGCGGTGGCGGCGCTGATCCCAGGCGCGCGGCCGGTGCCGTTCGGTCATCTCGGCGATGGCAACCTCCACTACAATGTCAGCCAGCCGGTCGGCGCCGACCGCGCGGCGTTCCTGGCGCGCTGGGGCGAGGTCAACGCCGCGGTCGACAAGATCGTGTTGAAGCTCGGCGGTTCGATCTCGGCCGAGCACGGCATCGGCCGGCTCAAACGCGACACGCTGCCCAAGGTGAAGGACCCGGTGGCGCTCGAGCTGATGCGCGGGGTGAAGCAGATGCTGGATCCGAACGGGATCATGAATCCGGGGAAGGTGTTGTGATCCGTTGACGCCGGGCGCACCGCCGCGCCCGCCACTTGCTGTCATCATCCGCGAAGGCGGATGATCCAGTAACCCCTGTCGTTGTTGTTTTGCTCCTTCGGCTACATCCAATGCTGGCGATTACTGGATTGCCCGCTTGCGCGGGCAATGACACGCCGATTGTTATTGCGGCTCTTTGATTTCGGCCGCAGCCGCCACCAACCCCGCGAACAGCCGGTCCGGCTTCAGCGGCAGGGCATGGAACCGGACGCCGGTGGCGTCGCGCACGGCATTGGCGAGCGCGGCGCCGACCGGGTTATAGGGGCTCTCGCTCATCGACTTGGCGCCGAAGGGCCCGAGCGTGTCGTGGGTTTCCGCGAACAGCACTTGCGTGCGCGGTACGTCGGGGAAGGCGGGCAGGTGATAGTTGCGGAACTGGGCGTTCGTCACGCGGCCTTCATCGTCGATGACCATCTCTTCGTAGAGAGCCGCGCCGAGCGCCTGCGCCACGCCGCCTTCGACCTGAGCGCGGCACTGCATCGGGTTGATGACGGTGCCGGCGTCGGCCGCCTGCACGCTCTTGAGGATGCGGATTTCGCCGCTTACCGGGTTCACCGCCACCCGGAAGCCGTGCACGTTGAAGGCGACCGAGCGCGGAATGCCGTTAGTGGAGCCGGTGGCGGCGAGGTCGTCGTCGGCGGTCTTGTGCAACTCGCTCAACGCGATGCGCTTGCCGCTGCCCGTCACCGCGTCGCCTTGCAGCGTGCAGTCATCGCGCGACACGCCGAGCGCCTTCGCCGCCGCGTCCAGGATCATGTCGCGCAAGGCGCGTGCCGCGCGTTCGGTGGCGCGGCCGGCGACGACGGTGCCGGTCGAGCCGAAGGCGCCGGTGTCGTGGCCGCCGTGGCCGGTGTCGGACGAACGTAGAACGATATTGTCGGGCGCCGTCGCGAGCACCGAAGCCGCGATCTGCCGGTGTACGGTGGTGGTGCCGTTGCCGAACTCGGCGGTGCCGACGGTGAGCTCGTAAGTCCCGTCAGGCCTGAGCGAAATGAACGAATCCGAAAAATGCCCGCCGGGTGGGATGGTGTTGGCGAGGCAGAGTGCAAAACCCTCGCCCGTGAGCCAGCCGTCCGGCGGCGGCGCGCCACCGTCGTCGAAGGCTCGCGCGATGAGGTCGAAACACTGGTCGAGGCCGTAGCTGCCGTAGATCACGTCGCCGTGCGCTTCGCCGGTCGAGAGCATGGCGTCGCCTTCGTGGATCGCATTGAGCCGGCGAATGGCGAGGCCGTCCATGCCGATCGCGTGCGCCACCTCGTCGATGGCGCTTTCGACCGCGAAATTGGTTTGCGGCAGGCCGTAACCGCGGAATCCGCCCGCCGGCACGGTGTTGGTATAGACGGCGTAGCCGTCGACCTTCTTGTTCGGGCAGCGGTAGACCGCGATCGATTCCGAGCAGGCGTGCTCCAGCACGGCGAGGCCGTGGTTGCCGTAGGCGCCGGTGTTGGAGACGACGCGCATCGCGATGGCCGTCAGCGTGCCGTCGCGCTTGGCGCCGAGCTTGACGGAAACACGCATGGGGTGGCGCGTGGTGGCGGCGGTGAACTGCTCGGCCCTCGTGAATTCGAGCTTCACCGGCCGCTGCAGCTTGAGGGTAGCGAGCGCCACGATATCCTCGACCAGCATCTCCTGCTTGCCGCCGAAGCCGCCGCCGACGCGTTCGCAGAAGACGCGCACCTTGGCATGGTCGAGCCCGAACACGTGCGCCAGCTCCTTGCGGGTCAGGAATGGCACCTGCGTGCTGGCGCGCAGGTTCAGCGTGCCGTGCTCGTCGACCCAGCCGATGGCGGCGTGGGTTTCCAGATGCGCGTGCTGGGTGCGCGGCGTGAAATTGGTGCCGTCGTGGATGATGTCGGCTTGCGCGAAGCCTTCTTCGACGTTGCCGACGCCGCCATGGATTTCGCCGGCGATATTGCGTTGCGGATCGTGGATGCGTGCCTCCGGCCCCTTGTCGTGGATCACCGGCGCGCCCGGTTGCATAGCCTCTTCCGGCTCGAACACCGCCGGCAGGATCTCGTAATCAATGACCAGCCTGCGGCAACCTTCTTCCGCCGCCGCTTCGCTCTCGGCCACCACTGCCGCCACCCGCTGGCCGACGAAGCGCACCACGTCGTCGAGCACCAGGGTGTCGTCGGGATCGATGGTGCGGTCCTCGTGGCGCGCGCTGGAGAAGGCGGTCTTCGGCGAATCCGCGTGGGTGAACACCGCGACCACGCCCGGCACGTCGAGCGCCGCGCGCGTGTCGATGCTCCGGACGCGCGCGTGGGCGTGCGGCGACCGCGCCAGCTTCATGTGCAGCAGCCCCTCGACATCCACGTCGAGGGTGAAGCGCGCCTGCCCGCGCACGATATCGGGCCCGGCCGGCGCCGGCACGTTGCGGCCGCAGGCGTCGCCGCTCGCATCGTCGGTCTCGCGCCTGCCTTCAAGCGCGTCGTCGATCGACCGGTAGCCGGTGCAGCGGCAGATGTTGCCCTTGAGCGCGTGGCCGAGGTCGGCGCGCTGCGCCTGGTTGAGCGAAGCCGCGGTCATGATCATGCCGGCGGTGCAGAAGCCGCACTGGAAGCCCTGCGCGTCGAGGAAGGCGCGCTGCATGGGATGCAGCTCGTCGCCGGCGCCGAGGCCCTCGATGGTGGTCACCTCGCGGCCTTCGGCGCGGAAGGCCGGCATCAGGCAACTGTGCACCGGCTCGCCGTCGACATAGACCGTGCAGGCGCCGCAGTCGCCGGCATCGCAGCCTTTCTTGACGCCGAACCAGCCGAGATCGCGCAGATAAGTGCGCAGGCATTGCCCGGGCTTGGGTTCTTGCGTGAAATCCTGGCCGTTCACCTTCACGCTCATGACGCGGCCCCCGCGCCGAACTCACGGCGGATCTCTTCGGCGAAATGCAGGCTCATGTGCCGCCGCCAGGCCGGGCTGCCGTGCACGTCGTCGTACCAGCCGTCCACGGGGATTGTACTTTCGATGGCCGCGCGCAACTCGCTGGCGCCCGGCATGGCACCGAACGAAAGCTTCACCGGCTTCGGTGTCGAGGCGGTGATGGTGAGCGCGAATTTTCCGTCGCGCGACAGCGTGCCGATCACCAGCGCGCCGGAGCGCCCGAGCGGCGCCAGCGATATCTGCCGGAAGGCGGTGCGGCGCGTCAGCGCTTCGGCGGGTAGCGCGATGCTGCGCAGAGTTTCACCCGGCCGCAGCACGTTCCGCAACGGGCCGAGCACGAAATCGGTGATCGGCACCTGCCGCTCGCTGCCGTCCGCCGCCCACAGCGTGCACACGCCATCAAGCGCCGCGGTGAGCGAGATCATCGGTCCGGCGGGTAGGGACATGCACAGGTTGCCGCCCACCGTCGCCGCGTTCCAGATCTTGAACGAGGCCAGGAACGCCCGCGCACACTGGCCGATCAGCGGCGCCGCGGCCCATGGCGCGGAAGCGCCGAAGGTGTCCAGTTGCGCGATGGTGCAGGTGGCGGCGATGGAAAGCCCGCCGTCGCCGGCCTGCAGCGGCGTCCATCGAAGCGCGCCGAGATCGATCAGCCGGGTGGTGTTCACTTGCGGCTCGGAGAACAGCCACGTGCCGCCGCCGAGAAAGGCGTCGCCGTCGCGCCACGCCGGTAACTCGCCGCGCGCCTTGGGCCGTTCCACCGTCAGGATGGTGTTCAGGTCCATACGCCACCATCCGCGACAGCGGTGCAACGTCCTCCGCTCATTCCCGCGCAAGCGGGAATCCAGAGCGGCAAACTCAGAGCTTGCCGCCCCTGGGTCCCCGCTTTCACGGGGACGAACGGAGTTTGTGGATGGTCCCGCTCTTGCAAGACCCTGTAGGATGCGTGCGAAGAGGTGTGAGAATGAGCGAACCCATCTGGATCAAGGACCCGCTGGCGATTCTGGCGGATGGCGCCGAACGCGGCATGGTGGTCGAGGACGGCCGGATCGTCGAGCTCGTTGCCGCCGGCAAAGAGCCGCAGACCGCCGGCGCCAAGACCTACGACGCCGGCGCGCACGTCGTGCTGCCCGGCCTCATCAACACCCATCATCATTTCTACCAGACGCTCACCCGCGCCCTGCCGGCGGCGCTCGACCGCGAGCTGTTCCCCTGGCTGAAGGCGCTTTACCCGGTCTGGGCGGGGCTGACACCGCAAGCGCTCGATCTCGCCGCCACCGTGGCGATGGCGGAGTTGATGCTCTCCGGCTGCACCACCACCACCGACCATCATTACGTCTTTCCCGCCGGGCTTGAAGACGGCATCGACATCGACGATCCTGGCCGACAGCGAGCGGCTGATCGGCCGCTATCATCAGCGCGGCGAAGGGGCGATGACTCAGGTCGCGCTCGCGCCCTGTTCGCCGTTCTCGGTCACCACCTCGCTGATGCGCGCCACCGCCGATCTTGCGCGCAAGCACGACGTCCGACTGCACACCCATCTTGCCGAGACCGAGGACGAGAACACGTTCTGCAACGAACTCTACGGCTGCCGGCCGCTCGATTACCTCGAAACCTGCGGCTGGCTCGATGACCGCGTCTGGCTCGCCCACGGCATTCATTTCAAGGCGGAGGAGATGCCCCGCCTCGCCAAAGCCGGCGTTTCCATCAGCCATTGCGCCTGCTCGAACCAGGTGCTCGCTTCCGGCCATTGTCCGGTGTGCGACCTGGAAGCCTCGGGTGTTGCCATTGGCATCGGCGTCGACGGTTCGGCGTCGAACGACGGCTCCAACCTGATGCAGGAAGTGCGCGCCGCCTTCCTGATCCAGCGCGCGCGTTATGGGGTGACCAAAGTCAGCCACAAGGACGCGCTGCGCTGGGCGACCGAAGGCTCGGCGGCCTGCATCGGCCGGCCCGAGCTCGGCCGCATCGCGGTGGGAGATCCGCTCGCGGCGCTGGTGCTGTGCGGCGCCCACCGCGCCGATCGCGTCATGATCGGCGGCCGCTGGACCGTTGAAGACGGCGCCATTCCCGGCCTCGATCTCGCCGATCTGATCCGCCGCCACCAAGCCGCGGCGCGGACGCTGCAAGGCTGACCGTTTCACGCGGCGGCACTCCATCGGCACACACTGATCCGACCGTCACGGTCTCATCCCTCCCCCGCTTGCGGGGGAGGGTGGCTCGTCCCGACCGCGTCGGGGCGTGCCGGGTGGGGGAATGCTTCGTCAGGTCGAGAGCGAACCCCACCCCGGCACGCGTACCGCGCGCCGACCCTCCCCTTTCAGGGGAGGGATGGAGCGCGCGGCGATGTTCAGCTCACTTCCCCGGGAACTTCGCGTCGATGCCCTTGACGTAGAAGTTCATGCCCAGGATCTGCTTGTCGGACAGGCTCTTGCCGCCCTTGCACGGCAGTTCCTTGCCGTCCTGGCCGTAGACCGGGCACCTGAACGGCAGAATCGAGCCGTCCTTGATGCCGGCCTCGGTCTTCTCGGCCAGCGCCTTCACGTCGGCCGGCATGTTGGTGAAGGGCGCCATCACCACTAGCTTCGACTTCAGCCCGCCCCAGGTGTCTTCCGATTTCCAGGTGCCGTCCATCACCGCCTTGGCGCGCTCGATATAGTAGGGCGCCCAGTTGTCGACGATCGAGGTGAGCTGCGCGTGCGGCCCGAACTTGATCATGTCGGAGGCCTGGCCGAAGGCGAGGATGTGGCGCTGCTCGGCGATCTGCATCGCCGCCGGACTGTCGGTATGCTGCATCAGCACGTCGGCGCCCTGGTCGACCAGCGCCTTGGCGGCGTCGGCTTCCTTGCCGGGATCGAACCAGGTGTTCACCCAGATGATCTTGACCTTGATGCTAGGGTCGACCGACCAGGCACCGAGCATGGTGGCGTTGATGCCGGAGATCACCTCCGGGATCGGGAACGAAGCGATATAACCGAGCACCTTCTTCTTCGTCATCTTGGCGGCGATCACGCCCTGGACGTAGCGGCCCTCGTAGAAGCGGCCGGAATAGGTGCTGAGATTCTTCAGCCGCTTGTAGCCCGTCGCGTGTTCGAAGTAGACGTCAGGATGCCGCTTGGCCACTTTCACGGTGGCGTCCATGAAGCCGAACGAGGTGGCGAAGATGAGCTTGTGGCCGGTGCGTACGAGTTGCTCGATCGAGCGTTCCGCATCGGGCCCTTCGCTCACGTTTTCCAGATAGTCCGACTCGACCTTGCCGCCGAGCGCTTCCATCATCTTCTTGCGGGCGACCTCGTGCTGATAGCTCCAGCCGTAGTCGCCGATCGGCCCGACGTAGATGAAGCCGACTTTCAGCTTGCCGGCGGCCGAGGCGCCGAGGGTGGTTGCGGCCAGCGCCAAAGCGGCGGCCGCGGCGGTGGCAATAAGTCTCTTCATGACATCACTCCGGTTTCAAGACGGGATCTCGATTTCTTCCCCAGGCGCGCGCTCCCCGCCCGCGCGCGTCCGGGGACGTGAGGTCAGCGATCTGGCACGAACACCAGACCGAGCGAAGCGGGCGCGGCGGACCCCGCGGTGCCGCGCTTGCGCGAGATCAGCACCAGCACGATGATGCAGGCGAGATAGGGCAGCGCCGTCATCAGCTGCGGCGGCAGCGATAGCCCCGCGCCCTGCGCTTGCAATTGCAGGATGGTGACCGCGCCGAAGAGATAGGCGCCACCGACCAGTCGCAGCGGCTGCCACGACGAGAACACCACAAGCGCCAACGCGATCCAGCCGCGGCCGGCGGTCATTTCCGGCACGAAAAACGGCGTATAGGCGAGCGGCAGGTAGGCCCCGCCGAGCCCCGCGCAACCGCCGCCGAACAGCACCGCCAGCCAACGTACCTTGAGCACGGAATAGCCGAGTGCGTGCGCCGAAACGTGGTTGTCGCCGACCGCGCGCAGAATCAGCCCGGCGCGGGTACGGTAGAGGAACCACCAGATGCCGGCGATCAGCAAAATGGAGAAATAGACGAAGCCGTCTTCGCCGAACAGGATCTTGCCGACGAAGGGCAGGTCGGTGAGGCCAGGGATGTAAAGGTGCGGCGTCACCGCGATGCGCACCCCGACGAAGCCGGCGCCGATCAGGCCGGACAGGCCGATGCCGAAGATCGTCAGCGCCAGCCCGGTCGCTACCTGGTTGACGGCGAGCCCCAGCGTCAGGCCAGCGAACACCGCCGACAGGGCCGCGCCGGCGACGATGCCGGTGAGCGCGCCGGCGAGCGTCGAGCCGGTGAAATGCGCCCCGGCAAAACCGCAGGCCGCGCCTATGATCATCATGCCTTCGACGCCGAGATTGAGCACGCCCGAGCGCTCGACCACGAGCTCGCCCGCCGCCGCCAGCAGCAGCGGCGTCGAGGCGGCGATCACCGACAGGATAATGGCTTCAAGCAGACCCATGCGCCGGCTTCCCATGGCTGCGGAGGAGGCGGATGCGATAGACGATCATCGAATCGCAGGCGAGGACGTAGAACAACAATATCCCCTGGAACACCTTGGTGAGGTCGAGCGGGATCTTCATCGAGATCTGCGCGCCCTCGCCGCCGATGAAGGTCAGCGCCAGGAACAACCCTGCAATCAGGATGCCAACCGGGTTCAAACGGCCGAGGAAGGCGACGATGATGGCGATGAAGCCATAGCCAGGGGAAATACCCGGCTGCAGATGGCCGATCGGCCCGGCCACCTCGATGATGCCGGCGAGCCCCGCAAGCGCACCGGACACTGCGAAGGTGAAATTGGTGAGCTGGTCCGTGTTGAATCCGGCGAAGCGTGCCGCCTTCGGCGCCGCGCCGACGACGCGGATCTCGAAGCCCGTGATGGTGCGCCCGAGCATGATCGCCGCCACCGCCACCACCGCGAGCGTGATCAGGCAGCCGAGATGGACGCGGGTGCCGTCGAACAGGATGGGCACGGTGGCGTTGGGGTCGAAATCGGCGGTGGTCGGGAAGTTGAAGCCGTGCGGGTCGCGCCACGGTCCGCGCACCAGATAGTCGAGAATGAGGTCGGCCACATAGACCAGCATCAGGCTGGTGAGGATTTCGCTGGCGCCGAATTTCACCTTGCACAGCGCCGGGATCATCGCGTAGAGCGCGCCGCCGAGCGCGCCCAGGATCAGCATGGCCGGCAGGACCCAGGGGCCGGCGTGGGTGCCCTGCGTCACCACGGCGAGCCAACTGCCGCACACGGCGCCGATGACGAACTGCCCTTCGGCGCCGATGTTCCAGATGTTCGCCATGTAGCACAGCGACAGCCCCACGCCGATCATCACCAAGGGCGAGGCCTTCACCGCGATTTCCGACAGCGTGTACGTGTCGGTGAGCGGTTCGAGGAAATAGACGCCGAGGGCGTGGATCGGGTTCTTGCCGAGCAGGGCGAACAGGATCGAGATGGTGACGAGCGTCAGCGCGATGGCGATCAGCGGCGACAGGACCGCGATCCAGGCCGAGCGCTCGGCGCGCCGTTCAAGCACCAACTGCATGGTTCGCCTCTTGGCTGGGCGGCGCGTCGCCACCCTTGCTGCCGCCCATCAGCAGGCCCAGCTTTTCGCGTGTCGCCGCCGCCGCGTCGAGTGGCGCCGACAGCGTGCCGTGGAACATGACGGCGATGCGGTCGGCGATCTCGAACAGCTCGTCGAGATCCTGGCTGATCACCAGTACGGCGCTGCCGCGCGCGGCGAGATCGACGAGCGCCTGGCGGATCACCGCCGCCGCGCCGGCGTCGACGCCCCAGGTCGGCTGGCTCACCACCAGCACACCGGGCTCGCGCAGGATTTCACGCCCGACCACGAATTTCTGCAGGTTGCCGCCGGACAGGCTGATCGCTTCCGGATCGCGCCGGCCCTTGCGCACGTCGAAGGTCTCGGTGGTCTTGTCGACGCTCGCCAGCATCGCTAGCCGGTTGATGAAGCCGTGCCTGACCATGCCGCTCGCCGCGTGGCCGGTGAGCAGCGCGTTTTCCGACAGCTTCATGCGCGGCGCGGTGCCGTGGCCGAGGCGCTCCTCCGGCACGAAGGCGGCGCCGAGCTTGCGGCGCTGGGTCACCGAGAGATGGCCGGCGGCGTGGCCGTCGACGATGATGCTGTCCGACTGCAGGGTGCGGCGTTCGCCCGAGAGCGCGGCGAAGAACTCGTCCTGGCCGTTGCCGGCGACGCCGGCGATGCCGACGATTTCGCCGCCGCGCACTTCCAGCTCCATGGACTGGAGCCGCGCGCCGTGCGGGTCGTCGGGCTCGAGCGACAGGTCGCGGATGACGAGCCGCGGCACGCCGGGCTTGCGGCCGCTCGCAGCCTTCACCTCGCCGATGTCGGCACCCACCATCATGCGTGCCATCGATGACGCCGTTTCCTGGCGCGGGTCGCAGGTCTCGATCTTCTTGCCGCCGCGCAGGATGGTGGCGGTGTCGCATAGCCGCTTCACCTCGTCGAGCTTGTGCGAGATGTAGAGCACCGCGCGGCCTTCCTTTTTCAGCCGTTCGAGCACGATGAAGAGCTGGTCGGCCTCCTGCGGGGTGAGCACCGCGGTCGGCTCGTCGAGGATCAGCAATTTGGGGTTCTGCATCAGCAGGCGCACGATCTCGATGCGCTGGCGCTCGCCGACCGACAGCCGCCAGACCTCGCGCTTGGGATCGAGCGGCAGGCCGTAATCGCGCGAGACCTGCGCCAGCCGCGCCGACATGGCCGCGAAGCTCTCGCTGCTTTCATGACCGAGGGCCACGTTTTCGGCGACCGTCAGGTTCTCGAACAGCGAGAAATGCTGGAACACCATGCCGATGCCGAGCGCGCGCGCTTCCGACGGACCGTTGAGCACGATCTTGTCGCCCATCCAGCGCAGCTCGCCGGAGGTCGGCTGGATCAGCCCGTAGATGATCTTGACCAGCGTCGACTTGCCGGCACCGTTTTCGCCGAGCAGGGCGTGGATCTCGTTGCGGTAGAGGTCGAGGTCGACGCAATCGTTGGCGAACAGGGCGCCGTAGGTCTTGGTGATGCCGACGGCCTGCAGCAGCGGGCCTGGCGCCGAGGGGTCACGTGCGGGCTCAGGATTTAACATCACCGGACGCTTACCCTCGAACGATCAGCCGGAGTTTCCCGCGGCCCCACGCGCCCCGAGCCCCGACCACAAAACTAACAGGGCGATTGTGTGCCAAAATCGGTGGCAATTGAAGGCAACAATTTGCGGCATTCACTGCTTAAATCGGCGGCAAGCACAAGGACTTGGAACCCTCGTTCGTCATTCCGG
>JARRQH010000203.1:0-10746 GCA_037381985.1 Pseudolabrys sp.
GGTCTGGTAGCCGTCGCGGCGCAGGCAGGTCACGTGCAGCAGCACGTCGGGCATGCCGTTGTCCGGTACGATGAACCCGAAACCCTTGGAGACGTCGAACCACTTGATGACGCCCGCCATCTCGATGAGATTGGTCGGTGTCTCGTCGCCGACGTCGGTGTATGCACCGGTCCGGAGATCTGCCCCCGACATTTTTGAATTTGTCCCGTCCGACGCCATGAGGCCGTACGCCGCTTCTTAATCAGGCGCCTCTTCAAGGGCGCTTCTACGAATCTCTTAAGCTGAATTGAAGATAACACCGGGGACCGTGCGGCAAAGAGCAAAATGTGCTTGCACACAGCCTGTACACAACCGCAGAACCTTGCGAATCAATGCTCGATGAAGGGTCCGAGCACGTCGCCAATATCGTCGTGCACCACAAGATCGGCGATTTCGTCGAACTCGGTCGGCTCGCGGTTGATGATCACGAGAGCAGCGGCGTTACGCTTGGCCAGCAAAGGAAATCCGGCGGCGGGCCATACCACCAGCGATGAACCGATGGCGAGGAAAACGTCGCAAGCCACGGCCAATTCTTCAGTACGCTGCATCGCTTCAGCGGGCATGGCTTGGCCGAACGAGACGGTGGCGGTCTTGATGAAGCCGCCGCAGGCGCAATCGGGCGCGTGCCCGCCCGCGGCCTCGAACTTTTCGCGCACCCAGGCGAGCTCGTAGCGCTCGGCGCAGCCGAGGCAGAGTGCATAGGTGGTATTGCCGTGCAGCTCCACCACGTCCCGCGGCGCAATACCGGAGGCCTAGTGCAGGTTGTCGATGTTCTGCGTTACCAAGCCCGGCACCTTGCCGGCGCGATAGAGATTGGCAAGCGCCAGATGGCCGCGACCGGGCTTGGCGTCGCCGAAACGTTCCTCCATGGCGAAGCGCCGCCGCCACGACTCGTCCCGCATTTCGCGGCTCGAAACGAAATCCTCGAACTGGATCGGCTTGTTCTGGGTCCACAAGCCGCCGGGCGAGCGGAAATCGGGGATGCCGCACTCGGTCGAGATGCCGGCGCCGGTGAACGGCACGATGCGCTCCGCGTCCGCGACTAGGTCGCGCAGGCGGTTGACGGCGACATCTAGATTGGGAGCGATCATGGCCATGAGACCCTGTATAATGCTCGCGACTGACGTGACGTGCTAAAACATCGAGGTTTTCTCCATGCGATATCTGCACACCATGCTGCGCGTGCGCAATCTGGACGCCGCGCTCGATTTCTATTGCAACAAGCTCGGCTTGAAAGAGACGCGCCGGCGCGAGGACGAGAAAGGACGCTACACCCTGGTATTCCTGATCGCCCCCGGCGACGAAAAGCGGGCCGAGGAGACCAAGAAGGAAGGCCGGCCGGGCCTCGAGGTGGAGCTCACCTACAACTGGGACGGCGACGAGGACTACGGTGAGGCGCGCTATTTCGGCCATCTGGCCTACGAGGTGGACGACATCTACGCCACCTGCGAGCGGCTGATGAAGGCGGGGGTAACCATCAACCGCCCACCCCGCGACGGCATGATGGCTTTCGTGCGCTCCCCCGACCTGCACTCGATCGAGCTCTTGCAGACGGGCCAGGCCAAGCCCCCGCAGGAACCCTGGAAATCTATGCCCAACACCGGGCATTGGTGAACTTGCCGCAGGCGGCGAACGCCTTTATACCTCGCCGCCGTCGCGGCCGGTTCGGCCGGCCGCGGGTGAGCGCCCCTCGTCTAGTGGCCTAGGACACCGCCCTTTCACGGCGGTAACAGGGGTTCGAGTCCCCTTGGGCGCGCCATTCCTGCCGGAATGCCGGCCCAAGCCTCATTCTGGTTCGAACTTTGTTCGATTGGGCGCGCCATTTTCTTCCAAAGACCTGCCGGCGAATTGCGGACCCGCCCGAAGGCTGACCTGCCCCGTGGTCCGGCGGCGGCGGCGCGCCATCATGTCGCGCCGCAAAACGCGCGGTTTGGCGGCCGTGCGAACTCGTGCCGCATTCTCTAGACGTTCCGACACATCAATGATCATGCGTGTGAGTCTGGGGCCGGACGCGCCAGCCCCGGTTCCGTCGTCAGCTCCTGAGAGGAGCGTCAGGGCATGTTTAAGAACAAAAACCTGGTGGCCGCGTTACGGCGTGACGTGTCATTTATCTGGCACGCCGTCATAGCGGTGATGTTCATCGGCTTCGCCAGCCTGGCGGTGGCCGCCGCGCTGCTCGACCTGTTGTCGATCCACGGCTAGCTCTGACGCATAGCGATGGCGGCGGCCGCTGTAATCCTCGACCGCCCAATGCGCGCCGCCATTGACGCCAACACGGTAAATGTAGCTCGGCCCGATCGGCGATTTGCCGTCGCCGCCGGGGATGTCGAGCATGTAGGTCGGCTGGCACAGGCCCGAAAGGCGCCCGCGCAACTGCCGCATCAGCGCCTGGCCGGTGTCGATTGACGTGCGCAGGTGCGCGGTGCCGGGGGCGAGATCGCCGTGGTGCAGGTAGTACGGTTTCACCCGGCATTCGACCAAGGCCCGCATCAGCTCAGCGAGCACCTCCGCATCGTCGTTGACGCCCTTGAGCAACACCGACTGGCCGAGCAGAACCAGCCCAGCGTCGGCCATGCGCGCCAGCCCCGCACGCGTTTGCGGCGTCAGTTCGCGCGAATGGTTGACATGCACGGCAACGTAGGTCGCCCTGCCCTTCGATTTCATCGCCCGCACCAGTTCGGGTGTGATGCGTTCGGGATCGGCGACCGGCAAGCGGGTGTGGATGCGCACGACCTTGACGTGGTCGATAGCACTTAAGGCTCCCATCACCGCGCGCAGGCGCCGCGCCGACAGGACCAGAGGATCGCCGCCGGTCAGGATCACCTCCCAGATGTTCGGGTCGTTCCGAATATAGTCGAGCGCAGCCGCGATGGCCGCCGGCGACAGCGCGCCCGGCTTGCCGGGGCCAACCATTTCGCGGCGGAAGCAGAAACGGCAATAGACGGCGCAGACGGGCGTGAGCTTGAGCAGCACGCGGTCGGGGTAACGGTGCACGATACCCTCGACCGGGCTGTGGGCATCGTCGCCGATGGGATCGGCGTCTTCCTCAGGATGATGGTTCAATTCCGCGACGTCAGGAATGAATTGGCGCGCTATCGGATCGTTGGGATCGTCGCGGTCGATGAGCGCCGCCAGCGCCGGCGGCACGGCAATGGCGTAGCGCGCGGCCACCGCGTCCAGGGCCTCGCGCGCATCGGGCGCGACCAAGTCGTGCTCGGCCAACTGCGCGGGGCTTCGCAAAGTCTGTAATGTCATCTCTGTTTATCCACCGTCATGCCCGGCCCTGTGCCGGGCATCCACGTCTTAAGTCGATTGCCGCGTAGCAAGACGTGGATGGCCGGGACAATAGGCGTTGTGAAAGAACGCCGTTCTTCGAACGGCTACGCCCGGCCATGACGCCTCATGGTTCCACCACCGGCGTCCAGATCACCTGATCGATGCGGCTGGCGCCACTCGCCAGCATAACGAGACGATCGAAACCGAGCGCGATGCCGGAGGCTTGCGCGCGCGCGCTGCTCTTCAACGTCGGTCAGCTCGCCGAAGGCGTTGGCGAGCTCGACGCCGCAGGCATAGAGCTCGAAGCGCTCGGCGACGCGCGGGTCGCCGGGCTTGGCGCGCGCCAGGGCGGCGTGAGGCATCGGGTACTCATAGAGGATGGTGGCGCGATCCACGCCGAGATGCGGATCGACACGCTCCACCAAGATGCGGCTGAAGACATCGCCCCAAGTGTCGTCGGCGGCAATCGCCACACCCGCTTTCTCCGCTTCGGCGGCAAGGCGATCACGGTCCCCCTCGCCTTTGTCGGTAACGCTCGCGAGCAGATCGACGCCGGCGTGGCGGGCGAAGGCTTCCGACACCGTCACGCGCTCGGGTTCGGCAAAGGGATCGATTGATCTGCCGCGAAAGCTGAATTCCTTCGTGCCCGCCGCAGTCGCAGCCTCGCGCAGCAGCGCCGCGCAGTCGTCCATCAGCGTCGCGTAAGGCGCCTCCGCCCGATACCATTCCAGCAGGGTGAACTCGGGGTGATGCAGCGCGCCACGCTCGCGGTTGCGGAATACGCGGGCGAAATCGAAGATTTTCGTCTCGCCGGCCGCCAGCAGCTTCTTGCAGGCGAATTCCGGCGAGGTGCGAAGGTAGAGCCCCCGCCGCTCCCCGCCCGGCCCGACCAGGTCGGTCGCAAAGGCGTGCAGATGGGTCTCGTTGCCGGGGGAAACTTGCAAAGCGCAGGTTTCGACCTCGAGAAAGCCTTGCGCCGCGAACCAGGCCCGGAACGCGCTGGCGATGCGGCCGCGCGCCAAAAGGTAGGGCCGGCGCGCGCCATGCACCCCCGACAACCAGAAAGGCACGGTTTCGGCCACATTTACCTCGCTTCCCTGGTGCCCGTGGGCTGGCGTCGCCCGCCAGGATGAGTATGTTGCCCCGAATCCACGGCCCGGGGTGCCTTTCGAGCGCATCCCACAGGCCGTCCCAGATCAGCGCTCCATCCAAGGACTGTTATCGTGAAGGTCATCGCCAGCCAAATCCGCAAGGGCAATATCGTCGACGTCGACGGCAAGCTCTACGCCGTGCTCACCGCGGAAAATTTTCATCCCGGCAAGGGCACGCCCACCACGCAGATCGATATGCGCCGGATTTCCGACGGCGTGAAGGTGTCGCAGCGCTACAAGACCACCGATCCGCTCGAGCGCGCCCACGTCGAGGATCACGACTTCAGCTATCTCTACCAGGACGCCGAGGGCTTCCACTTCATGAACCAGGAAACCTACGACCAGGTGCAGGTGCCGGCCGACGTGGTCGGCGACTACGAGAAGTACCTGCAGGAGGGCATGGTGGTCAGCCTCGCCATCCACGAGGGCTTGCCGGTGTCGATGGAACTGCCGCAGAAGGTGACACTCGAGGTGGTCGACACCGAACCAGTGGTGAAGGGCCAGACCGCGTCCGGTTCGTTCAAGCCGGCGATGCTGTCGAACGGCGTGCGCACCGGCGTGCCGACCCACATCACCACCGGCACGCGCATCGTGGTCAACACCGCCGACGGCTCCTACGTCGAGCGCGCGAAAGACTGACGCGGCCACTTCTTACCTCTTACCACTGCCTGAGACCTTGGGCCGCCGGGCCCGGGCCTTGTGCGTCGCACGCGCATGCCTTTTAGTTCCGGTTCCGGAAGGCATCGGCGGGGGTAAGGATAAGGAAGCGGTCTTGAAACGTGCCATTGTCGCGTGCCTCGCCGCGTTGCTGGCGGGTGCCGCCGTCGCCCAACCGGCCCAGTCTGTGCAGCCGCCGCCCGGCGGCATGGCTGAGCCACGCATCACCGCGCTTCGCGTCGAATGGCAGGCGGCGGCATCAACGCTCGACGCCAAATCCGGCACCACGCCGGTGCAAGCTTTCGTCCCGCTCAACGCCGCCGCCGACGCGCGCTTTCCCGGCATCGGCAAGAGCACGGTGCCCGTGCTGCTGCCCTTCGACATCGAAAGCTATCGCAAGGCGCGCGACGCGCACCCCGAACAGCCGCCGAACGCCGACGACTTCATGCTCGGCGATTTCCACGCCTCCAAGTTCTTTCTGGCGGGGCCGGCCGGCTACGACGCCGCCTTCTCGCTGCGCGTCGCCGACGTGCCGGGGCTCAACGACATCGACTACCGCAAGCCGGTGCATCTGCTGATCTCCGGCTTTTCAATGCTCTACGACCTCGGCGGCCCGCCGCTGCCGCAAGGCGAACCGGTCGACGACCTGCAAGCCAAGTTTCCCGGCGTCCGCCGCACTCTCTTCGAGTCCTACGTGCGCTACGTGTTCCGGCGCTACGGCGTGGTCTACGCGGTGGCGACCTATTGCCAGGACCGGCCGCCGCGCCGACGCTACCTCACCTGCCGCCAGGGCGACCGCATCATCAAACGCTTTCTGGACGCGCTGCATCTCGTCGGCGGCACGCCCGCGCCGCCGCGCACGGCCATCGCGCCACCGCCGATCGTTCAACCGCAACCGGTGTCGCCGGACTTCACCTATTTCAGTCCCGGCTTCCTCATTCCCGGCACCGGCCTGAAGCCCGGTCTCGGCGGCCGCGCCGACTACACCGTTTACGGCGACTTGCGGTTTCCCCTCAAGAACGCGCCCGACTTCGCCAACTCGCAGTCGTTCAACAACTGGGGCAACTGCGACACCACCGGCCGTTCCCCGCGCCGTCTCGGCCGCAAGGGCATGCACTACACCTGCCGGGTGAATGGCCGGTCGTTGGTGTTCGATGAATCGGCGGGGCGCAACTACGCCTATCCCTGGCGCGATAATTTCTGCGAGCACCGCCGCTACTTCGCCGGCCAATGTCCCGGCGGCCAGGGCCATCAGGGCCAGGACATCCGGCCGAGCTCCTGCAAGATGTTCAACGCCGGCGCCGACCGTTGCCTGCCCTATCCGCACGACGTGGTGGCGCCGGCCGACAGCATGGTCCTGCGCGCGCGCCACCGCGAGGCGCTGCTGTTCTTCGTCAATACGGCAAGCGCGCATCTGCGCATCCGCTATATGCACATGAGCCCGAAACACATGGATGCCGCCGGCCTGTTGAGCGGCCGACGGGTCGCGCGCGGCGACGACATCGGCACGGTCGGCAATTACAACGACTTTGCCGGCGGCACGACCTATCACCTGCATGTCGACCTGCAGGTGCCGACCGAGGTCGGCTGGTCGCTGGTCAATCCGTATATGACGCTTGCATCCGCCTACGAGCGCCTCCTCGGCGCGCGCGGCACCGAGATCAGGCCGGGCGATCCGGTGCCGGCGAGCGTCGCGGTGCCGCCGGTCGTCGACGATCCGGACGACAACGCCATTGCGCTACCCCCGCCACGCCCGGTACGGGCCATCAAGCGCAGCAAGACGCGCAAGCGCCGCTCCAGCCGCAACTGACGGCTTCGCGGCCTTTGGCCGCGCGGCAAAACCGCCACGCCGTTAGCCATGACCGGCGGCATTGAACCGCCGCCAATTGTCTGCCGCAAAGCCGCCGATACAATGCGCGCCATGACGCGAATCTTCGACAATGACGACGACGCTTTTCCGGCGATGGCCTTGAGCCGGCGCACCGTGCTGACGGCCGCGTTCGGCGGTGCCACCGCGCTCGCCTTTGGCGACACGACGGGCGATTTGGCGCAGGCGAAACCGTCGCGCGCCTTCGACCACTGGGTCGCGGGCTTCCGTCCCTACGCGCTGCGGCGCGGCGTGTCGGCAGCAACCTACGACCGGGTGATGCGCTCGGTCTCGCCCGACATGAGCGTGTTCGAAGCGCTGCACAAACAGCCCGAGTTCACCGAAAAGCTGTGGCAGTACGTCAACCGGCGCTGCTCGGACTGGCGCGTCATCACCGGCAAGGAACGCGCGAAAGAGTATGCCGGGCTGCTCGGCCGCATCGAACGCGACTACGGCGTCGACCGCTACATCATGCTCGCGCTATGGGGCATGGAGTCCTCGTTCGGAGACGTCGTCACCAACATGAAATACATGCGGCCGGTGATCCCGGCGCTCGCCGCGTTAGCCTGGCGCGATCCGCGCCGCCGCCGCTACTGGCGCGCCGAACTGGTGCACGCGCTGATCATCGTCCAGCGCGGTTGGGCCAAGCCATCGCAGATGATCGGTTCCTGGGCCGGCGCCATGGGCCACACCCAATGGATGCCCGAGGTCTGGCTGAAGATGGGCGTCGATTTCGACCACGACGGCCATGTCTTCCCGTTCGGCAAGCCCGACGACGCCTTCGCCGGCACCGCGCACTATCTGGTCACGCGCGGGCATTACCGGCGCGGCGAGCGCTGGGGCCACGAGGTCACGCTGCCGGCCCATCTGCGCATTCGCGGCGGCTGGCACTCATACGCGCAATGGCACGCCGAGGGCGTGCGGCGCGCCGAGGGCAAGGCATTTCCGCGCCCGCATGACAAGGCGCGGCTCTGGGTGCCGGTGCGCGGCGGCCCGGCCTTCCTGCTCGGCCGGAATTTCTACGCGGTGCGGTCCTATAATCCGTCGATGAGCTACACGCTGGCACTGGTGCATCTCGCCGACTTGATCCGCGGCGACCCGCCCTTCCACAGGCAGTTCCCGGGCGGCGAGCGCATTCCGACCGTGGCGGAAGTAAAGGAGATCCAGCGTCGGCTGACCGAGCGCGGCTATGACACCGGCGGCATCGACGGGCGCACCGGCAGCCAGACCATCAAGGCGGTGCTGGCCTTCGAGCGCAAGGTCGGCATGCATCCCGCCGACGGCTATATCGGGCTCAAGGTGTTGGCGCGATTGCGGCAGGGGTCATAGGCAATTTAGAGCTTGAAGCTCTCGAGCGTGCCCGGGTGAAACAGCTCCTCCGGCTTCACCAGCCGTGAGGAGAGCCCCTGCCTGTGGTGGTGATCCAGGAAGTTCGTGAGCGTCTTGCGGCTTTCTTCCACGCCATAGGCCCAGAAATCCTCGCCCATGAACGCGCGCGCTTCCGCGAGGCGCTCTTCCACGAACGGCAACGTCACCTTGATCGCCGAACTTGCGGAGCCGTCTTAGTGCAAGAATAGAACGATGGTAAAAGCGGCGCGAGGCCCGGACCAGCGGTGCATTATTTCGTGCTGCACCGCATCCGGGACACGAAACCCGTCAACTCGGCTGGCGCTTGAGGAAATCCCGGAAGCTGCCCTTCTCGTAGGCCTTCTCGCGCACGAAGCGGAACATGGCGAGAAAGTCGTTGGGCCTCAGATACCCCGGCGCACGCGCGACCTCGCGTTTCAGCGGCGGCAGCGCCTTGATGGCGGCGAGATCCGAGGGGAAGAACAGGAAGGTGGGCGTGAAGCGCACGCCGTATTTGGCGGCGAGCTTCTTTTCCGGCAGTTGCTCGCCGTCGAAGTCGGTCACCGGCAGCGAACCGATGATGTTGAGCTGGGTAATGTTGAAATTGGCCTTGATATAATCGGCGATGCGGGCCTGCGCGAAATTGACGAAGTGCGTTTCCTTGCAATAGGGGCAGCCCTTGAGCTCCCACATGATGGCAAAGCGCTTGCCTTCCTTGGTGGTCTGCCGCAGGTCGTCGGCGAGGTCGAGGAAGCTGTCCAGGAACCAGGGCTCGCGGTAGAGCCCGTCGGCGGTCAGGATCGGCTTGGCGCGGGCCGGCACGATCCCCGCGGCGGCCGTGGCGCCGGCGGCCAGAAGCAGGTTGCGGCGGGTGATGGACATGAGGGGCCCCGAGCAGTTTATATTCTAACAATACCATATCTGAGCAACCGGGTGCGGTGAACAACCATGCGGCTATCCGTCACGATCTTGTGTGCGCTCGCCCTTCCCTTCGTGCTCGTGGCCGGCGCGGCGCCGGCCCGGNNNNGCCGACTTCAACGCTGCGGTGGAAGCGGCCAGCAGCCATAACCGGGTCGCCATCGGCTACCTGCGTACCGGCAACACCGACCTCGCCTCGCTCGAGGTCGACCGCCTGCGCGCCGCCTGGCACAAGCTGACGGCGCGCTTTGCCGGCCACCGGCCGGACGCCTTCGACGGCAATCCGCTCTATGCCAAGCTGTTCACCGCCGTCGACGCCCGCTTGGTCGGCGCCGACATGATGCTGACCAGCGGCCGGGCCAAGCTCGCCCGCCAGTCGCTGATCGCAATTCGCGACGACCTGCACGCGCTCCGGCAGAAAAGCGGCATCGTGGTGCTGGCCGACTGCATCGCCGACGCCGCCAAGGCGGGCGCGGCATTCATGGCCTACGACAAGCCCGGCCTCGACCTCGGCAAGCCGGCGACCAGCTACGCCGTTGCCGGCAGGGCCGCGGTCTACGGCCACGAGCTCGCACGCTGCGATCGAATAGCCAGCGAGGCGGTGCACAAGGACCCCGAGTTCCGGCGGCTGATTGACGGCGCCCAACACAGCCTGACCTTCGTGCCGCAAGCAATCAAAGAGCGCGACGACAATCTCTTTCACCGCGTGGTCGGAGAACTGCGCGCCATAGATCACCTGCTGTCGTTCCGCTTCGGGTGAAGCCGTTGGTGGCGCGCGCTAGCCGAGCCGGCCCAACACCGGGAACGTCTCCTGCAGCCAGAAGGCGATGGTGGGCATCTGCCCGGTGAAGATCAGCACGCCGGCGGCAACCAGGAACGCACCCATCGCCTTCTCTATCAGCCCGAGCCGTTTCTTGAAGCGCGCGCTCCAGCGCATGAAGGCGGAGGCGAATGCGGCCGCCACCAGGAACGGCAAGCCGATGCCGAGCGAATAGACCAAGAGCAGCCATGCGCCCTCGCCCACCGTGTCCTTGGCGCTTGCCAACAGCAGGATGGCGGTCAGCACCGGGCCGACGCAGGGGCTCCAGCCGAAGCCGAAGGCGAGCCCGATCAGGTAGGCGCCCACCAGCCCGGCCGGCTTTTCGGCCACGCCCACCTTGGCGGTGCGGTCCATGAGCGGGATGCGAATCACGTGCAGGAAGTGCAGGCCCATGACGGCGATGAGGATGCCCGCCACGTAACCCAGGATGCCGAGATGGGCGGAAACGGCCTGCCCCAGCCAGGAAGCGGTGGCGCCGAGTGCCACGAACACGCTGCTGAAGCCGGCCACGAAGACGATTGCCGCCATCAGCACCCGCCGGCGCGCGGCGGCGCCCGCCTCGGGCGCGAGTTCCTCGATCGAGACTCCGCCGATGAAGGCCAGATACGGCGGCACCAGCGGCAGCACGCAGGGCGAGGCAAAGGACAACAATCCGGCGAGAAAAGCCCCGC
>JARRQH010000204.1:0-6696 GCA_037381985.1 Pseudolabrys sp.
CGCGGCGTCGATGACGTCCTTGCCGATCCGTTTCTCGAACTTTGCCCAGACCGGATGCATCGCCTTGACCCAAGCCGCGTGCTGCGCCTCGGTCAGGTGGTGGATGGTGACGTGCGGCGCCGCCGCGACCTTCTTCATGGCCTCGGCGTTCAGCTTGTCGGCGTTCTCGTTGTTGACCTTGGTCGCGATCGCCATCGCCTTGGCCAGGCCGGCGCGGATGTCGGCCGGCAGGCCCTTCCACCAGCTGGCGTTGACCAGCACGACGTAGTCGATGATGCGGCCGTTCGACACGGTGAAGTCGGTCTGCACTTCGTAGAACTTCTTGGTGTAGATGTTCGACCAGGTGTTGCCTTGCGCGTTCACGGTGCCGACCTGCAGCGCCTGGTAGACTTCAGAGAACGGCAGCTTCTGCGCATTGGCGCCGATCTGCTCAAAGGTCGCGGCAATGATGTCGGAGCTCTGCACGCGGAACTTCAGCCCCTTGGCGTCGGACGGGAGCAGCAGCGGCTTGTCGGCCGACAGGCTCGTCATGCCGTTGTGCCAGTAGGCGAGCCCAAGATAACCACGATTCTCCATCGAGTGCAGGAGCTTGCGGCCCATCGGGCCGTCTTCGAAGCGGCTGACCGCATTCATGTCCTTGAATATGAACGGCAGGTCGAACACGCCGAGCTTGTTGGTGTACTTGCCGAGCTTCGACATCGAGGGCGCGATGAACTGCACGTCGCCGAGCACCAGCGCCGTCAGCGCCTTCTTGTCGTTGAACAGTTCCGAGTTCGGAAACAGCTCGATCTTGACCTTGCCGGGCAGCAGCTTCTCGGCCTCGGACTTGAAGACCGCCGCTGCCTTGCCCTTCGGGGTGCTCATGCTGGTTACGAAGCTGAACTTCATCACCATCGGCTTGGCCTCGGACTCCGCCGGGACGCCAATAATGGCTTAGTCAGCCGCGGCCAGATTGAATGCCGGCCCCTTGGACGCGGAGGCAGCCAAACGAGGCTATTAGCAGACTGGCCGGCTCGCCTGCAAATGGCCCAGAGCGGCCATACTGCGTCCATGCTGCCTTGGCATCATGCGTATCGACGGGCCCCCTTGCGAATACCGCACCCTCGAACAGTCGGCGGGCAGTGCGGACCAGCGAGGCCACAGGTTCGCTGCGGCCCGTCTGCTTCTCCAAACTTACTTCCAGCCAGCCTGATGGATGTTCGATAATGGCAGACTGCGGCAGTTCGAGGGGTCCAACCAGGGCGGCAGCGACGGTCCCTGGCTTGATGCAAGAGGTCGACAAACCGACTGCGCCGGTAATTGCGAATGCTTTGTGGCATACGAATGCGGCAGATTAAGAACGAATGGCAACGGCTGATCCTTTGGGTCGACGGCTGCTTCGGCTAACCCAATGTCCAAATTTATTCTCAAGCTCGAGGCAGCTAGGGCGGCATTCATCGACGCCATCGATACAAATGCGGGCCGGTATTGACATCGACCACTTCAGGCTTGGAACTATCAATCTTACCGTTCCAGCCGCCGCCGAGCGCCTTGGCCAGTGCGATATAGTCCTTGGCGATCGCCACCCGGCTTTTCAGCAGAGAGTCTTCCGCCGAGTAAAGCGAGCGCTCGGCGTCGAGCACGTCGAGGAAACTCTGCGTCCCAGTCTGATACAGCGTGCGCGAGAGCTTCGCCGCCTCACGGTACTGCCGCGCCGCTTCGGCGAGGCGCTTTTCCTTGGTGCGCTCGTGCGACAGCGAGACCAGCGCGTCTTCGACATCCTCGAGCGCGGTCAGAACGGCCGAACGCCAGGCGACATAATATTGATCGCGCCGCGCCTGGGCGACTTCGACGGCAGCCCGCAGCTTGCCCGCATTGAAGATTGGAACGCTCAGCGTTGGGCCGAGCGACCAGCCGATCGACGAGTTTTTGCCGAGGTCGCCGATCTTGGTGGCGTTGGTCGATACCGCCCCCGTCAGGCTGATGTCGGGGTAGAGCGCCGCCTCGGCCTCCCCGATCTTCGCCGTGTACTGGGCGAGCTGGCGCTCGGCCTTGCGCACGTCCGGGCGCGACGTGAGCACGTCGGCCGGGATCCGCGCCGGCAACGGAAGACGTGGCGTCGGGATCGGCTTGGTCCGCGCCATCAGCCGCGAGAGGCTCGCCGGTGGCAGCCCGAGCAGGATGCTGAGTTTATGCACATCAGTCGCATAACCCGCCTGGTAGGTCGGGATATCGGCCTCGGTAGTGGCCGTCTGAGCGCCCGCTTTAGCCACGTCCACTTTGGAGGCGGAGCCGACCTCGTACTTCTTCTGGGTCAGAGAGTATGTTTCGCGCTGCGATGCCGCCGTCCGGCGCGCCAAGCTGATTTGGGCCTGATAGCCGCGCGCTTCGGCATAATTTGAGGCGACATCGCCGATCAGCGTGACCAACGTCGCGCGCAGGTCGTCCTTGGCCGCATCGACGCCATAGGTCGCGGCTTCGACGGACCGCTTGTTGGCGCCGAACAGATCGAGCTCCCAGCTTGCATCGAATCCGGACTTGAACAAGTTGCCGATGCTCGGCGGGACCGTCACGCCGTTGCTGACCGAGGCCGCCGTCCGGGCCCGACTCGCCGAGCCGGATCCGGTGATCGCCGGAAACAACGCGCCGATCGCCTGCCGCCGCGTGGCGCGGGCTTCGCGGATGCGCGCTTTGGCGCTGGCCACATCGAGGTTGCCTTGCACGGCCCGCCGGATCAACTCGTCGAGCACAGGATCGTTCAACCGCCGCCACCAGCGGGCGAGGCTCGCCGTCTTGCCGGCTTTGGCCGGTTTGGCGTTGGCCCAGTGCGACGGCAGGTCGATTGAGGGCGACATATAGTCGGGCCCGACGGCACAAGCGCTGAGCGAAACACCGAACAGCAGAACCATTGCCAGACGCCATGATTTTGCGCGGCCGCGCGCAACAGCTGTATCGATACCGCCAACCGACAGCGCCATCGGCACGCGAACCGGTTCCATGTTCAACGCCGTCGCTTTCACGGTGCCTCCGAGGCGGGGTGACCATCGGACGGCCCGCTGTCGGTATCCGTGGTGTTGGTGGCGTGCGGCTGCGAGCCAGGGAAAACGCGACGCACCAGGACGAACAGCAACGGCACGAAGAAGATGCCAAGCGCAGTCGCGGCGATCATGCCGCCCATCACACCGATGCCGACCGCGTTCTGCGCGCCCGAGCCGGCGCCGCTCGCAATCGCCAGCGGCATCACGCCGAGGATGAAGGCGAGCGACGTCATCAGGATCGGGCGCAGGCGCTGACCGGCCGCATCGATCGTGGCTTCTACCAGGCCGGCGCCGGCGGCATGACGCTGGATGGCGAACTCGATGATCAGAATCGCGTTCTTCGCCGACAGGCCGATCGTCGTCAGCAGGCCGACCTTGAAGTAGACGTCGTTGGTCTGGCCGAACACCATGGCCGCGAGCAGCGCACCGAACACACCAATCGGCACCGACAGCATGACGGCGAACGGCGTCGACCAACTCTCGTAGAGCGCGGCCAGCGATAGGAACACCACCAGGATCGAGATCGCATAGAGCGAGGTGGCCTGGTTGCTGGACAGGCGTTCCTGAGCCGACAAGCCGGTCCACTGATGGCTAAAGCCGGCCGGCAGCTTCTTCACCATGGCGTCGATGGCGTCCATCGCCGTGCCGGAGCTGACGCCGGGCGCTGCTTGCCCCTGGATTTCGACCGCTTCGGAACCGTTGTAGCGCTCAAGCCGCGGCGAGCCGTACTTCCAGTGACCGGAAGCGAAGGCGGAAAACGGCACCATATCGCCGGAGGAATTGCGCACGTACCAGCGGCCGATATCCGACGGTTGCATGCGAAAATCCTTGTCACCCTGCACGTAGACCTTCTTGATGCGGCCACGATCGATGAAATCGTTGACGTAGGTGCCGCCCCACGCCGTCGACAGCGTGGCGTCTACATCCGCCAAGTTCAGTCCGAGCGCGCTCGCCTTCGCCTTGTCGATGTCGACGGCGTATTGCGGCTCGTCCTCCTGGCCGTTCGGGCGCGTCGCGGTAACGAGCTTGCTCCGCGCAGCCATACCCAGCAGCTCGTTGCGCACCTGGATCAGCTTCGCGTGCCCGGCGCCGGTGATGTCCTGCAGGTAGAAGTCGAAGCCGTTGGTGGTGCCCATGCCCTGGATGGCCGGCGGCGCCAGCGCGAAGACCTGAGCGTCCTTGTAGGTCATGAACACCCGCATCGCCCGGCCGGCGACGGCGTTGGCAGAAAGCGCGGGCGAGGTGCGCTGCGCAAACGGCTTAAGTCTGACGAAGACGAGACCGACGTTTTGACCCTGCCCACTGAAACTAAAGCCAGAGACCGTGAACACGCCCTCGACGGCCGCCTTCTCGTCCTTCATATAGTGGTCACGCACTTTCGCGAGCACCTTCAGCGTCCGGTCCTGCGTGGCGCCGACCGGCAACTGCACCAGTGTCAGCAGGATGCCCTGATCCTCCTGCGGCAGAAACGAACTCGGCAGCCGCACGAACAGTACGCCGACGCCCACGACGATCAGCAGGAACACGAGCACGAAGCGCACCGACCGCGCGATGACGCCTTGCGTGCCGCGACGATAAGCGCGCGTGCCCCGCTCGAAAACGCGGTTGAACCAGCCCAGCGGGCCCTTCTTCGCGCTGTGGGTATCCCGCCGGCGCAGGATGCTGCCGCACAAGGCGGGGGTCAGGATCAAAGCAACCAGCACCGACAGCAACATCGCCGAGACGATCGTGACCGAGAACTGCCGGTAGATGACGCCGACCGAGCCACCGAAAAACGCCATCGGAATGAACACCGCCGACAGCACCGTGGCGATGCCGATCAGCGCGCCGGTGATCTGGCCCATTGAGCGGCGCGTCGCTTCCTTGGGTTCGAGACCCTCCTCCTCCATCACGCGCTCGACATTCTCGACCACGACGATGGCGTCGTCGACCAAGAGACCGATGGCCAGCACCATGGCGAACATGGTGAGCGTGTTGATTGAATAGCCGAAGACGGAAAGCACCCCGAAAGTGCCCAACAGCACCACTGGCACGGCCAGTGTCGGAATGAGCGTCGCCCGGATATTCTGCAGGAAGACGAACATCACGATGAAGACGAGGCCGATCGCCTCGAACAGGGTCTTGACCACTTCCTCGATCGACAATTGCACGAACGGCGTAGTGTCGTAGGGATAGACGACCTTGAGGCCTGGCGGGAACGTTGAGGACAGCCGGTTGATGGCGGCACGGACCGCCTTCGCCGTGTTGATGGCGTTGGCGCCGGTCGCTAGGTTAACAGCGAGACCCATGGCCGGCTTGCCGTTATAGGCGGAACTGTAGGTGTAGCTTTCAGCGCCTAGTTCTACGGTGGCGACGTCGTTCAGGCGCACCAGCGAACCGTCGCTGTTGCTCTTGAGGATGATATTGCGGAACTGCTCGGGCGTCTGCAGGCGGCTCTGCGCGGTCACCGTAGCGTTGAGCTGCTGCCCCTTGCGGGCGGGCAGCCCGCCCAGCTGGCCAGCCGAGACTTGCGTGTTCTGCGCCTGGATCGCGGTGATCACGTCACGCGGCATCAGCGAATATTTCGCCAGCTTATCCGGATCGAGCCAGATGCGCATCGCATAACTTGAGCCGAACAACTCGGTGTTGCCCACGCCATCGACGCGCTTCAAAGTGTCATTCAACGTGCTGTTGACGTAGTCGGCAATGTCAGTGACGTTGAGCTTGCCGTCGGTCGACACGAAGCCAATCACCATGAGGAAGCCGGACGACGACTTGGTGACCGTAATGCCGTTGCTCCGCACGGTTTGGGGCAGCGTTGCGGTGACGAGCTGGAGCTTGTTCTGCACCTGAACCTGCGCGGTGTCGGGATTGGCCGCGTTGGTGAAGGTCAGCGTGATATTGGACTCGCCGGTGGAGGTCGACGTCGACGTCATATAGTCGAGGTGGTCGATGCCGGTCATGCCCTGCTCGATGACCTTGGTCACCGAGTTTTCCACGGTCTTCGCATCAGCGCCGGGATAACTTGCAGTGATCTGCACGGTCGTCGGTGCGATCTGCGGATACTGCGCGATCGGTAGCATGCGCAGCGCGAGCAGGCCGCCCAGCATGATGACGATTGCAATCACCCAGGCGAAGATCGGCCGGTCGATGAAGAAACGTGACATGGCTCAGTTTCCGGCCACAGCGTTCGACTGCGCCCGCTGCGCCAACTGCTCCATGTGAGGTGTCGACAACGCGCCCTGCTTCGGCCCGCGCACCTCGCCGGTATTCTCGTCAATCGTCACCTCGACCGGCGTCACGACTTGCCCCGGTCGTACCAATTGCGTGCCTTCAACGATTACCCGGTCGCCATCGTGGATGCCGGTGGTGACGAGCCAGTTATTACCGACGTTGCGCTCGACGGCCAGAACACGCTGTTCCACTTTGTTGCCCGCACCCACGAACATTGCCGTCGGCTCGCCTTTGGTGTTGCGGGTGACGGCGCGCTGCGGCACCAGGAAGCTGTTCGGCGCCACGCCTTCTTCGACGATCGCGCGCACATACATGCCGGGCAGCAGCAAGCGGTGGGGATTGGGGAAGATCGCGCGCACGCCGACCGTGCCGGTGGCTTCGCTCACGTTGGATTCGATGAAAACGAGCTTGCCCGCTTCAGGGTAGAGCGTACCGTTATCGAGCTTCAACCTTACGCTGACGCTGG
>JARRQH010000205.1:0-5844 GCA_037381985.1 Pseudolabrys sp.
GAGCGGGTCGAACAGGTGGTCGGCATTGTACCTCTGATCGAACGACCGCCGATGCCCGAACTGGAGGGTCGTATTGCCGTCCCTATAGGTCGTCATGCCATCTTTCGACGTGAAACCCTGCTGCGTCCCATCGCCGCCGGCGGCGCCACGATCGGGGTAGAGGAAGCTCTGGTCCTGCCCATTGCCGGTCGCGTCTTCCATGGTGAAGGCATACGCCACCGACGCAACCATAAAACCACTGCCGACGAGGGCGGCGGCAAGCGCAAGACGGCGCGAAGTCAGGAACGACATGGGGGCCTCTCCGCAAGTCGGGACTGTTCGACGCCAAACTAAGCCAAGACAATATGGCTGCATAGCGGCATGCCGCGGCGGGACAACCCGCACAAAGCAAAACCGCCGCCTCGCGGCGCGAGCCGGCGGTCTTGACCCTTTGAACGTTGGACGCGGTGAAGTCGAAGAAGTCAGTGAACGCTGGCGCCCTGCCTAAGCCGTTCGATCTCGTCCTTCACCAGCAACTTGCGACGTTTCAACTCGACAACACGCAGATCATCGGTGGCAGGATGCAGCAGGCAATCGGTGATTTCGTCCTCCAGCGCCTGATGCTTCTTTTCCAGTTCCGCAAGATGCGATTGCATCGACATGCAGCATGTCTCCTCAATCAAGGGCCCCGAATAGACATGTAGTCTAGCCCAGTTTTCGCGCAAGGGCGACGGTATTGCTGGCAACCGGAATCGGGCATAGGCCCAAATCCTTTGATAAACGATGGGTTACCAGCAGCTTGAACCGATCTGTGGAAAACGGGATAATTCGACACAAACGCTTTCGGCCGGCCATTCCAAGGGCCGAAGAAAACCAGCGGTGGTAATGACGGACGAGGAAGAGTGGGAGGTGCGCGGGGAGCTAGCGCGCCTGCAGCAGGAACATCGCGACCTCGACGCCGCGATCACGGCGCTCGCCGCCTCGCCCGGCGCCGACCTGATCCAGGTGCAGCGGCTGAAACGGCGCAAGCTCATGCTGCGCGACCGCATCCACGCTATCGAAGACCAGCTCACGCCGGATATTATTGCGTAGGTGAGCCACCACCCTTTCTCCGTCATCCCGAGGTGCGAACCCGCAGGGCGAGCCTCGAAGGATGCACGGCCAGATTCCGAAGAGCGGTGGCCGTCGCCCTTCGAGGCTCGTCGCTTCGCGCCGAGCACCTCAGGGTGACGGATTACGCCCTTCTCTCCCGCTTGCGCGCGTACATGGCGCGGTCGGCGGCGTCGATGGCAGAGGCCGTGGTCGCGCCCGGCTGAAGCATCACCAAGCCGGCGCTGGCGCCCACCGCAGGCGCCGCGTCACCCTCGGAAAGCCGGGCGACGGCGACATGGTCCTCGAGTTCGCGCGCCTTGGCGCGGGCCGCCGGCTCGCCGATATTCCACATCAAGACGCCGAATTCGTCGCCGCCGAGCCGGCCGACCGCGTCGGAAGCACGCACGTGGCCGGCGAGAGCCCCGGCCACCGCCTTGAGCAGCGCGTCGCCGACCGCGTGGCCGTGGGCGTCGTTGACCGCCTTGAAGCCGTCGAGATCGATGTACACCAGCGCCGCCCGGCCGCCATAGCGGCGCACATAGGCGAGCGAGCGCTCGAGCTCATGTTCGAAGCCGCGCCGGTTGAGCACCTCGACCAACGGATCGACGTCGGCGTGGGCCTCGAGTTCGGCGATACGCGCCTCGGCGCGCGCCAGCTTCCGGCCCAGCCGCTCGACCTCGGCCCTTAGCCGCTCGGGCGAATCGGTGTCATCCTGCCCCGCCCGCCCCTCGTTGCCTGCCGCCCGGTCCCGCGCCACGACTCCCGAGATCCTCCCCAACCATACGGCGGAATCGACGCCGCCCGGGGCAAGACTACCGCTTTCGCCTTGCCAGAGGGGAGCCCCAACCTATAATCCGGCGCTTCCTGCCGCCGGAGCGGACGGGTTATTTCAAGTCCGCGCGGGCCCGCTTTTCGGGCCCGGACGCCTTCTAGGGACGACGAGGGAAGCCATCATGGCGGCAAAGCCGGTCGCAATCATCATGGGCAGCCAGTCCGACTGGGCCGTCATGAAGCATACCGCCGAGACGCTGGACGCGCTCAAGATCGGCCACGATACCCGCATCGTCTCGGCCCACCGCACGCCCAAGCGGCTGTATGACTTTGCCACCGGCGCTCGCGATGCCGGCTTCAAGGTGATCGTCGCCGGTGCCGGTGGCGCGGCCCACCTGCCGGGCATGGCGGCTTCGATGACCCCGCTGCCGGTCCTGGGCGTGCCGATGAAGACCTACGCCCTGGAAGGCAAGGATTCGCTCTTGTCGATCATGCAGATGCCCGCCGGCGTGCCGGTCGGCACGCTCGCCATCGGCAAGGCCGGGGCGATCAACGCCGCGTTGCTGGCGGCCGCCGTTCTGGGCCTGAGCGACCCCAAGATCGCCAAGCGGCTCGACGCCTGGCGCGCGCGCCAGACCAAGGCGGTCGCCAAGCGGCCGAAGGACTAGAAGCTAGCCCCATGTTCAATCGCAAAGCCGTGCTCGCGCCCGGCGCCACCATTGGTATTCTCGGCGGCGGCCAGCTCGGCCGCATGCTGGCGCTCGCCGCCGCCCGGCTCGGGCTCAACTGCCATATCTACGCGCCGGACAAGGATTCATGCGCCTTCGACGTGGTGGCGCGGTCGACCTGCGCGGCCTACGAGGACGAGGAAGCGCTGGCGCGTTTTGCCGAAAGCGTCGACGTCATCACCTACGAGTTCGAGAACGTGCCGGCCAAGACCGCGGCGTTCCTCGCCAAGCGACGGCCCGTGCTGCCGGACCCGCAAGTCCTGGAGACGACACAGGACCGGCTGATCGAAAAGGATTTCCTCAAGAGCCTGAAGATCCCGACCGCGCCCTACGCGTCCGTGCACAGCGCGACCCAGCTCGCCGACGGTATCGCGGCGCTCGGCCTGCCGGCGGTGCTGAAGACGCGGCGGCTCGGCTACGACGGCAAGGGCCAGGCCAAGATCACCAAGGACGGCGAGCGCGGCGAGGCCTGGCGATCCTTGCGCGAAGTGCCGTGCATCCTGGAAGGCTTCGTCAAGTTCCAGCGCGAGGTGTCGGTCATCGCCGCCCGCGGCCAGGACGGCAGCGTGCAGTGCTTCGAAGTCACCGAGAACGACCACCAGAACCACATCCTCAAGGTCTCCAAGGTGCCGGCCAAGGTGACGCCTCAGGTCGCGGCGGAAGCGCGCCGCATCGCCACCCGCATCGTCAAGGCGTTCGATTACGTCGGCGTCATGGGCGTGGAGATGTTCGTCACCGGCACCGGCAAGAAGCAGCACGTGATGGTCAACGAGGTGGCGCCGCGGGTGCACAATTCCGGGCACTGGACCATCGACGGCGCTATCGTGTCGCAGTTCGAGCAGCACATCCGCGCGGTGGCCGGCTGGCCGCTGGCCAAGCCCGTGCGGCTCGGCCGGGTGGAGATGGTCAACCTGATCGGCGCCGAGGTGAACGAGGCCGAGCGCTGGCTGACGGTGCCCGGCGCGGCGGTTCATGTTTACGGCAAGGGCGCCCCCAGCCCGGGCCGCAAGATGGGCCACGTCACCAGGGTTTGGCCAGCGAAGTGACGGGTGGCGGGCGATCGCCGACGGCGTAAGATGCGTCGCGGAGACGGCCCATGCCGCGCGAACACCGCTTCCCCGACCGCCTGCTGCTGCCGCTCGCCTTCGCCCCCGCGCGGCTCGCGGCCGACTTGGCCGCGCTGCAGGCTGACTGGACCGCCCATTTCGTGACCCGGAACTACGACGGCGACTGGAGCGCGGTGGCGCTTCGGGCCCCGGCCGGCTAGACTCACCCGGTCCGGATGATCTATTCTGACCCGACCTGCACCGATTTCGTCGACGCGCCGGCGCTCAACGCCGCGCCCTATTTCCAGGCAGTGCTGGGCGCCTTCGCGTGCCCGCTCCGAGCGGTGCGGCTCCATATCCCGGTCCGTGACCAACGACGGCGTCGATTTCCGCCTCAACGGGGTCCCCTGCCCCATGGTGGCCGGTTCCTGCTGGTATTTGCGGCTGTCCGACCCCCATAGCGTCGCCAACCGGGGCCCGGCGGACCGGGTCCACATGGTCATCGACGCCGCGGTCGACCGCTGGCTGGAAGCCCTGTTCGGGCGGGCGGCGGCCGAGCCGGCCGCCAGAAACCGGCGCGAAACTCACCTTAGGGGTGGCGCCGGGGCCGAAAATGGCCCATATAGGGCCCAATCGAGGGTCCCGGGGGCGCGAAAAGCGCCGCCGCAATGGACTTATTTTCACTTTTCTGCTAATGCGCGCGCTGACTCGCGAAGCGGATCGCCATTGCGGCGCTGTCCGAGCGGCACCCGAACCGCCACAACGAAGGAGCACAAGTGCAAGTTCTCGTCCGCGACAACAATGTCGACCAGGCCCTGAAGGCGCTGAAGAAGAAGATGCAGCGCGAGGGTATCTTCCGCGAGATGAAGCTTCGCGGCCACTACGAGAAGCCGTCGGAAAAGAAGGCGCGGGAAAAGGCGGAAGCGATCCGCCGCGCCCGCAAGCTCGCGCGCAAGAAGATGCAGCGCGAGGGCCTGCTGCCGTCGAAGCCGCGTCCGGCTGCCGGCGCGGGCCGGGGTGCTGCGCGCGCGGGCTGATGCCCCTGCCGTCAGGCAGCCTTGGCGGCGGTTCCGACGGCAATCCTCTTTGCGATTCTTGGTGTGATTCTTGGCGCGGGCCTATCGCCCGCGCTATTGCTTTTGGCAGCCGCCGAACCTTCGCCGCATTCGCAGGCAGATTGATTGGCAGCAAGACGCTTTGTTGCGACCCGTAACGGCAGTTCCGCAATGAGAGAAGCGCGCAACGGCAATCGAAATCGGCGGCGGGCGCTTATGGCGCCGCTTGCGGCGGCACTGCTGGCGACGCTCGGCGCCTGCGCAAGCCTGGACGCCGTCAACAGCTCCGCCACCGCGCCGGCCAGCGAGGACTCACGCTACGCCGCCTCGCCCGCCAACATCGCTTCCCTGACCGCGGTCGTGCGCCGCAATCCGAACGACCCGCAGGCCTACAACATGCGCGGCACCGTGTTCGGCAAGGGCGGGCGCTACAAGGAGGCGCTCGCCGACTTCAACAAGGCGATCGGCATCGATCCCAATTACGCCCAGGCCTACGCCAACCGCGGGCTGGTCTACCGTCAAACCGGCAAGCTCAATCTGGCGCTGTCCGACTATAACCGCGCACTGTTGATCGACCCGAACTATGCCAACGCCTATCTCGGCCGCGGCATGGTCTACCGGCAGGAGCACAAGATGCTCCCCGCGCTGAACGACTTCAACAAGGCGATCGCGATCCGCCCCGACAGCGGGCAGGCCTATTACAACCGCGGCCTGCTCTATCAGGCCGAAGGCCAGCACGGCTACGCCATCGACGATTTCACCACCGCCATCGGGCTGTCGACCGACCAGGCCCCGCCCTACGTCGCGCGGGGCCTCAGCTACATCGCGGTAAAGCAATACAAGGACGCGGCCAGCGACCTCGACCAAGCGGTGAATATCGATCCGCAGAACGTGCAGGCCTGGACCAGCCGCGGGCTCGCCTACGAGCGCCTCGGCGACAAGCAGAAAGCCGCCGGCTCCTACGCCCGCGCCATGAACATCGACCAGAGCTACAAGCCGGCGACCGCCGGCTTCGACCGCGTCGGTGGCCGCTACGGCGAGACGTACCAGACGTTCTAGTGTTCTGTCCCGTAAGTTCGTGGCATAATTATTGCATGTGTTTCGGGTATCCTGATCGAAGGAGATACCCGATGCGGACCGGACGCCCGAAGGCGATGCTCACAATATCCAGCG
>JARRQH010000206.1:0-5798 GCA_037381985.1 Pseudolabrys sp.
GCATCGAGTAACGCGGTCAGCCGAGCGCGACCCGCCGCACTCGAACGGCCTTGAAAAGCACGCGCGCGTTTGGCGGTTTTGGCGTCACCGACCTTACGCAACAGCCAGGGCAGCAGGCCGAGCGCGCCGGCAATGCGCTGGCGCAAGCCCTCGCGGTTCTTGGCCGACAAGCCCGGCTCATGCGCCAAACGATCGAGGTCGCCACGCAGGATCAGCAATTCGGCGGCGAGCTGACGCCCCGCCGGCGGCGCCCCCGCGGCGCACGCCGCCGGAATGGCCAAAGCGATCATGACCGCGACGGCGAACGCCATCGCGGTCATGACGAGACAGGTCGGAACGATATGGCGCGGGCGCGCCATGCGAGTCCTTCTTTCTCGGTCTTTATTTCATCGCGTTTCCGGACGGCGAACCGGTTCCCACTTCGCCTGGAAACGCTCTAGTTGACCTTAATCTTGGTTTCCATCGGCATCTTGTGATGGGTCCAATCGCTCATCGAGCCGTCATACATCTCGGCCTGCTTATTGCCGAGAATCTGCGACGACGCGAACCAGCCGACCGAGGCCCAATGGCCGGTGTTGCAGAAGTTGATCTGCTTGCCGGAGGTCGGCACGCCGGCCGCCTTGTAGAGCTTCTCGAGCTCGGCCTTGGTGCGGAAGGTGCCGCCGCCGTTAACGGTCACCCACTGTTGCGGCAGGTTGCGCGCGCTCGGAATCGTGCCGCTGGCGGCGTCGACTCCCGGACGGGTGACGCCGAGATACTGATCGGACGGCCGGTTATCGACCAACGTCACGCCACTCTTGCCGATGTCCGCCTTCACGGCGTCGCGGTTGGGCAGCATGTCCTTGCGCAGCGCCACCGTGAAGGTCTTGGCCGTCGGCTTGGCCATGCCCTTTTCCAGCGGATAGACCGGCTTGCCCTTGCTGTCGACCTTGGCGAGATAGGCCTTCATGCCGCCGTTGAGGATCGAGACGTTGTCGTCGCCGAGCACCTTGAAGGTCCAGAACAGGCGGGTGGAGATGCCCATGTCGGTCGACGACATGCCGGGCGAGACCAGCACGACGTGGGAATTGTTGTCGATGCCGAGGCTGCCGATCAGCTTGCCGAGCTTGCTGGTGTCCTCGGGCAACATGCCCACCACCTTGCCGATCTTCACGCGCCAGCCGTCCTTGCCGTAGTTGGTGTGCACGGCGCCCGGAATATGACCGCGCAGATAGGCGACCTGGGGACGAACGTCGAGGAATACGACATTGGGCTTGCCGATATTGGCCTTGGCCCAGGCGGCGTCGACCAGCGGCTCGGCGGCCATGGCCGATCCGGCGAACCCGACGGTGGCGACGAAGGCGGCGCCGACGGCGACGCCGAGCCAGTGCCTGCGATGCGCTAAGCTTTTGGTCATGGTGTAGTCCTCCCGGTGTTGAAGCCTGTTGGCGGCGGTGTTCGCCGCTACAACGTGACAGTCAGATCTGCGCCGAGAATGGCCTCGGCTGCCTTCTTCCACGCTTCCTCGTCTTCGGCGGCGAGTTCGGAGACGTCGAGGCGCACGACCTCGGCGATCGCCTTGTCTTCGGCAAGGGCGGCGGCCACCGTCTCGGCGTCCGGGAACAGGCCGGTCTTCAGTTCAACGATGCGCTTCATCTCAGCTTTCTTCCCAGTCACAGATTGACGACCCGGTCGCTGGCAGCAATAGCAGCGCCCAGGTCCTTGGAATTGAGCGATTTCAATTCGCCGGCCCTCTCCGGCACCGTGGTTTCCGGGGTGATGTCGGAAAGCTCCAGCAGCTCGGCCATCTCGGCATTGGCTTGCGTTTCGGCGAGCGGCTCGCTCATGAACACCAACCGCACCGCATGACCGAAGATCGTCAGCCCCGCCGCGACGCGCATGGCTTCGGTATGGTCGCGGCGCGCCAGCACCAGGATCGATTTTGTGTCGGTGGCCATCGCGGATTCCTAAAGGCTGACCACGCGCCCGGCTTCCGCCATCAGCGCGCTGTTGAGGGTCTGGCTCGCCTGTTCGGCCGGGCATTCACGGCCCTTCATGTGCTGCGCCCAGGAGTGCTCGCAGACCGCGACCCGCGCCGCACCGGCAAGCGCGACCGCGAAGCCCGCGTCATCGAGCGCGCACACGCCGTCGTTGGTGAGGAAGCACCCCCACGTGGTGCCGTTGGCGTTGAACGCGCGGCCGAGCGGCGCGGCGATGCGCACGGCCTCGGGGGTGGTGACATGCAGCAGGACGTCCACGCGATACCTCTTGTTGTTGTCAGGGGGTGAGCCGCAACCGGGTCGACGTGCCGTCGGCGGTCATGCGGGCAAAACGGGTGAGACGCTGGCGCGGCGGGCCCGATGCGATGGCGCCCCTCGCTTGGTCCGGCGCGGCCACCAGCAGGAGGTCGCGCATGGGCGCGGTGAACACGGCTTCGCGGGTCATGCCGCGCGCACTGCCGGCTTCGGCCTTGGCCAGCACCGTCAGCGGCTTGTCGAGCACGGCAACCGCGCGCTGGCCGGCGAGATACAGCAGCGCGCCCACCGCCGCGGCGTTGCCGGCATCGGCACCGACGACCAGCACGCTTTCCTTGCCGCTGAGACCGATGGTACCGAGCAGCCAGCGCAAGGTGTGGTAGTCGACGGGCCGGCCGTCTTTGTGGAACAGCGCGGCGGCGGGCAGACAGCGCGCGCCGGGAAGCGAAGCCTTCTCGCATCGCTCCTGAGTGCGCACGTCGATGACACGCGTATGCGCGCCCATCACCAGCCGGTCGACAAAGCTGAGCGCATTGGTCGAGGCCAAAGCCGGTGCCGTCGCCACGACCGCCAACAAGGCCGCCCCACAAATCGTCATGCAGGACGGCCGGATCACGTCAGCACCCTCCGAAATGGATCTTTGGCGCGGCGGCCGGCGCGGAAACGGTCTCAACCGGCGGGTTGGCGATGTAGTAGTCCATCAGCTTGCTCACCGGCACTTGGCCAAAGCCTTCGCCGACGTCCACCGAGCCGAGCGCCTCGGCCGGCTGCGGCGTGGCCGCACGGGCAAGCTGATCGGCCGAAACGGCGGCGTAAGGGTAAGCAACGACGGCAACCAGCAGCGAAAGCGCCAGCGCGCCGACACAGAAGATCAGACTGGCTCTATCCATGGTCCTTGTCCTTACAGGGTGTCCTTGACGAACAGCACATACATGGTGCCGAAGGCGAGCGCGGCCAACACGAATTGCGCGGCGGTTGCGATGTCCATTCGCGCGTCCTCAAATTTCCTGTTTGCGCATGATCTTTTCCGAAAACCGGTTCCCACTTTTCGGGATCATGCGCTAATCCCCGCGGTAATGTCGAATGAGCACGTTGAGATCGACCGGCTTGCCGGTCGCCGGGTCGAGCACCTGCGGCGTGTAATAGGCAACGCCATTGCGGTCGACATGCGTGCTGTGCGGCGGCCGGATCAGCATGGCCGCCAGACCCACCACCGTCACCGTCAGCGCGATTCCCGCGTAGAGATGCATATAGAGCTTGGCCATCGATGATGCTCGCTCGGTTCTCGATCAATTCTTGTTCAGTTCTTGCGGATATAGACCTTCCAGGCACGCGCTTCCTTGATGGTCGCCAGATGCGTCGCGGCCATTTCCGGGCACATGGGCGGCAGCGCCTCGACCGAGGTCGGATTGTCCAGAACGACCTCCACCACCCCGCCGGCGGGCACGCCACCGACCGCCTTCTTGGTCAGGAGCTGCGGGCGCGGGCAGTTGTCGCCGAGGCAGTCGACGGTCTGGGCGATGATATAGCTGACGCCGTCGTCGAGCGTCACGGCATGGCCGCCAGCCGGCGCCTCGGTTTCTTTCTTCTTGCTGAACAGTCCCATCAATCGGTCCTCTCTGAACTTGAAAGCGTGCGTGTCTATTCGGCCGCTTCGGCCTGCGCGCCGACGGCCGAACCCGCCGCGGCTTCCTTGACCTGGCCGGCGCGCGCCGCCTCCTTGCGCAGGATGGCGCGGTAAATGATGAACAGGACACCGGCCTGGACGATGCCGAACACGATGGCCGGAATGCCGAGCTTGGCCTGCAGCGTGCCGGCATTGGCGTAGCCGAGTTGCAGCGCTTCCAGGTTGGGCTGACCGGTCATGCTGGTCGGCGCCGGCGGCCAGTAGTTCGCCGACCACACCAGCGAGAACAGGAACATGCCGATGAAGGTGAAGATCAGCGCCCACAGCGCGCCGATATTACCCTCCCCGGTTTTGACCCAGGTCGACACCGTGCAGGCGCCGGCCAGCACCATGCCGATGCCGAAGATGAACAACCCGGCGAAGGTGTTGAGGCCGACGTCGAAATGCATCGGATGCCCCTGGCCGACGGTGATGAACAGCGTGAAGCCGATGGTCAGGATCATCATCCCGACCAGCAGGGCCTTGGTGTTGCGGTAGGTCTTGAACAGGATGGCGTCGCGCAGCGCCGCGGTGTTGCAGAAGCGCGAGCGCTGCACCAAGAGACCCACCACCGAGCCGAAGATGAAGGCGGCGAGGCATTGTCCGACAACTGACATGGACGCTTCATGCATGGGTCAGGACTCCAGCACTTTCTTGTAGATCATGGAGCCGACCCAGGCGCCGGCGAGAATGCCGCTGACCGCCAGGTAGCCGCCCAGGTTCATCTCCGGCGTCAGGCCGAAGAAGGTCGACACGTTGCAGACGAATGCGAGCCGGATGCCGATGCCCATCATCAGCCCGCCGATGGTGATCATCACCCATTCCGACAGCCGGCGCGGAAAGCGCGGGTAGAACTCCTTGCTCAGTACGGCGCCGACGAAGGCGCCGAACAGCATGCCGAGACTGATGTAGATCTTCCAGTAGCCCCAGGACGGCACGAACACGAGATGCCAGAACGGCAGCCGGTCGAGGGCGTCGCCCATGATGCCCTTGGCCATCAGGCCGGTCATCATGGTTTCGCCGCCGCCGACGGTCCAGGCGCCGACCACCATGAACAGGAACACGTCCAAGACCGCAATGGCGATCAGGGCGATGACGGGATCGAGCGTCTTCTTGAAGAATTCCATGCTTGCGGCGCTCCTCCCCGGAGCATCTTGTTCTTTCGCCTTTCGGCGTCTTGGCCTCACGGCCCTTAATCTTTGCCGGCTTTACGGCTTTTTTCACTCTGCGTCGCAGCCGGAACCGTTCCCTTTGCTGCGACGCAAAAGCGTCGGCTTTCGAAAAAGCTTACGGTGCATCCAGCCGGAGTGGTAGTAGTTATTGCAAACGGGCGGCAACAGCCGGCCGGACATCTTTCCGCGGGTCGGCGCCGGGCTCAAAGCCTGCAGGCGCCCTGCCCCGCGAGGGAAACGGGCGATGTCAATTTACATCGAAGTCGAACCGGGCGACTTCCTCGGACATATGTTCAATGCCTGCTCGCAGGACCAGATCAGCGAATTCGTCCCGGAAAAACGCGGCTTCCGCATCCACGGTCACAGCACCACCATCCGTTTGGAGCGTGTGTTCTGGACCGTGCTGGAGGAGATCACCGTCCGGCTGCACCTGACCATGCCGCAACTGATCGAGCGCATTCACGACGGCTGCCTGGTTGCCAACGACAAGAACATCGCCTCGTGCCTGCGCGTCATTTGTATGAAGTACATGAATACATATACCTGAGCGAAGAGCAGCGCGCCGGCCGGCGACGCCGGACAAACCGACCATGTCCAGATAGCACTGCGTACGTTGCCGAACCGTGGCGCGAGGTCGATGGCACGCGCGCCCTTGCCACTCGATGCGTCAACGCACCGAGGCGATCGGACCGATCCCCCTCGCTCGAACGCCCAACCGACCTCGTC
>JARRQH010000207.1:0-5751 GCA_037381985.1 Pseudolabrys sp.
GTACGCGTTGCGCACGCACCTCTGGGTGACGGAGAGAGGTGGTGCCCAAGCCGCGTTTACCGCGCTACACTGCTGGTATGAAAAGCCTCTTCATCGACTGCAACGACCAACTCGCCCCGGTGTGGGCCAAGGTCATCCGCCCCGACGATCCCAAGATCGATCTCAACCGCACGCCGTTCGAGCGCGCTGAATTGCCGCGCGTGCTCGGCGACTACGCGGTCGCGCTCGACGACCATTCCTACATGCCGACCGAGTTGGTGGCGCAATGCCCGGCGCTCAAGCACATCGTGTTCCTCGGCACCGGGGCGGCGAGCTACATGAACCCCGACGAGTTGAAGGCGCGCGGCGTCACGGTGCACACCATCAAGGGCTATGGCGACACCGCCGTCGCCGAGCACACGGTCGCGCTGATGTTCGCGGCGGCGCGCGACATCGCGCGCATGGACCACGAGGTGCGCGCCGGCGTCTGGACGCCGCAGGAGGGCATGCAGCTTCAGGGCAAGACGCTGGGCGTGATCGGCCTCGGCGGCATCGGCCGCGAGGTCGCGTGCATCGGCCGCGGCATCGGCATGGACGTGATCGGCTATAACCGCACCGCACATGCCAACGCGCCCTGCCCGCTCACCGATATCGACGATCTGCTGGCGCGGTCCGATGTCGTCTCGGTCAACCTGGTGCTCAACGACGAGACCAACGGGTTCCTCGACAAGGCGCGCATCGCGCGCATGAAGCCTGGCGCCATCCTGATCAACACCGCGCGCGGCGCGCTGGTCGACGAAGCCGCCATGATCGAGGCCCTGCAAAGCGGCCATATCCGCCACGCCGGCCTCGACGTGTTCCAGGACGAGCCATTGAAGGCCGACCACCCGCTGGCCAAGATGGCGAACGTGACCCTGACCTCGCATGCCGCCTTCCGCACCGAGGAGGCGTCGATAACGCTGCTGCGGCGGGCGATCGATATCGTGAAATCGATTTCGGGCTAGCGCCGCATCAAAGGCCGCTCATTCCCGCACAAGCGGGAATCCAGAGCGACACACTCCAAGCTTGCCGCCCCTGAGTCCCCGCTTTCGCGGGGACGAGCGGGCAAGGCTCTTGCACTAGTAATACCCCGGCTGAGTGCCGCCATCGACGGCGATCGCCTGGCCCTGGATATGGCGGGCGACGTCGCGGCACAAGAAGACGGCCAACGCCGCGATATCCTCCGGCAGGCCCATACGGCGCGCTCCGCTTTTTTGCAGACCGTCGCGCCGCACCTCGTCCGGTGTTTTCCCTTGCGCCTTGGCGAACTGCGCGAACAGTTCGGTCATACGGTCGGTCTCGGTCGGGCCAGGATGAATGACATTGACGTTGACGTCGTCGCGGTTGCCGAGCGCGGCGAGGCCCTTGGCAAAATTGGCCATGGCCGCGTTCACCGAACCACCGATCAGGAAGTCGGCTCCCGGCGTGCGCGCGGCGCCGCCATCGATGAAGAGAACGCTGCCGTGCGCCTCCTTGAGGAGCGGCCAGAACAATCTGGTCAGCCGCACGGCGCCGAAGAACTTGAGCGCGAAGCCGTCGGCCCAGGCCTCGTCGGGCAGGTCGAAGAAATTGCCGCCCTTGGTCGCGCCGGCGTTGTTGACCAGCGCGTCGCAGCGGCCGAAACGGTCTTTGACCGCCGCGAACAGAGCTTCACAACCGGCAAGCGTGCGCAGGTCGCCGGCGAGCGCCAGCGGCATCGGCGCACCGCCGTCGGCAATTTCTTTCGCCGTCGCGTCCAGGTTGGCCGCGTTTGATGCGGCCAGCACGGTCTGCGCACCCTCGCGCGCGAAGGCCATCGCGATGGCACGGCCGATCCCGCGGCCGCCGCCGCTGACCGTCACCACTTTTCCGTCGAACGCACCCGCCATGACCAGCCTCCCTGATTTTGATGCCGGCCTTATACATGAACGCGAGGTTCGCGCGAGAGGGCGCGCCGGCACGGCGACCACGCCATCGTCGAACTGGCGGCAACCGCTCGCGCCGCCGGTAAAGGCTTGAGCGACGTGCGTCTCGCCTATTTCGGCGTCGGGAATACGCCCGTTCGCGCCAACAAGGCCGAAACCGCGCTGGAAAAAGGTGACGTGGAGGTAGCGGCCGCCGCGCTCGATCTCGACCCGCAGGACGACGTGCAGGCCACCGCGGCGGTCAAGAAGCATCTGGCCGGCGCGCTGTTGCGGCGGGTGGTCGCGCAACTGATGGAGGCGCGGCGATGAGCCCCTCCGCTGTCATTGCCGGGCTTATCCCGGCAATCCCGATCAGGGACGCACGACCTCGCCTTCCTAAGCGAGATGGCCGGGTCAAGCCCAGCCATGACAATCGAGAGTTTGTGCGCGACGGAGGCGTGTCGTGAGCGGCCGCCTGATGCTGGCGGCGCAGTGCGACGGCGCCACGGTGGAAACCATCGAGGGCCTGAGTGACACCGGCGAGATCGCCGACCTGCAGGCCGCGTTCGAGCGGCGCAACGCATTGCAATGCGGCTATTGCACGATGGGCATGCTAGTCGCGGAGCAGGCGCTGTTGAAGCAGGGTGGAAACCACGTTCGTGTTCGGCCGTCATACCGGTGTCACCACGGAGCCGCGCGCCATCGTCGCCGACTGGAACCCGGGCGAGCAGCGCCTCACCGTCTATCAGGGCAACCAGGCGCCGTACATGATGCAGAACCTGTTCGCCAAGCATCTCGATCTTGCCGAAGGCCAGGTGCGCGTCGTCCCCAAGGATGTCGGTGGCTCGTTCGGCATCAAGGTGCATTGCTACGCCGACGGGATGGCGACGGTGGCGCTGTCGAAACCGGGCAGATGGAACGCTGCCTGGCGGAGAAGGATTGGGGCGGCTATGCCGGCGGCGACGCGCCGGGCGTCAAGTTCGAGAACTGCTACTGGTGCCAGGACAAGCAGATCGCCGCCATCTGCACCGACACTTGGGGCGTGGAGGTGCGGCCGAACGAGACCGGCGATGCCAACCAGCCGTGGCACTGGGTGGTGATCCCGACCACGAGCCTGTGCATGGGCGAGATGTTCTACCTCAAGGAACTGGCGGAGGACTGCGCGGCCGACGGCGTCCACGAGTTCTTCTTCTGCGGCCCGCCGCCGATCATCACCGGCGGCACGGGTTCGCCGATCAACCCGCAGGCGATCAAGTAGGCTTCGCGTCCCGCACGCGGTGCACCGCGAGTGCGGCGCGGTCAACTTACGTCGTGCGGCGGACACACGAAGACGCACGGCCTGCTCATGCCCCGATTGCCGCGTTCACCTTGGGCAGCACCTTCTCGGCGAGCAGGATCATGGAGCGGCGGCCGAGCTCGCGCGAGGTCCAGTCCTTCCCCGCATACAGCAGCGTGCCGAAATCGCCCACCGTTTCCCGGTATTGCAGGAGTTCGTCGGCGACCTTGTCGGGCGTTCCATAGGTAATGAGCGCGTCGCACACATCGTCGAGCGTCACCTCGTCGTCGGGCTGGTCGCGCCGCGTCTTGAACAGCTCGATGCGCCCGGCCTTCTTCAGCTTGGTAAAGAGCTGGCTGTAATAATAGCGGTAGGGCCCATTCGGGTCGGTGGCGTAGGCCTTCGCGGTCTGCTCGTCGTCGGCGACGAAGATCGAGCGCGCGACGCGCCAGTTGGCGGGATCGGCCGGCCGGCCGGCGCGCTCGCAGCCCTCGACGTATTTCGGCCAATGGCTCTTCACCCACGCCGGCATCAGGAAGTTGGCCGAAATCGGATCCCAGCCGCGCGCGGCCGCTTCGGTCACGCCCTTCGAGAACGGCGCCACCGCGGTGACCACGATCGGCGGATGCGGGCGCTGCAACGGCTTGGCGATGAAGCCTTGCCCCAGCTCGGGCATGAACTGGCGCTCGACATTGATCGTCCAATACTTGCCTTTGAGGTTGTAGGGCGGCTCTCCATCCCAGATCGCCAGCACCTGGTTGATGGCTTCCAGGAACATCGCGTTGCGGTCGGCGTCGAGATTGCCGAACGCCTCCGCGTCCGACAGCAGGCCGCCCGGGCTGATGCCGAACAGGAAGCGGCCGTCGAGCATGTGGTCGAGCATGGCGATCTGCGCCGCGACCGTCGCCGGATGCGTGTTCGGCATGTTGATGGTGCCGGTGCCGAGCTTCATGGTCTTGGTCTTGTCCACCAGGCTGGCCAGGAAGATCGCGCAGGAGGTGATGTTCTCGGCACGGTCGGTAACGTGCTCGCCGCACAGCCCCTCGACAAAGCCCAACTCGTCGGCAAGCATGAAGGCCTCGCGGTCTTCGCGCAGCGACTGCCGCCAATCCTTGTCGAGCGGATGGATCGGCATGGTGAAGAAGCCGAGCTTCATCGGGTCATCCCTCCGGATCGTTCTTCGCGCCGGGCGTTCGCCGCCCTTTGTCGTGTTGCCCCGCACCAGACACGTCGTCTCGTTTGAAGGAATAATCCATTCTGTGCCATCATGCTTTCCAATGGCGAAAGGAGATAATTTTCCATGATCCGCATTCCGCGACAGCGCATGCGCTGCCGGCTTTCGCTCCGTTGAAAGAGACCGGCTGAACCATGGACACTCCTGCCCCCGCCACCGAATATGGCGCCTGGAATCCCGGGCTCGAGTCGCAATTGCCGCGGCAGTACCTGCCGCTGTCGACCATCTTCACCGCCGACAACGTCTCGACCAGCGCCGCCAAGGCGCACGAGCTTAGCGATTATTGCGGCCTGCCGGTGCAGCACCTGGTGGCGTTCCGCCCGGAACGGTTGATCGTCCACGAGCTGCTGATTTCGGTCACCATCGACCTGTCGGTGCCCGATGGCACCCGGTACGCCACGCTCGGCGAGAACTTCCGCGCCATGGCCTCGACCATTCTCGGCAAATATATCGCGCCCCATCGCGCGGAGCTGATCGCGACGTATGAGCGCGTGAAGCACGATGCTGCCGACACGATCGCGCGGGAGCTTGCGGCGGTCGCACCGCCGGTGTCGAGCGGCAACGCCAAGCCGAAGCCCGGCTGGTTCGGCTTCGGCAAATCGAAACCGGCATCCGCCGCGCCGAGCGAAAGCCCGGAAGCGGCCGACCGGCGTATCGCTACCGAATGGCAACGGAAAGCGAAAACCGCTGCCGACCCGCTCGCCGAATCCTGTCTCTACGCGCTCGCCACCGTCGCCACCGCGATCATCGCGCGGCGCGGCCGGCTCTACGGCGACGCCAAGCTGATCACGGAGCTCGCCGTCACACTCGTGTGCAACGACCACGGCAGCGAGGTCATCGGCGAAGCGATCCGGCCGTTCGTGCTCGAAGCCGCCGAACAGGAAGGCTACCGGCCACTGCCGTCGCAGGCGCACCCGGTGGTGATGAACGTCAAGGGCGCCTCGGCCTCGGGCAAGAGCACCATGCGGCCCTTGCAGCGCGCGCTGGCGGAAAAGCTGCACCTGCCCTGGACCGAATTCGCGCTCATCAGCCCGGACATCTGGCGCAAATATCTCCTGGACTACGGCTCGCTGGGCGAGGCCTACAAATACGCCGGCACGCTGACCGGCCACGAGGTCGAGATCATCGACAAGAAGCTCGACCTGCGCATGGCGGCGAAGGCTGCCGACGGCCGCATGTCGCATCTCCTGATCGACCGCTTCCGCTTCGACAGTTTCGTGCCGGCCGGCAAGGAAAGCAGCCGCCTGCTCACCCGCTTCGGCGAGCTGGTCTACATGTTCTTCGTGATCACGCCGCCGGAAATGACGGTCGAGCGCGCCTGGAAGCGCGGGCTGAAGTTC
>JARRQH010000208.1:0-5707 GCA_037381985.1 Pseudolabrys sp.
GCCTATCGTACCGCACCCACACCCAACGTCATCGTCATAGAGGCCGACCAGCGCGCCGACGAAATCCTCGACGCGCTCGACGAGCTCGCCGAGGTCTGCGACTCCGGTACGCGCGTGATGGTGATCGGCCGCATCAACGACGTAACGCTCTACCGCGAATTGACTCGGCGCGGGGTAAGCGACTACCTGATCGCGCCGGTCGCCACGCTCGACGTGGTGCGCGCTGTGTGCGGCCTGTTTGTCGCGCCCGACGCCAAACCGGTCGGCCGCATCATGGCGGTGATCGGCGCCAAGGGCGGCGTGGGGGCGTCGACGGTAGCGCACAACATCGCCTTCTCGATCGCCCGCGACCTCGCGCTCGACTCGGTGGTGACCGATCTCGATCTCGCGTTCGGTACCGCCGGCCTCGATTTCAACCAGGATCCGCCGCAGGGCGTGGCCGACGCCGTGTTCTCGCCGGACCGCGTCGACACCGCCTACGTGGACCGGTTGCTATCGAAATGCACCGAGCATTTGAGCCTGCTGGCGGCGCCGGCGACGCTGGAGCGCGCCTACGACTTCAGCGCGGAGGCCTTCGATTCCACCATCGACGCGCTGCGCACCTCGATCCCCTGCGTGATGCTCGACGTGCCGCATATCTGGTCCGGTTGGACCAAGCGCCTGCTGGTAGCCGCCGATGACATCCTGGTGGTTGCGGCGCCCGACCTCGCCAACCTGCGCAACGCCAAGAACCTGGTCGACCTCCTGCGAACGGCACGCCCGAACGACCACCGCCCCTATTACTGCCTCAACCAGGTGGGCGTGCCAAAGCGGCCCGAGATTTCGGCAACCGATTTCGCCAAGGCGCTGGAGGATCAGCCGCTGGCGGTGATCCCGTTCGAACCGCAGATTTTCGGGACCGCCGCCAATAACGGCCAGATGATCGCCGAGGTGTCGGCGAACCACAAGACGGCGGACATGTTCCGCCAGCTCGCGCAACTTCTTACCGGCCGCGCCGAGGCAAAACGCCAGCGCGGCGGCCTGCTCAGCCCGCTGCTTGCCAAGCTGAGAGGCTGATGAACCGCCTCAGAATGCCCGGAGCCAATCGTGTTCGGAAAGCGTCACGGAGTTAGCGAAAACCGCGCGCCGTCGCCGCCGTTGCAGCCGGCGGCGACCGCGGTATCGGAAAGCGCAGGCGCGGCCGCACCGCAGGAGGCACCCGCGCAAACTGCCGACAGCGGCGCGGGCGAGAGCGGACGCACGCCGTTCCCCTCCGAGGGGCTGGGCGCTCCGCTGGTGTCGGCGCCCAAGCCGAGCCGCTCCCCGGCCTCGTCCGCCCCCGCCATCCCGACAGCCGTCGATTCGCGCCGTTCGGACGCCTATTACGAGGTCAAGAGCAGCATCTTCGGCGCGCTGATCGAGGCCATCGATCTCGCCCAGCTCGCGCGCCTCGACGCCGATTCCGCGCGCGAGGAAATCCGCGACATCGTCAACGAGATCATTGCGATCAAGAACTTCGTGATGTCGATCTCGGAGCAGGAAGAACTGCTCGACGACATCTGCAACGACGTGCTCGGCTTCGGGCCGCTCGAGCCGCTGCTCGCGCGCGACGACATCGCCGACATCATGGTGAACGGCTCCGGCACGGTCTACATCGAAGTGCTGGGCAAGATTCAGCGCACCGGCATCCGCTTCCGCGACAACCAGCAGCTCCTCAACATCTGTCAGCGCATCGTCAGCCAGGTCGGCCGGCGCGTCGACGAGAGCTCGCCGATCTGCGACGCCCGCCTGATAGACGGCTCCCGCGTCAACGTCATCGTCCCCCCGCTGGCGATCGACGGGCCGGCGCTGACCATCCGCAAGTTCAAGAAGGACAAGCTGACGCTCGCGCAGCTCGTCAAGTTCGGCACCATTACGCCGCAGGGCGCCGAGATCCTGGAGATCATCGGCCGCGCCCGCGTCAACACGCTGGTCTCCGGCGGCACCGGCTCGGGAAAGACCACGCTGCTCAACTGTCTCACCCAGTTCATCGAGATGGACGAGCGCATCATCACCTGCGAGGACGCCGCCGAACTTCAGCTCCAGCAGCCGCACGTGGTGCGCCTGGAAACGCGGCCGCCGAACCTGGAAGGCGAAGGCCAGGTCACCATGCGCGACCTGGTGCGCAACTGTTTGCGTATGCGTCCCGAGCGCATCATCGTCGGCGAGGTACGCGGACCGGAGGCCTTCGACCTGTTGCAGGCCATGAACACCGGTCATGACGGCTCGATGGGCACGCTTCACGCCAACAGCCCGCGCGAGGCCCTTTCGCGTCTTGAATCGATGATCACCATGGGCGGCTTCTCGCTACCCTCACGAACCATCCGCGAAATGGTCGTGGCCTCGGTCGACGTGGTCATCCAGGCCTCGCGCCTGCGCGACGGCACCCGCAAGATCACCCACATCACCGAGGTGATGGGCATGGAAGGCGACGTCATCGTGACGCAGGACCTGTTCCTCTACGACATGACCGGCGAGGACGCCCAGGGCAACATCATCGGGACCCACCGCTCGACCGGCATCGGCCGGCCGCGGTTCTGGGACCGCGCCCGCTATTACGGCGAGGAACAGCGTCTCGCGGCAGCGCTCGACGCGTCGGAAGCCGCCACCGAATCCATGCGGACCTGACGCCATGCCGATGGAATCAATCGCCCTGTTCTTCTTCGTGGCGGTCGCCATCGGCGGCATAGCATGGGTTTTTCTCTATCCGCTGCTCTCCGGTGAGCGAAAGACCGAGCAGCGCATGGCGACCGTCGCCAAGGCGGCGACGATCCAGCGCGCAACCCGTGGCCCCCAGCGCTCCCGCCGCGATCAGGTGGAAAGCACGCTCAAGGAATTCGAGGAACGGCACAGGAAGGACAAAGGCCGCCCGCCGCTCGCGGTACGGCTGACGCAGGCGGGTCTGAAGTGGTCGAAGCGGCAATTCACCCTGGTGTCGGCGGCGGTCGGCATCGCGCTCTTCGTGCTCGGGGTCGGGCTCGGCGCCGGGCTGTTGGGCGGGATCGGGCTCGGCTTCGCCGGCGCCTTCGGCTTGCCGTTCTGGATGCTGTCCTTTCTCAAGAAGCGGCGTGAAACCAAGTTCCTGGATAATTTCCCCGACGCCGTAGACATCATCGTGCGCGGCGTTAAAGCCGGCCTGCCGCTGCTCGATTGCATCAAGATGGTCGCCATCGAGGCGCCCGAGCCCGTAAAGAGCGAATTCCGCGCGATCGTCGAGACCCAGGCCATCGGCATGCCGCTGGGCGCAGCCTGCCTCAAGCTCTACGAGGGCATGCCGGTGCCGGAAGCCAACTTCTTCGGCATCGTCATCTCGATCCAGCAGAAGGCCGGCGGCAATCTCGCCGAGGCGCTCGGCAACCTGTCGCGCGTGCTGCGCGACCGCAAGAAGATGCAGGCCAAGATCCTCGCCATGTCGCAGGAGGCGAAAGCCTCCGCCGGCATCATCGGCTCGCTGCCGGTCGCGGTCATGACGCTCGTCTACATCACCAGCCCGAAATACATGTCGCTCCTGTTCACGACGCCGATCGGCCACCTGATGCTCGCCGGCTCCGCGTTCTGGATGTTCATGGGCGTGATGGTGATGAAAAAAATGATCAACTTCGACTTCTAGAACACGGCGGCCATGCTCGACACGCTGGAAAACGCATTAAACCCGCAGACCCTGACGATGGTGCTGGCCGCCATCGCCGCGGCGGCGACCGTGCTGACGCTGGCCATGCCATTCGTCTTCGCCGACCCGCTCGACAAGCGCATGAAGGCGGTGGCGGTCGAGCGCGAGAAGATTCGCCAGCGCGAACGCGAGCGCATGGCCAAGGAGCAGCAGAAGATCAGCCTGCGCCAGTCGCCCAAGCAGTACGTTCAGGACATCGTCGACCGCTTCAACCTCAATAAATGGGTCGGCCAGGAGGAAGCGCGGCTGAAGCTGGTGCAGGCCGGCTACCGGGGGCAGGCGCCCTACGTCACCTTCCTGTTCGTGCGCATGGTGACGCCGGTCGTCGCGTTCCTGTTCGCGGCCTTCTACGTGTTCGTCGTGCTGCACATGAAGCAGCCGGCCACCATCAAGCTCGGCATCTGCATCGGCGCGGCCTATCTCGGCATGCACCTGCCGCTGATGATGCTGAAGAGCAAGATCCAGAAGCGCCAGCTCTCGATCCAGCGCGCTTTTCCCGATGCCCTCGACCTGCTGCTGATCTGCGTGGAATCCGGCATGTCGATCGAGGCCGCGTTCAAGAAGGTCAGCGAGGAGATCGGCACGCAGTCGGTGGCGCTGGCCGAGGAGCTGACGCTGACCATGGCGGAACTGTCCTACCTGCCGGATCGGCGCCAGGCCTACGAGAACCTCGCCAAGCGCACGGACCTGGAAGGCGTGAAGTCGGTGTGCATGGCCTTGCAGCAGGCCGAGCGCTACGGCACGCCGCTCGCCACCATGCTGCGCACCATGGCGCAGGAAAACCGCGACATGCGCATGTCGGAGGCGGAAAAGCGGGCCGCCGCGCTACCGCCCAAGCTGACGGTGCCGATGATCCTGTTCTTCCTGCCGGTGCTGTTCGTGGTGATCCTGGGTCCCGCCGCCATCAAGGTCATGGGCGTGATGAACTGACCCCGATCCGCCACCCTTCGAGGTGCGCGGACTCGCGCGCGCGTCGCGACTTCAGGATGACGGATTGACCGCGAATTCGCCGCGGCCAAGTATCTCGCATGTATCTCGCAAGTATCTCGGACGATACTTCAGGACGAACGGCCGCCGCGGCGGTGGCGTCCCCGCTTCGACCATTGCTTCTGCTGCGTGAGCATCTGGCGCAGGTAGGCGACGTTCGCCTCGGCCTGGGCGGGGGGCAGATCGGCGCGCGCGATGCTTTCAGCCTCGCTGAAGCGGCCCTCGAGACCGACGATGAGGGCTAGGTTCTGGCGCACCTTGGGCCGCGCGTTAGGCTGGGCCGCCGCCTTGCGCAGCGTCTTCTCGGCGAGCCGTAGGCGCTTCTGCAGCGCGTAGGACAGGCCGAGATTGGATAGAATTGACGGCTCGTTGGGCACGATCTTGAGCGCCGACGAGTAGTAGCGCTGGGCCTCCTTGTGACGACCCATCTGATCGAGGACGGCGCCCTGCGCGTTGAGGATACGCCAGTTCGGGTTGTCGGGGGTGTGGGCGCGGCTGAGCGCGTCGAGCGCTTCCTTGTAGTCGCCCGCGGCGGCCAGCGCCCGGCCGTAGGCGCCAAGCAGAGGCTCGTTATCGGGATTGCGCAGGGCGGCCTGGCGCAGCACCGCCACCGCCTGGGCGCGCTGGCCAGTCGCGTGCAGCGCGTCGGCGTAGGCCATGGCCGCCTTGGCATCGCCGGGGTTGGCGTGGTAGCGGGCACCCCAGGCCTTGGCGTAGTCACGCCATTGGGCGTCGGTGTGCGGCGTCTGAGCGGCGCCGAGGGAACCGATCGAGCCGGTGATGTCGCCGCTGGTGGTCTCGCAGCCGGCAACCGACAGAGCGAGGGTGACGGCCAGCGCGGCCGAAGTAAGAATGCGGGTAGCGGAAAGACGTTCAGGACGCATGGGACCCCGACGGCTGGCGTTCGAAAGGCTCATCCCATGCAAATAAAACGTTAACCTTAATGGGCGGTTAACCTGTAAAATGACGGTTCACGCCCGCCTTCACTGAAACTCGACCGAAACCGGCAGAGCCGGCTAGGGAACCGACCAT
>JARRQH010000209.1:0-5664 GCA_037381985.1 Pseudolabrys sp.
CCCGGCTTCCCGGTCAGGATCATCGTTCCCCGCGATTTGGTATTCGAGAACGCTGGAGGTAGACTATGACGAAGCTGAAGCTGGGGCCGCTGCCCGACGACAAACCCGTGAAAGTGACGGTGGAACTGCCCGCGCCGCTTCACCGCGATCTGGTCGCCTACGCCGAGGTATTGGCCCGCGAAACCGGCCAGCCCGCCGCCGATCCCGTCAGGCTGATCGTGCCCATGCTGGAGCGATTCATCGCAACGGATCGCGGCTTTGCGAAGGCGCGGCGAGCCGTGAACTGACCGCTCGACGGCATCCCCTATGGTGATCCGCCCGTTCAATGAGCGAGAACAGGGTAAAGTGAAGCCACGAGCAGCAACGCCATGGCTACGTTGAAGACCCGCAGCCTATTCCCAACCGTAAGCCAAAGCCGCAGCACCGTGCCCATCCAAGTCCAGATCGCGTTCGAGGCAAGACCGATGGCAGCGAAGGCCAAAGCGATCCCCATCACGGACCCGAATGAGCGTTCCGGGGAGAAAAGGGCAATTGCGGAAAGGCCCGTCGCCCATACTTTCGGGTTTACCCATTGAAATGTTGCCGCTTGCAAAAATGACAAGGGCTTGGCGTCAGGAATCCCGGACTCTGGCGGCCTAGCGTTGGCGATCCTCCACGCCAGCCACAGGAGGTAGATGGCGGATACGACACGCAACGCCACTTCAAGAAATGGCAGCGCGTCGAAAACTACCATAAGACCAATGCCGACCAGTAAGATGACCGCAATGACGCCGGTCGAAACGCCGCACAGATGCGGTATCGACCGCCGAAAGCCAAAATTTGCACCCGACGCCATCACCATGATGTTGTTTGGGCCGGGCGTTATGGTCGCCGCAAAGACGAAGCCTAAAAGTGCAGTTAGGATTGTACTTTCCATGAAGTTCTCCGTTCGAGGTTCGGACGCCGCTATCGAGCCGGAGAGAAAAAAAGACCGCCCAATGCGACGGCCCATTCTGAACAAGACATTCGGAGCCGCCCTTATAGGGGCAGCCACCAGCAAGAAATGTGGTTGAACGGCTTGGTCATCTTCAATCTGTATCCGCAACTCAACTCCGTTGGCAAGTGAGTTTGGTTGAGGTTCCCGAAAGAGGGGGTGCCGCCAGCGCATAGGCGCAAATGCGGCACGCTACAGGCCGCCGACCACCGTCCATGGTTCATCGCCACCCGCGTTCCGGCATCGCCGGAAAAGCCGCACGGCCTCGATTACTCGCTCACGCTTCACGGGCCTTCGGGCGAACGGCTGGTCGGCTTCGATAACGCCCATCCGGTCGGCCGAGGCAGGAGGGGTAAGCCGCTGAACCATCGGCATCGCCTCCATACCGTGAAGCCCTACGGGGACGCGGCCACGCTGCTGGCCGACTTCTGGCAGGCGGTGGACGCGGTGTTGAAGGAACGAGGTGCCCTATGACCACATTGAAAGTCGGGATTGCCGACTATGAAGAAATGAAGGCCCGCACCATGCGGCTCGCGCGCGGCGAGGAAAAACCTGCGCCCAGCGATCCGAAGGTGTGGTTCACCTCAATCGAATCCTTTGCCAAGGTGCTGTCGGCCGGCAACCGCGAACTGCTGCGCATCATCGCCGAGAAGGCTCCGGCATCGCTGGAGGAACTGGCGGAGATCACCGGCCGGGCCGGCTCCAATCTGTCACGCACGCTGAAAACAATGGAGAGCTACGGCCTTGTGCGGCTTGAACCGGGGCATGGGCGCAAGCGCGCGCCGAAGGTGGTGCATGACCGGGTGGAACTGGCGTTGCCCCTGATCGACGGCCCCAAGGCGAAGAAAGCTATGGGAGGCCAAGCATGAACATGCACAGCCCAACCGTTACCGTCCGCGCCGCCCTCTACCTGCGCGTCTCGACTGCCCGGCAGGCCGAGACAGTTCGGGCAATCAGGGCGTCAGCCCTGACATGCTCGAGGGATTCGCCCGCAAAGCGCGTGAACGGATACGCCTCGACGATGGCGGCTACCGCCGCGACCATCTGCGCGCGTTGGCGCAGCGTGTCGAAGTCGCCGACGATGAGGTTCGCATCATGGGATCGAAATCGGAATTGCTGCGAACGCTGGTCGCCGCTTCCAGCGTAGAAACGGCGGCCTTCAGCGTTCATAGTTCTGTTCTGAAATGGCGCACCGGACAGGATTCGAACCTGTGGCCTTCGCCTTCGGAGAGCACGAACTTCACCTTGATGCCGGTGGCCTCGTCGATCAGCAGGAAGATGAACTGGCTGGTCGAGCCGAGCGTCACGCCGGCGGTGATGGTGCCGGGCGCCTTCTTGGCGGCGGCGACGAATTCTTTCATATCGTTGAGAGGCGTCGCGGCGTTGGCGCCGACGACTTCCGGCGTATAGGACACGCTGGCGATAGGTTCGAAGGCGCTCCACGTGAAGTTCACACGGCCGGCGAGATAGTTGATGATCGCGCTGTCGTGCTTGGCGAACAGCGTGCAGCCGTCCGGCGCCGAGGCCTTGGTGCCTTTGCTCCCTTGTTGCCGCCCTGGCCGGACACGTTGACGACCTGCAGCCTGGGCTTGGCGCCATCCTTGTTGGCTTGGTCGACCAGCAGGCGGAAGATGGTGTCGGTATCACCGCCCACGCCCCTTGGCACGATCAACTTAGCAGTGCTGCATGGCAGCTCCACTGCCTGGGCGGGTGAGCTTACTACGACAGCAAGCGCGGAAATGGCAGCCGCAACGGCCAAAAACGGCCTCAAATGACGCATCGATCTTCGCTCCCTTATATGGCTAATTACCGCACTCATCCTGTACATCCCTTGCTAGATGAAATTGCGGGCCATCTGAACTCCGACTGTGCAGCCGATCGACGCTTCAAGCCTCCCGCGTCCTGAGCACGGCCTCGATCGACACCCGCGACCAGGGCGCGGTGCGGGCGCGGAAGGCGGCATAGGACGTATGGACTTTCGCGCTTGCCCCGTCGCGGGCGGCGATCTCGTTGAGAACCTCGCCCGCGATTTTGCGCGCGGCGGTCACCATGTCGGTCGGAAAAGCGCTGAACTTGACGTTGTGTTTCCCGGTCAATGCTTCGAGCGCCACGGCGTCGAGGCGTTCCATCTCGGCCAGCGCATAAGTCGCTTCCGCCGCGCAGGCATGCGCCACCACCGCTTTCAGGTCGTCGGGCAGCGCGTTCCATCGTTTCAACGCGACGATGCATTCGCCGGTGCCGTTCGGCTTGTTGAAGCCGGGATAGTCGTAGAATGGCGCCACGCGATAGAACCCGAGCGCGATGTCGGAGCCGGGACCGACGAATTCGGCGGCGTCGAGCACGCCCGACTGCAGCGAGGTGAGGATCTCCGCCGGCGGCGTGGTCTGCGGCGTGGCGCCGAGCCGGCGATAGACCTCACCGCCGAGGCCGAGGGAACGGATCTTCACGCCCTTCAAGTCGGCGAGGCTTTTCAGTTGATGGCGGAACCAGCCGCCCATGCAGACGCCGGTATTGCCGCCCATGAAAGGCTTGACGCCGAACGGCTTGTAGAGATCGTCCCACAGCGCCTGGCCGCCGCCGGCGTCGATCCAGGCGACGTGCTCGGCCGGCGTCAGGCCGAACGGCACCGTGGTGAAGAACGCCGCCGCCGGCATCTTACCTTGCCAATAGAACGACGCGCTGTGGCCGATGTCGGCGACGCCGTTGCCGACCGCGTCGAGCACGCCGAAGGCCGGCACGATCTCACCGGCGGCATGGACGGTGATGTCGATGCGTCCGCCGGACAGCTTGCGGATGCGGTCGGCGATGCGTTCGGCCGACATGCCGGGGCCCGGCAGGCGCTTCGGCCAGGAGGTGACCATGCGCCATTTCATGGTCTCGGCGCGCGCGATCGCCGGTGCGGCGAGACTGGCGGCCGCGGCCGCGCCGGCGGCGAGCGTGAAGCGACGACGGGTCGTGGTCATGCGTCGTTCCTCCCCTTTCCTTGCGCATGATCTGCTCCGAAAATCGGTTCCCACTTTTCGGGATCATGCGCGTATTCAACGAAATGGTGCAGCGGCCCGTGGCCGTGACCGACATTGAGTTTGTCGGCGCCCGCGATGGCGGCGGTGACATAAGCCTTGGCCACGCCAACAGCGGCTGTGAGATCGAGGCCCTTGGCGAGACCGGCGGCAATGGCCGACGACAGCGTGCAGCCGGTGCCGTGGGTGTTCTTGGTCGCGATGCGCTTTTCCGCGAAGCGGGTTGCGCCACCCTGCCTCACCAGCAAATCGACGCTTTCGGTGCTTTCGCCATGGCCGCCTTTGATCAGCACCGCCTGCGCGTCGAAACGATCGATCAGCGCGCGCGCCTGCGCTTCCATCTCCGTTTCATCGCGGGCGACCTGCGTATCGAGCAGGAGAGCCGCTTCCGGCAAGTTGGGCGTGATGACGCGCGCGCGCGGGATCAGCAGCCGGCGTACGGCATCGACCGCCTCGGGCGCGAGCAATCGGTCGCCGGACGACGCCACCATCACCGGATCGAGCACGACATTCTCCGCGCCGTGCCGGTCGAGCGCCGCGGCCACCGTTTCGACGATGGCTGCCTGCGACAACATGCCGATCTTCACCGCGCCAACGTCGAGATCGGCGAACACGGCGTCGATCTGCGCGGCGACGAAATCGGCCGGCACGTCGTGGATGCCAGTTACACCTTGCGTGTTCTGCGCCGTCAGCGCGGTGATGGCGCTGGCGCCATAGACACCGAGCGCGGCGAAGGTCTTCAAATCCGCTTGAACGCCGGCGCCGCCGCTCGAGTCCGAGCCGGCGATGGTGAGAGCAATCGCGGTCACCTCAGCTCACCGTGGCGCGCTGGATGAGCGCGGGTTCGTCGAGATTATGAAGCGCGTCGAGGATGGCGACCGCGAAGCTGCCCGGACCTTGCGCCTCGCGCGCGGCGAGCTCACCGGCAACGCCGATGATGGTGAGCCCGGCAGCGGCGGCGCGCCAGGGATCGGGCTCGACCGCGAGGCAGGCCGCCACCAGCGCGGAACCGGCGCAGCCCATGGCGGTGACCTTGGCCATCAGCGGATCGCCGTTGGCGAGGCGCGCCAGCCGCGCGCCGTTGGCGATCAAGTCGGTCTCACCGGAGAGCGCGACCACCGTGGCGTGCTCGCGCGCATAAGCGCCGAGCGCCGCGGGCGAAGGCTCCGCGCCGGCAAGCGTAGCGAATTCGCGCGCGTTGAGCCGCACCGCCTTGGGTCCGCGGCCGACCAACACGCGCGCGAAATCCGCGCGCGGGGCGGCACGGTCGACGAAGACGGGATCGAGCGCCCACGGCACGTTATCCTTGCCGGCGGTCGCCACCGCGATCTCGGTGGCGGCGCGGCGCTCGCGGTCGAGGGTGCCGAGGTTGACCAGCAGGGCGTCGGCGCGCGCCACGAAAGCTGCGATCTCTTGCGCGTTGACCGTCATGGACGGCACGCAGCCGGCGGCGAGCAGCACGTTGGCGGTGAAGTTCTGCGCCACCGCGTTGGTGATGCAGTGGACGCGCGGACCCCGCGCGCGCAGGCGCGCGAGCACGGCGGCGGCGGACTGGGCCAGATCGGCGGTCTCTGGGGTCAAATCGCGCGGCGTGTGCATCTCTGGTCCCTCCGCCGGCATGACCCGGATCAGGTTCGTTGGGTTGGCTGAAAACGCCTCTCAGCCCGGCCG
>JARRQH010000210.1:0-5658 GCA_037381985.1 Pseudolabrys sp.
GCGTCGGCGCCGCCTGCTCCACCGCCGCCGCCTTCATCGTCGAATCGAGTCTGCTGTTCGTGATTGCGCGCCGCCGGCTCGGCCTCGCCATGTTCGTCCGGCGGCGGCGCCCGGCTTAAGGCGAGGTTCAGCGGCGCAAGCGGCCGAGCAGCTCACGCGTCCTGAACACGATCTTCCACAGACGCGGATTGCGCTTGATGGTGCGCTTGAGCGAGCGCATCGCGCGCAACGCCGCCGCGATCGTCGTGCCACGAACACCGACGCCCACGATATAGTCATAGAGCAGGCTCTCGCCGCACCATTCGCGCTTGTAGGGTTCGTCGCCGACGGTGAAGTCGAAGACGTGGAAGCCGCGGCCGATAGCGTACTGCATCAGGTCGCGTAGGTGCGCGGCGCCGGGCCCGAAGCGCGACAGTTCGCCGTCGCCATAGCTCGCCAAAATATAGTAGTAGCGATCACGGAAGGTCAGCCCGAGATTGACCGCCGACATCTCATCGCCGACCTGCAGGCTGCTGACATGGACGAGGTCACGCGTCGCCGGACCTGTCGCCACGGCGCGATAGAATTCGCCATAGCCCGGGCGCAGGAAGATGTCGGCGACGCCCATGCGGGCGAAGGCGCGGCCCTTCTGCGCCATCAGCATGTCGAGCGTGGCGACGATGTCCTTGTCGCTCGCCGGATGGACGATGCGCACCTCGCCGAACTTGGCGAGCTTCTTGCGCTTGGCGCGGTCGCGCTGGCGGGTCGAGGACGAACGCTTTTCAGCGTAGAACGTTTCCCAGTCGTCGCCGAGCGGGGTCATGTAGGCGCCGCTCGGATGCAGCATCACCGGCAGCGCGACAAGCGGGTTGGGCTGGAAGTCCACGGTTTCCGGCAGGCGCTCGAAAGCGATAACGTCATAATGAACGTGCGCCCGCACGGCCGCGAACACGCGGCGCATCAGCGCCGGCGCGTTGGGCACATGGCGCGCGAAATCGGGCGCGAGCAGCGGCGCGTTGTAGTCACCAAGCTCGGAGCCGAGAAAGGTTAGGACGCGACCGTAGCCGCGCGGCACGACGGCGAGCGGCATGATGAACAGCGTCGCGCCTCTCGCCACGGTGCCGACCACCACGACCGGGCGCGCCCCTTCGCGTTCGCCGATATGGCGCTGCCAGGCCGCGAGCCATTCGTACGCCTGGAACACGGTGGCGTCGGCCGTCTGTTCGAAGGCGCGCCAGCGATCCGCAACCGGCGCGAGCGCGTCGTGGATTTCAAGCGCGATGGCATCCTGCCGTGCCGCACCGCGCGCCGACACCGACTGGGACGCCGCACTTTTCGCACCGCGAACGCCCGCGTCGACTGCACCGTCGAACCTTACCTCAACTGCCGAAACCATCAATGACCTGCCGCAGCGCCGTCAACTACGCGCGACACAAACACGGCGCGCCCCTATGAAGCGTTAATTCACGGCGACATAAGGACGTGTTTTCCTTCGCCTTCACGCATTCCATTCGATTGCCGGGATTAACCTTACTTATCGGTAACAAAACCATCGACGATTCAGTGTGCTTATAACCGGATGCGAAGTAATTATTAGATATAAACTGGCCAATAGACGGATGGTCGATTTTTCGGCGGGGAGGCGCTTTTGTTGTCGCAACACGTTTTATCCGGCAACGCGGTTGCCGGCCTTGCCTTTGACATCGCCGAACCGCATCCCATGGTCGGCGGCGTGCGCAACGTCCGGCGCCAGCATGTGCCGCGCGCCACCGACGTTACCGTCGAAGTCGCAAGCGGCGCGCGGCTCGCCGACGTGCAGGCCGAGTGGGAGGCGCTTACCGAACGCGCCGACACGCAAAACGTCTTCATGAAGCCGCTGCTGGTGAAGCTCGCCGGCAAAACCTATCCGGGACGCCGCTACGTCGCGCTGCTGGCCTGGCTCACGCACGACGGCCAACGGCGGCTTGCCGGCGTCTGGGCGTTTTCCATCGGCCGGCCGTCGCAATCGATGCTGCCGCTCGACGTGCTGGCGGCGCCCGCCATGCCGCACGGTTATCTCGCCACGCCCGTGATCGACCGCGACGCGCTCGAACCCACGCTCGAGGCGATGCTGACCGCGATCGCCAGCGATCCCAGCCTGCCGGACGTGGTCGCACTCGATGCCATGACCGCGAGAGGCGCTACCTTGCAGGCGCTTGCCCGCGTACTCGCCATACGCGGCACCGCGCCGTACGTGCTGGCGCGCGCCGCGCGCCCGATGCTGGCGTCCGAGCTCGACGGCAAGCGCTACCTCGAACAGGCATTGTCCGCCAGCAGCCGCAAGAAGCTGCGCCAGTATCGGCGCCGGCTCGGCGAGAAGGGCGCGCTCGGCTACCGGATCCTGACCGCGCCGGCCGACGTCGAGCGCGGGCTGGAGGAGTTTCTCGCGCTCGAAGCCGCCGGCTGGAAGGGCCGTCAGGGCAGCGCGCTCGCCAGCGACCCGGCGGACTCCGCTTTCACGCGCGCGATGATCGCCGCGCTGGCGGCGCGCGGCGAGGCCGCCATCCATGCGCTCATGCTCGACGGCAAGCCGGTCAGCATGCAGATCGTACTGCGCGCGGGAACGACCGCGTTCACCTGGAAAACCGCCTACGACGAAACACAAAGCGATTACTCGCCCGGCACGCTGCTGCTCGAGGATTATACGATGTCGTTCCTCGGCGACCCCGGCATCGCCCGCGTCGACTCCTGCGCCTATGACGAAACGAGCTTCATGAGCGCCTGGCGCGAACGGCAGGCAATCGTCACCGTGTGGTTCGACGTCCGGCCCGGCGGCTCCGCCATTTTCGGATTCCTAACGCTTTTGCAAAGCACGTTTCTGCACGCGCGCGGCGCCGTCAAGGCGGCGTACCTGCACTACCGCAAGAAATGCGGCCGGTGAACGCGAGCCCCCGCGGCTCGGAGGCGAAGGACGTGTGCAAGACAGACGTAGCGATCGTGGGTGGCGGATTGGCGGGCTCGCTCACCGCGGCGATGCTCGGCCAAGCGGGCATCGACGCCGTGGTGATCGATCCTAACCCGGTCTATCCGGAAGACTTTCGCTGCGAAAAGCTTGACGGGCCGCAGGTCGAAATCCTCAAGAGGACCGGCATCGCCGACGCGGTGCTGCGCGCGAGCACGCCTGATCGCGAGTCCTGGGTCGCGCGTTTCGGCCGCCTCGTGGATAAGCGCCCGGGCGACCAGCAGGGCATCTTCTATACGCCGCTGGTCAACACCGTGCGCGGCGAAATCCCGGCCGGCGTGCCGCTGATCGAGGCCAAGGCCACCAGGCTGCAGACTGGCGCCGAGCGCCAGACCGTCACGCTCTCGACCGGCGAGGAGGTTTCCGCGCGGCTCGTCGTGCTCGCGAACGGGCCCAGCGTGGGCCTGCGCGATTCCCTCAGGCTCGACCGCGAAGTCGTCAGCGCCTGTCATTCGGTCACCATCGGCTTCAACGCGGCGCCGGTCGGTCGCCGCGCCTTCGACTTTCCGGCGCTGACCTATTACGCCGAGCATCCGGAGGACAAGGCGGCGCTCATCACGCTGTTTCCGGTCGGCACGGCGATGCGCGCCAATCTCTTCGTCTACCGCGACATGAACGATCCGTGGCTGCGCAGCTTACGCGCGGCGCCGCAGGAAACGCTGTACGCGCTGATGCCGGGCCTGCGCAAATTCATGGGCGACTTCGAGGTCGACGGTTTCGTCAAGATCCGCCCGGTCGATCTCTACGTCAGCCACGGCCACCGCCAGCCCGGCGTGGTGCTGATCGGCGACGCCTTCGCGACCTCGTGTCCGGCCGCCGGCACCGGCGCGCGCAAGGCCATGATGGACGCCGAGCGGCTCTGCCACGGCTACATCCCGCAATGGCTGGCGACGCCCGGCATGGATACCGACAAGATCGCCGCGTTCTACGACGACGCGGAAAAGTGCGCCTGCGACGATTTCTGCCACGATAAAGCCTTCGGCCTGCGCGCCTTCTCGACCGATCCGTCGATGTTGTGGGCGGCGCGACGCTGGACCAAGTTTATCGGCCAATATGCCCGCGGCACATTGCGCCAATGGCAAGGGCCAACGGCTCAGCCGCCAAAGACGCCCGGCGTCGCGGCCACGACCGGCGCCGGCTCCTGACACCCGTCTGCGACCGACCTCATACCGAAACGGCCGCCGGGGGCGGCCGTTTCTCGTTCTCGAAGGCTCTATTGAATGGCGAGCGCGTCAGCGCGCCGGCCTCAAGGTGAGCCCGGTGACGCCGACCGCCACGTTCAGACCGGTCTGGCCCTGGAACGACACCGGCTGCAGCGCGATGGTGCGGTTGGAGCCGCCCACCAGCACGTTGGCACCGAGACCGACGCCAATGGTCGCTTCGCCGCTCGCGCCGACGTAATCGCCGGCCAGCGCGCCGTGGCCCGCATCGGAGGCCGCGTAGACGGTCCAGATCATGCGGCCGCCGCTGGTGCCGCCAATATCGAGCCCGAACTTGGAGATGGAGCCGGTATAGACCTCTTTCGGTCCCGACCCTACCGGCGTGAACGTGCAAGCCACGGTCTTCTTCGACCCGATGATGACGCCGATCCCCGCGGAGATGTCGCAGGCCAGCACGCCGACCTTGCTGCGGTCGGGCTGCGCCCTAGCCGGAGCCGGCAGCGCCATCACAACCGCAACGACGGCCGCCATCGCAGTCCCCGCAAGCGTGCTCAACATCTTGTTCATATGCATGTCTCGTTTCTCCTGCTTTCGTCGCATCGAAATCGCGTCGATCGATGTGATCGATTTTAATCAAGTCCCGCTTGCGGAACCCGTTGTCGATGAACGGCAATCGACCCGGAACCGCCCGGCCTGTCATTGATCATCGTCAACTCGCCGCGCGGCACTCAGCGCGCACCCAGCAACTGGCTTGCCGGGATCACCACGTGGCAGCGCACGCCTCCGGGATCGAAGTCGAGCGCCACTTCAGCGTTAAGCGCGTGCGCCAGATTGCGTTCGATCACCATGCTGCCGAAGCCGCGCCGGCGCCGCGGCTTGACGCGCGGCCCCGCCTCTTCGCGCCAGTCGAGCGCGAGCGCCGGCACGCCGCCATGCTCGCGCCGCTCCCAGGTGATCGACAGCCGGCCGCCCGGCACCGACAGGGCACCGAACTTGGCGGCATTCACCGCCAGTTCGTGCAGCGCCAGACCGAGCCCTTGCGCCGCCTCGGGTCGCAACGTCACCGACGGCCCTTCGATGAAGACCTGTGCGCCGTCGCGGTCGAGATACATGGCAAGCTGCGAGCGGATCAGTTCGTCGATGGAAGCGCCGTACCAGCTCTCGCGCACCAGAATATCGTGCGAGGACGCCAACGCCTGCAACCGGGCGCCGAACTGGTCGAGGAAGCTCTCGGTCGAGCCGGTGTGACGCGCGGTCTGCCGCGCCATGGCCTGGATTACCGCCAGCAGGTTCGTCGAGCGGTGGGTCAGTTCGCGCAACAGCAGCCGCAGATGCGCCTCGCCCTCCTTGCGCTCGGTCATGTCGATGGCGGCGCTGGCCAAGCCGATGATGTCGTCTCCGTCGTTGCGCAACGGCTCGACGTGCAGATCGAACCAATGCACGCCCGAACCGTCGGTGACGGCGATCTCGGTCACCTTCGACAAGCCGTCGGCGAGCGCTTCCTGCTTCAGGGCGACG
>JARRQH010000211.1:0-5650 GCA_037381985.1 Pseudolabrys sp.
GTGGCAGACCCGCATCACGCGCGGCGACGGCCGGCTCTGCGCCATCGTCACCCAGACGCAGATGGTGCTCGACAAGCGCAAATAAGATCACGCGTCGGCGGTGACCGATTTCGTGCGGCCGGCGCGGTTCGCCAGCACGACGCCGACCGCGCACAGCGCGATGCCGGCGATCGACACCGTGTCGAGCTTTTCGCCGAACAGGAAATAGGCCAGCAAGGCGGTGGTGGCCGGCACCAGGTAGAACAGGCTGGCGAAACGCGTCGCCGCCGAACGGCGGATCAGCCAGTACATCAGCGCCACCGCCGCCACCGACAGCACGATCACCAGCCAGGCGAAGGCGAAGATCAATTCGCCGCTCCAGTGGATCACCCGGGTCTCGAAGCCGAACGAGGCGATCGAGAAGATCGCCGCCGCGGCGACGTATTGCCAGGTGTTGCCGGCGCGCCAGTCGATGCCGCCGCCGAAGCGCTTCTGGTAGAGCGTGCCGAGCGTGATGCCGAACAGCGACACGAAGGTCGCCGCCCAGCCCAGCGCCGTGCCCGCCCCCGCGAGGCGTTGATCGTGCAGCACCAGCAGCACGCCGCCGAGGCCGAGCACGAGGCCGAGCCATTGCAGCGGCGTCACGCGCTCGCCCATGAAGCGGTTGGCGATGGTCGCCGTGAGGATCGGCTGCAGCCCCGGGATCAGCGCCGAAATGCCGGTCGGCACGCCCTGGCTGATGGCGACGAAAACGCCGCCGAGATAAGCGCCGTGCACCAACGAGCCGGTGACCAGGCTGTGGCCGATGCCAATCGGGCCCGGCCAGTGCGCGCGCACGGTGAGCGCGATCGCCAGCATGACCGCGACCACGATAACCATGCGCACGGCCAGGAACGTCATCGGCTCGATGTAGGGCAGCCCGAAACGCGCGCCGATGAATCCGGTGCTCCACAGCAGCACGAACGCCGCAGGCGCGGCGGCGATGACAGCGCGATTGACCGACGCATTTAGCGACATGAAAATCCCGGCGGGGCAACTGATGTCTTCCAGTCCCGTGCTATAGCACCTCGGCGCCGCGTTGGCTTGCCCTTTCCCGCGCGACTTTGCACTATCGTGACACGATCAAACGCGCCCCCTATTCGTGCTCCCGGTCGCTCCGGGCCACGATGCCGCAGCAACGGGATTCCGCTCTATGCATCTGTTGCTTGATCGTCATGCCTCCCCGATCGGCACGATTCTGACGGTTACCGACACGGAGGGATATCTACGGGCGCTGGATTTCCTGGATTACGAGGCCCGCATGGCGCGGCTGCTGCGCCTGAATTATGGCGGCTACACGCTGGTGGACGGTCCACCTAACCGGCGCATCGCGAGGGCGCTTGCGGGGTATTTTGAACGAAGCACCGATGCGCTCGGCGATATTGCAGTGCGCACTGGAGGGACGGACTTTCAACGGCAAGTCTGGGCGGCGCTCCGCACGATTCCCACGGGGAAAACCATCAGCTATGGCGACCTCGCTAAGCGGCTTGGGCGCCCCGCTGCGAGCCGCGCCGTCGGCCACGCAAACGGCGCCAATCCAATCGCGATCGTCGTGCCGTGTCACCGACTGGTCGGCAGCGACGGCGCGTTGACCGGCTACGGCGGTGGATTACACCGCAAGGAATGGCTCCTCGCGCACGAACGACATTGAGCGCGGGAGTAATCCGGCCTGAAGGACGACCAGGCTACGCCTTCCCGGCGCCATCCGGCACCAGGACGCTGCCTTCACTTTTCATACGCCGCGTCGATCGGCACCCGGTATCCGTTGACCAGGCGGTTGGTCTCGTTGGCCATGCCGACCACGGCCATCAACTCGCCGAACATCTCTTCGCTCATGCCGGCCTTGCGCGCCGCCGCGGTGTGGCTGGCGATGCAGTAGCCGCAGCCGTTGCTGACACTGACGGCGACGTAGATCATCTCCTTGGTCAGCGCGTCGAGCGCGCCCGGCACCATGATCTCCTTGATGCTCTCCCAGGTGCGCCTGAGGGTGACGGGATCGCGCGCCAGATATTTCCAGAAATTGTTCACGTCCGGCACGTTACGGGTCTTCTTGATATCGTCGTAGACGGCGCGCACCTCCGGCGAGGCGTCGGCGTATTCGATCGGCGGCGGGGTCGGCATGGGGTCTCCTCTCCTCCCGTCAGGCGGGTTTTTGCGGGCCCATTATAGGCGCGCGCGCCGCCGCCGGGGAAAGGCTATTTTGCCGGCCCGCCCACCACTGCTGCAAAGCGCCGCCAACCGCATGCAAGGAACAACGCCGATGCCGAAAACGCCGGATTATTTCAACGGAAAAACCATCATCATCACCGGCGCCGCCAGCGGCATCGGCCGGGCCGCCGTGCTGATCTTCGCGCGCGAGGGCGCCAACGTGGTCTGCGCCGATATCGACGGCAAGGGCGTCGCCGAGACGGTCGAACAGGTCAACAAGATCGGCATCCAAGACAGCAATCAAGCGCTGGCGCTCGAAATCGACGTGACCAAGCGCGCGGCGGTGGAGGACATGATCCAGCTCACCATCAACGATTTCGGCCGGGTGCACTTCCTGTTCAATTCGGCCGGCTCGGCGATGAAGCGCTCGAAATTCCTCGACATCGACGAGGACCTCTTGGACCGCACCTTCGACCTCAACTTCAAGGGCACCTTCTACGCAATGCAGGCCATCCTGCCGCACATGCTGGAGAACGGCGGCGGAGTCATCGTCAACGTCGCCAGCATGGCGGTGAAGCGCGGCGGGCCTGGCACCTCGGTGCACTACGCCGCCGCCAAGGGCGCGGTGAACGCGATGACCATGGGCGTGGCGCGCGAATTCGCCGACCGGAACATCCGCTGCCTGTCGATCTCGCCCGGGCCCATCGACACCGCATTCGCCGCCGCGGCCTCGACCTCGCCCGAACTCAAGCAGAAGATGCTCAACGACATCCCGATGAAACGCTTCGGCAAGGCCGAGGAGATCGGCGAGCTGGTGCTGTTCATGTGCTCGGATGCCTGCGAGTTCATGACCGCCGACACGGTCTACGCCAACGGCGGTGGCGGCTGGCGATAATCACGGCTCCAGCCTCCCGTCATCGCCGGGCTTGACCCGGCGATCCATGAAGCATCGCATCGCCAGAAGCCTTACGTGGGGCGCGAACGCGCAGAAGCGCCTCATATTTGCTTGGTGAACCGAACGGTGGCCAAGCAAACCCATTCAACGATCCGTCGGGCCAACCCGCCGCCTATTCGGTCGTGAGGGTGAAGCCTTCATCGAGCCAACCGGTGACCCCTCCGATCATCTCCTTGACCGGGCGTCCCAATCGCGCCAAGCGAACGGCGGCCTTATTGGCGCCGTTGCAGTGCGGGCCCGCGCAATACACAACAAAAAGCGTATTGGCGTCCCATTCAGCCATGCGCCGTTCGGTGATCTTACCATGGGGAAGGCTGAGCGCGCCGGGAACGTGCCCCTCTTCGTACTGCGCCGGGCCACGGACGTCCAGCACGACGAAATCCACGTCCCCCCGGGACAAGGCATCGTGCACGTCCCAGCAATCGGTTTCAAAGCCGAGCCGCTTCGTGAAATGGGCCAGAGCGTCTTCGGAGGGGGCCGCCGGGACGGCGGAAACGTTGTTACCCATGAAAGATCTCCCTAAAGTGTAGGACTTAATTCCTGGATCGTGGAAAACAAAAATGATTGATAACGGGACTTTTCAACGAAGAAAGCGCGCTCTCACATAGTGCCATTGGAAGAAGGAAAAAGCACATCATTGCTTCTCAACCACACCACCATTGCTTCGCGTGAGCCTCACAATTTCCTGACCCCCAACCCCTGATAACGAGGCGCACATCAACTCAGATCATAACCTGGCGCTTGAATTACACTCTTTATTCGGTGGCGGGAGGAAACGTACGGCCCCAATCAATAGACTTGGCCGCATTCAATGCCAACCAACGATTAATTCCGACAAGCGCGATGAAAACTACACCGGCAAAAAATATCATAATTCCTGGTCAGCCACCCCAGGCGCCTTCTGCCCAGCTCCATACCTGCTTTAGCCGCTAGGCGTCGTCTTCACTTGCCTCATCGCGAAGTTCCGACAGAGTTTTCCCGTCATATTTCCAATACGCAGGACCAGCGATAGCCTCCCAGCCGAGCCCTTTCTCATGAGCAACTGTCAGGGCCGAACTAGACAAACTCTGCTCCTCTCCGCGGAAAATAACCCACCGATCGTTCTTTACTGTGCAGGTCATCTCGTCATCGAATACCGATTGCAGCTCGTCGCCAGGCTTTAACCCAACTAACGAGAAACGAAAATTAGACCGGCGCTTTCGCTCTTCATTTAGCGCAAGCTGGTCCTCCTTCTCAGCAATCACCTCTTGTCCAGGCGTCCAATTCCTAACAGCTAACAATTCTATGACTGCTTTTGGCTTGTCCGGCGAAATACGAAAAAATTCTCTGCTCTTCCGAATTCGGTGATCGCCAAACGCCTCGTGAATTGCGCGCTCGACTTTGATGGGGTCCGCAACCTCGGCGGCATAGAAACACTCAAAGGGCAGCGGCCCAGAAGTATTATCTAGACCTCTTATCCGATCTTCGATGCTACCAGTCGTCAGGCCAATCTTTATCAGACCGGGCATTGCCCCATTAATCAGTACATAAACTATCCCAGACATTAGAGCCCTCACACCGGCAAATTATCGTGCTTCCGCGCCGGCCACTCCACGTGCTTGTTCCTGAGCATCGCCAGCGCCTTGGCGATGCGCTTGCGCGTCTCGTGCGGCATGATCACGTCGTCGATATAGCCGCGCTCGGCGGCGATGAACGGCGACAGGAAGTGCTCTTCGTACTGTTTGGTCTGCGCCGCGATCTCCTCGGCCGAACGCCCGCGGAAGATGATCTCCACCGCCCCCTTGGCGCCCATCACCGCGATCTGCGCGGTCGGCCAGGCGTAGTTGACGTCGCCGCCGACGTGCTTCGACGCCATCACGTCATAGGCGCCGCCGAAGGCCTTGCGGGTGATGATGGTGACGAGCGGAACCGTGCATTGCGAATAGGCGAACAGCAGCTTGGCGCCGTGCTTGATCAGCCCGCCGTATTCCTGGTCGGTGCCGGGCAGGAAGCCGGGCACGTCCACGAAAGTGACGATCGGAATATTGAAGGCATCGCAGAACCGCACGAAGCGCGCGGCCTTGCGGCTGGCGTCGCTGTCGAGCACGCCGGCCAGCACCATCGGCTGGTTGGCGACGAAGCCGACAGTGCGGCCCTCGACGCGGCCGAAGCCGGTGACCATGTTCTTGGCGAAGTTCTGCGAGATCTCGAAGAAGTCGCCCTCGTCGGCGACTTTGTGGATCAGCTCCTTGATGTCGTAGGGCTTGTTGGGGTTGTCGGGCACCAGCGTGTCGAGGCTGTCGTCGACACGGTCGGTGGGATCTAACGTCGGCCACGACGGCACGCCGGCCTCGTTGTTGGACGGTAGGAAGTCGATCAGCCGGCGCATCTGCAACAGGCACTCGACGTCGTTCTCGAAGGCGCCGTCGGCGACGCTCGACTTGGTGGTGTGCACGCTCGCGCCGCCGAGCTCTTCCGCCGTGACCACTTCGTTGGTGACAGTCTTCACCACGTCCGGCCCGGTGACGAACATGTAGGAGGTGTCGCGCA
>JARRQH010000212.1:0-6237 GCA_037381985.1 Pseudolabrys sp.
TGCCGGCCGCCGCCAGCAGCCCCCAGTCGAGACCGGACGCGCTCACCGTGCGCGTCATCACAACCGCGATCGGCTTGGCGTTGGTAATGGTGAGCGTGCGCGCGAACAACAGCTCCACCCACGAGAACATGAAGCAGAAGAACGCGGTGACGCCGACGCCGGCGCGGATGAGCGGGATGTAAACGGTGAGGAAAAAGCGCGGCAGCGAATAGCCGTCGATGAACGCGGTCTCGTCGATCTCGCGCGGGATGCCGGACATAAAGCCTTCCAGGATCCAAACCGCCAGCGGCACGTTGAACAACGTGTGTGCGAGCGCCACCGCCCAATACGTGTCGAGCAGCCCGAGCGCCGAATAGAGCTGGAATACCGGCAGCAGGAACACCGCCGCCGGCGCCATGCGGTTGGTCAAGAGCCAGAAAAACAGATGCTTGTCGCCGAGGAAGCGGTAGCGCGAAAAGGCGTAGGCGGCCGGCAACGCCACCACCAGGCAGATGACAGTGTTGATCCCGACATAGGCGAAGGAGTTGATATAGCCCCAGTACCAGGACGGGTCTGTCAGAATCTCCAGATAGTTCGACAGCACCGGGTGATGCGGATAGAGCGCCATTTGCGACATGATGTCGTTGTTGGTGCGCAACGACATATTCAGCATCCAATAGATCGGCAGCATCAGCAGCAGCAGATAGAGCAGCAGCCAGATAATGCGCGCACGGATTTTCATCGTGCTTCTCCCCTGCCCGCCCGCAACAGCACCTGATAGAAGACATAGCTGAACGCCAACACGATCAGGAAGTAGATGATCGAGAAGGCCGCCGCCCTGCCGACATCGAACTGGCCGAGCGCCATTTTCACCAGATAGATGGAAAGGAAGGTGGTCGAGTCGCCCGGTCCGCCGCCGGTCAGTACGAACGGCTCGGTGTAGATGAGGAAGCTGTCCATGAAGCGCAGCAAGATGGCGATGGTCAGCACGCTGCGCATCTTCGGCAGCTGGATGTAGAGGAATACCGACCAGCGCGAGGCGCCGTCGATGCTCGCGGCCTGGTAATAGGCGTCGGGGATCGAACGCAGGCCCGCGTAAGCGAGCAGCACCACCAGCGGGGTCCAGTGCCAGACCTCCATCATCATCACCGAAAGCCAGGCCTGCGACGGCACGGTTGGGTAGTCGAAATGGATGCCCAGGGTGCTGTCGATGAAATGACCGAGTAGCCCGATATCGGGACGCAGGAAAATGACCCAGATGGTGCCGATGACGTTCCACGGAATGAGCAGCGGCAAGGCAACCAGCACCAGAGTCGCGGAAGTGCCCCAGCCGCTCCTGCGCGGGATGGTCAGCGCGATCGCCACGCCGAGCGGCAGCTCGATCAGCAGCACCAGCCCGGAGAAAATGAACTGGCGGAGCAGCGCAGCGTGCAGCCGGTCGTTGTGGAGCATCTCGCGGAACCATTCGGTACCGACGAAGACCCGGTGCGTTGAATCGAAGATGTCCTGCACCGAATAATTCACCACCGTCATCAGCGGAATGAGCGCGTTGAACGCCACCAGCAGAACGACCGGCATCACCAGGAGCCAAGCGCGTTGGTCTTGCCATTTCTCCACGGCGCGGCCCTCTAGCCGACAAGCTGACCGTCGGCGTAAAGCCGGGTCAGCTCTGCGTTGAACGTGACGGTGCCGCGCTCGGCCGGGATCGGCTGTTCCGGCGGCACGACGACTTTGAGCTTGAGATCGCCCAGTTGGCAGGTCGCGACCTTGCGGGTCCCGAGGTCTTCGACGTCGCGGACCGCGACGGACAGTCCCGCGGCGCCCGCGGCGGCGAAATCGATTGCCTCCGGTCGAACGCCGATTTCCAGTGCTTGTCCCGCGGGTGCCTGCGCCAGCAGGTGGCGAGCCAGCGGGAGGTGCTGGCCCGCCACCTCGGCGCCGTCGGCCGACAAGCGGCACGGCAGGAAATTCATGCCCGGGCTACCGATGAAGTAGCCGACGAAGCGGTGCTGCGGCGCCTCGAACAGCTCCTGCGGCGTACCTTCCTGCAGCACGCGGCCCTCGTGCATCACCACCACGCGGTCGGCGAAGGTCAGCGCCTCGCCCTGGTCGTGGGTGACGTAGATCAGCGTCAGCTTGTAGCGCTTGTGGATTTCCTTGAGCTTGCGCCGCAGCCGCCATTTCAGATGCGGATCGATGACGGTGAGCGGCTCGTCGAACAGGATGGCGGCGACGTCCGAGCGCACCAGGCCGCGGCCGAGCGAAACCTTCTGCTTGGCGTCGGCCGCGAGCCCCGCCGCACGCCGCTTGAGGTCGTCGGTCAGCTCCAGCATCTCCGCCACTTCGGTGACGCGGGCGCGCACCTCGGCGGCGGGGACACGACGGTTGCGCAAGGGGAAAGCGAGATTATCGAACACCGTCATGGTGTCGTAAATCACGGGGAACTGAAACACCTGCGCGATGTTCCGCTCGACCGGCGTCAGGTCGGTGACATTCTTGCCGTCGAACAGCACGGCACCGCCGCTGGGGCGCAGCAGGCCAGAAATGATGTTGAGCAGCGTGGTTTTGCCGGAACCGGACGGCCCCAGCAGCGCGTAGGCGCCGCCGTCCCGCCAGGCCATGTGCATCGGCTGCAGCGCATAGTCCTTAGGCCGCGAGGGCTCGGCGAAATAGCTGTGCTGAATGTCCTTGAATTCGATCCGTGCCATCAGCGCGCCTCCGCTGTCTGGTCGTTCTGACGGCCCGCGGCGGCGAGATCGCCGGCGCCGTTGAACACGAACAGGCGGGCCGGATCGAGATAAAGGTCGATCTCGGCGCCTAACGCGAATTCGTGCACGCCTTCGAGCAGCGCCACCAACGTGAAGTCGCCATGCCGCGCGTGCACGTAGGTTTCCGATCCGTTGATCTCGGCGAGCTCCACCGTGGCGCGGATCGCGCCGCTGTCGCCGGAACGCGAGGTGACCTCGATATGATTGGCGCGCACGCCGATGCGATAGTCGCCCGGCGACAGCTCACGCATGTGCGCGGCCACCGGGAACGCCACGCTCGGCGACAGCCGGCATTCGTGCGGGCCGACATGCGCGCGCACGAGGTTGATCGGCGGATCGCTGAATACTTCGCCGACGCGGACCGTGGCCGGGCGGCGATAGACCTCGAGCGCCGGCCCGTGCTGCAGCACGCGGCCCGCGTCGACCACGACCGCGTTGCCACCGAACAGCAGCGCCTCCTGCGGCTCGGTGGTAGCGTAGACCACGGTCGTCTCGTTGTCGCGGAAGATGTGGCGGATTTCGCTGCGCAGTTCCTCGCGCAGCTTGTAGTCCAGGTTCACCAGCGGCTCGTCGAGCAGCAGCAGCGGGGCGTCCTTGATCAGCGCGCGCGCGAGCGCGACGCGCTGCTGCTGCCCGCCCGACAGCTCCGACGGCAGCCGGCCGAGATAGGGATCGATGCGCATCATCTCGGCGGTGGCGCGCACCTTGGCGTCGATCTCGGTCGCGGACAGACGCCCCGCGCGCCGCAGCGGCGAGGCGATGTTCTGGTAGACGGTGAACGAGGGGTAGTTCACGAATTCCTGGTAGACCATCGCCACATTGCGCTTGCGTACGCCAGCGGCGGTAACGTCCTTGCCGTCCTCCAGAACGGCGCCCGTGGTCGGCCGGTCGAGCCCGGCGATCAGCCGCAGCAGCGAGGTCTTGCCGGCTTGCGTCGGGCCCAGCAGCACGTTGAACGATCCCGACTCCAGATCGAGAGTGGTGTCGTAGAGGTGGGTCTGGCCGCGCACCACCTTGGTGACGTTCTGCAGGGTCACGCGCATTGCCGACCCTCCTGGCAACCGGGGGCGATGCCGCGCTCGGCCAACCACGCACTCAGCCGCTCCACCATGTCGGGCGAGGCGTGCAAGCCGAGCTTGGAGCGGCGCCAGAGAATATCGGCGGCGCTCAGTGCCCATTCGTAGGAGGTCAGGTAATTGATCTCCGCCTCGTACAGCCCCTCGCCGAGGTCGGCGCCGAGATCGTCGACGCGTTTGGCGTCAGCCAGCAGGATCTCGGCGCGCGTGCCATAGGCGCGAGCGTAACGCTCGGCGAGCGCGTCCGGCAGCCAGGGGTGCCGCCGCTTCAGCTCATCGAGGAAACGGCCGAGATCGGCACCCGGCATGTCGCCGCCCGGCAGCGGCGCCGTTGCGGTCCACGCCGGCTTGAACTGACCCAACGGCTCCTGCAACAACTCCATCGCCTCCTCGGCCAGGCGGCGATAGGTGGTGATCTTGCCGCCGAACACCGACAACAGGGGCGCCCTGCCCGCCTGTGCGTCGAGCTCCAATTTGTAGTCGCGCGTGACCTCGGACAGTTCGTCGGACTCGTCCTCGATCAGCGGCCGCACGCCGGCATAGCTCCAGACCACGTCGGCCGGGCCGATGGGACGGGCGAAATAGGCGTTGATGGCGTCGCAGAGATACGACACCTCGTCGTCCTCGATCGACGCGCAAGCCGGATCGCCGGTGTATTCGACGTCGGTGGTGCCGATCAGCGTATAGTCGTTCTCGTAGGGGATCGCGAAGATGACGCGCTTGTCCTGGTTCTGCAGGATGTAGGCATAGCCGTGGTCGAACAGCCGCGGCACGACGATGTGGCTGCCCTTGACCATGCGCAGATGGCGGCGGGACTCGATGTGCAGCGACCCGCGCAGCAGGTCGGTCACCCAGGGGCCGGCGGCGTTGACGATGCAGCGCGCCTTGACCGCGCGTTGCGCGCCGCTCACCTTGGCGCGCAGGGTGGCGTTCCAATGCTCGTCACCGCGCTCGGCGGAGACGAAATGTGTGTGCGTCAGGATTTCCGCGCCGCGTTCGGCCGCGTCGAGCGCGTTCATCACGACGAGGCGCGCGTCCTGCACTAGGCCGTCGGAGTAGATGAAGCCCATTTTCAACGACGGCTTCAGCGGCGCGCCGGCCGGATGCGTGCGCAGGTTGACCGTCTCGGTGCCCGGCAGCAGTTCGCGCTTGCCCAGATGGTCGTAAAGGAACAGGCCGATGCGCATCAGCCAGGCCGGGCGCAGGCTGCTGACGTGCGGCATGACGAAACGCAGCGGCGCGATCAAATGCGGCGCCGCGCGCAACAGCACCTCGCGCTCCTGCAGCGCCTTGCGCACCAGGCTGAATTCGTACTGCTCGAGGTAGCGCAAACCGCCGTGGATCAGCTTGGTGCTGGCGGAGGATGTGTGCGCGGCAAGGTCGTCCTGCTCGCAGAGCATGACGCTGAGGCCACGGCCGGCGGCGTCGCGGGCGATCCCCGCGCCGTTGATGCCGCCCCCGATAACGAGGAGATCGTAAACGGACTCGTCGCCCGGCATTTCCGCCCCTGCCCCGCCCCCGGTTTCTCGTTGTCCAGACTGATCCGAAAAGGCAGTCGGCACGGCCGGGGGTCATGTTCGAAATCCAACAGAAATGAACGTAACCGAACGAATACGCGTGTCAATATGGCGCAATTTGTTGCATTGCAAAATCAATGCGACATATTCGCAACTGGCGATGCTTTGAGACGGCCGGTACCGCCCCGACCTCCCGGGAATTGTTGTGACGATGGCGTGGCTTAGGGCGCCGCATCGGTCTGGGCAACGTCGCGTGCATTGCGGCAACCGCCACACCAACGGTCGGTAAACGCGCAGCGACGACACGAAACGGAGGCTCAAACGCGGAGGCGTTACTCGGCGACGTACACCGCCGTCTTCGCCTCCGCCAACATGTCGCGCATTTCGGGGGGCACCGGGCGATCGGTGAAGAGTGCCGTGATCTGCGATAGGTGCGCGAGCCGCACCAAGGCCTGACGACCGAACTTGGAATGGTCCGCCACCAGGAAAACCTGGCGCGACTGCGCGATGATCGCCTCGGCGACGCGCACCTCGCGGTAGTCGAAATCGCGCAAGGTGCCGTCCATCTCGATACCGGAAATGCCGATGACGGCGAAATCCACCTTGAATTGGCGGATAAAATCGATGGTGGACTCCCCGATCACGCCGAGGTCGCGGGACCGCACCACACCGCCGGCAACAATAACCTCGCAGTCCGGGTTGGCGCACATCACCGCCGCGACGTTGAGGTTGTTGGTGATGACGCGCAGGTCCTTGTGCTGGCCGAGCGTTTTGGCCACTTCTTCCGTGGTGGTGCCGAGGTTGATGAACAGCGACGAATGATGCGGGATGTGCTGAGCGACGAGCTGCGCGATGCGCCGCTTCTCGTCGTGAAAGAGCGTCTGCCGGGTGTTGTAG
>JARRQH010000213.1:0-5611 GCA_037381985.1 Pseudolabrys sp.
GGCCTCGTCGGCGAGCGCGTCGCCGAAGCGCACGATCTGGCTGCCGCCAACCGCATCGACGGCGAGCTTGATGGGCGCGCCGTTCGTGGCCGCCGTGATGCGTTGCGCGAGATCGGGGCCGTCGACCAGCACCGCGTCGGCGCCGAGCGCGGTGAGCTCGTCGGCCAGCCCCTCGCGGCGAACGATGTTGACGGTCCTGAAGCCCTCCGCCTTAGCGAGCTGGATCAGGCAGTGGCCGACGCCGGAATTGGCGGCGTCCTGCAGGATCCAGTCGCCGGGCGCCAGTGCCACGTATCTGGTCATCATCAGATAGGCGGTCGGCGGGTTGACCTTGAGCATGGCGAGCTGCAACGGATCGACGCCGGCCGGTACCTTCATCACCCGGTCGGCTTTGGCCAGCTTGCGCTGTACCCAGTTGTCGCGATCAAGCGGGATCACCAGGTCGCCTATGTGCAAGTCCGCGACGGCACCGCCGATGGCGGCAACGCGCGCGATGCACTCGGCGCCGACGCGGGCGGGCAGCGCTGGGCGGATCGCATACAGGCCCTCGAGCGTCAGAGTGTCGGCCGGGTTGATCGGAAAAGCGAGGACGTCGAGCATCACCTCGTCGGCGGCGGGCGCCGGCGGGTCGTCGACCTCGATGCATTCGGCGACCTGCTCCGGCGGACCGAAACGGGAGAATTGAACGATCTTCATGGTAGCGCCCCGGACAATTGGCTGCGGAATTCGGCGGATGGTCGCACCGGAATTTGGCGAAAATCAACCGTCCTGTCCGCAGCAAATGCCGTTTAGACTGCAGGCGTATGACCGTCCAGAACCTTCGCGAAGACCGGCATATCGATATTGCCGCCGGACAGGATCACGCCGGCGCGCTTCCCGCGATACCGCTCCTTCTCCTGGCAGAGCGCGGCGAACGCCGCGGCGCCGGCGCCTTCGGCGGTGTTGTGCGTGTCGGTAAAGAGCGCGCGCACGGCTTCCGCGATCTCGTCTTCGCTCACCGTGACCATTCGGGCCGCGCCGCGCTGGATGATCTCGAACGGCTCGGGCTGCGGTTCGCGGCAGGCCATGCCGTCGGCGAACGTGCGCGCGGTCTCCGTCGATACGATGCGGCCCGCTCCGAGCGACAAGGCGAAGGCGGGTGCGTTGGCCGCCACCACGCCGACGATGTCCGTCTTCAATCCGAGAAGGTCCCGGATGGTGATCAGCCCGCAGATCCCCGAGCCCATGCCGATGGGAACGTAAACGACGTCGAGATCGGGCTGGCCGGTGAACAGCTCGTAGGCGTAGGTCGCGACGCCTTTCACCAACTCGCGATGAAAGGACGGCACGAAGTGATAGCCGCGCTCTTCTTGAATGCGCGCAGCGGTGACCCGGCTTTCATCGAAATCCTTGCCGGCGACGATCAGCTCGCCGCCGAACGCTTCCATGGCGGCATTCTTCTCCACCGAATTGCCTTCGGGCACAACGATGGCGGCCGGCAGCCCGAGCCGGGATGCGGCAATGGCGATGGACTGGCCGTGGTTGCCGCGCGTCGCCGTGACCAGCCCTTTCGGCAGGTTGCCGGACCGCCGCAACGAGTCGACATAGACCAGCCCGCCGCGCGCCTTGAACGAGCCGGTCGGCGTATGGTTCTCGTGCTTTACGACCACGTCGACGCCGGTGCGGCGGGCGAGCAGCGGCCAGGCATAAGCGGGCGTCGGCGGCACCAGGGTGCGGACGGTGGCAATCGCGACTTCCAGTTCGTCCAGCGTGAAAAGCGGCATGGTCAGTAGACCTCTAGTCGATATCGATAAACGTCAGCGGACGCGCCACCATCTCCAGTGGCTTGCGCTCGGCGGCGACGCCCCAGCGCCAGGCGACCAAGCCGCCGAGGATCATTAGCACGGAACCGACGAGATAGCCGCTGAACACACTCGTACGCAAGCCGGTCTCGATCAGCCAACCGAACAGCGACGGGCCGACGATGCCGCCGATGCCGGTGCCGACAGCGTAGAAGAAGGCGATGGCCAACGCGCGGATTTCGAGCGGGAAGGTCTCGCTGACGGTGAGATAGGCCGAGCTCGCCGCCGCCGAGGCGAAGAAGAAGACGATCATCCAGCACAGGGTCTGCGTCTCGGCGTCGATCAGGTCGCGTGCGAACAGCCAGCCGGTGCCGGCGAGCAGCAGCCCGGAGATGATGTAGGTGAAGGCGATCATCGGCTTGCGGCCATGGGTATCGAAGAAGCGCCCGATCAGCACCGGCCCGAGGAAATTGCCGGCGGCGAACGGCAGGATGTACCAGCCGACCTGATCGGACGGCACGTGATAGAAATCGGTGAGGATCAGCGCGTAGGTAAAGAAAATGGCGTTGTAGAAGAAGGCCTGCGCCGTCATCAGGCTGAGGCCCACGTAAGTGCGCTGGCGGTGGCGCTGGAACAGGGTCTGCGCCACTTCCCTGAGCGGTGTCGAACGGCGCGTGCGCAGCTTCACCTTCGGAAGGTCGTGCGCCGGCGGCAGACCGACGAAACGCGCCTCGATACCGTCGACCACGCGGTGGGCTTCGTCGGCACGGCCATGCGTCATCAGCCAGCGCGGACTCTCGGGCAACCATAACCGCATGAAGAAGATGACAAGCGCGAGCGTGGCGCCGATCAGGAAGGCGAGGCGCCAGCCGATCTCGGGATTGATGACATTGGGATCGAGCAGCACCAGCGAGCCGAGCGCGCCCATGGCTGCGCCGACCCAGAAGCTGCCGTTGATGCAGAGATCGCTCCAGCCGCGCACCCGCGCCGGGATCAGTTCCTGGATGGTCGAGTTGATGGCGGCGTACTCGCCGCCGATGCCGGCGCCGGTCACGAAACGAAAAAGTGCGAAACTCCACAGGTTCCACGAGGCGGCCGTGAGCGCGGTGGCGACGAGATAGACGCTGAGCGTAATGAAGAACAGTTTCTTGCGCCCGAGCCGGTCGGTCATCCAGCCGAACAGGATGGCGCCCGCGACCGCCCCGGCCAGATAGGCACTCGCCGCATAGCCGACGTCGGCGTTGGAGAAGCGCAGCACCGGGCTGTCCTTGAGCGCGCCCGCAAGCGCCCCGGCGAGCGTCACCTCGAGCCCGTCGAGGATCCAGGTAACGCCGAGCGCCGCCACCACCAGGGTGTGGAAACGGCCCCAGGGCAGCCGGTCGAGCCGGGCCGGGATGTCACTTTCAACGATGCCGCCGATGCCGGTGGCCATGCCTGCCCTCGCCTCGCTGCCCCGCCCGAATGTTGCGCTCGTTCGCCATTGTGACCCAGGCAGACGGCTGCGCAACCTCACGCCGTCATCCTGAGGCGCTTGGCCAAAGGCCGAGCCTCGAAGGATGATCGGCCGTCGCCCTTCGAGGGCTTCGCTTCGCGAAGCCGCCTCAGGGTGACGGAGCAATCGCCCCCTTCAATCGCCGGTGCGGGCACGCTAATGTCCCGCCGACTCTTGAACACCCTGCCCCGGACCCCGTCGATGGAAGCCGATACCGACGCCCTCCGCCGCCTGCATTACGCCGCGGCCATTGCCTGCGGCGTGTTCGCGGCGCTGGTGGTGCACATCGCCCTGACGGTGTTCGGCGTCGGGCTCGGCAGCGCGCTGCGCCACGTCACGCGAGACGCCCGGCCGCAGTTCCTCTCGGCGCTGGCCTGGTGGGCGATCGGCGCGGCCGGGCTGATCGGCGGTTGGGGCACCGGCGCCTACCTCATCGCCGCCGCGCGCGAGCGTACCTTCGTCTACCAGATTGCCCGTCGCTTTCTGATCGCGGTGGTGTTCGCGGTCGCGACCGCCGGCGCGGTGTTGAGCAAGTCCGACACCCTGGGCGGCACGGCCGACGTGATCGCCGCGCTGACCGCGCTGTTGCTCGGCTTCGTCTGCGCCTATTGCGGCGCGCGGCTCGCCTACCTCAACGCCGAGCAGATCTGACGCAAGCCAAATCCAAGTCAAACCGAGTCCAAGTCAAACCGAGTCCCGCTAATGTCCGCGACCGACCGCATCACCATCTTCGCCTACGGCTCCAACATGCGTTCGAGCCGGCTGAAGGCGCGCACGCCGTCGGCCACCCCGCTCGGTGCCGGCCGGCTCAAGGGCCACGTCCTGATGTGGCACAAGACCGGCAACGACGGCTCCGGCAAATGCGACGTCGCGCACACTGGCCGCGACGACGACGCGGTCTGGGGCGTGGTCTACACCCTCGACGCCGCCGAGAAGCCGGACCTCGACGCGGCGGAAGCGCTCGGCATCGGCTACACGGAAAAGCGCGCCGCCATCCACATCGGCGAGGAAACCGTCGAAGCCTGGTTCTATGTGGCGATCGATACCAGCCCCAACCTGACGCCCTACCACTGGTACAAGGCCTTCGTGGTCGAAGGCGCGCGCGAGCATGCCCTGCCCGAGGACTACATCGCGGCGCTGGAAGCCGTCGCCTCGATGTCCGACGACGACGAAGCGCGCGCCGCGCTTAATGCGCGCATTCTCGCGGGGCTGTAGCTTTCACCCGACGCATTTCAATGCACGCCTACCGCGGCGTGCGGCCGGGCGCCGCAAATGCCGCAGGCTGTAATTTCCCGACACGCTGAAACCGCATTGGCCGCTATCCCCGGCTCTCCCCGTTAATTGTGAACGCCTGTCACACCCCTGCAACACAGTTGGGTCTGTGATCGCCCGCGTCAGCGTATCCACCCGAGATGTCGGAGACTTCGATGAAAAAGAAATTGTTGGGCCTGGTTCTGGGCGCGTTCGTGGCGCTCGCCATGCACGGCCAAGCGCAGGCTGCGGACGTCATCTGCTACAACTGCCCGCCGCAGTGGGCCGACTGGGCCGGCATGCTCAAGTCGATCAAGAAGGATCTCGGCTACTCCATTCCCTTCGACAACAAGAATTCCGGCCAGACGCTGTCGCAACTCATCGCCGAGAAGAGCAATCCGGTCGCCGACATCGCTTATTACGGCGTCAACTTCGGCATGAAGGCGAAGGCCGACGGCGTGGTGCAGCCCTATAAGCCCAAGCACTGGGCCGACGTTCCCAAGGGCCTGAAGGATCCGGACGGCAACTGGACCGCCATCCACTACGGCACGCTCGGCCTGTTCGTTAACGTCGACGCGCTCGGCGGCAAACCGGTGCCGGCCTGCTGGAAGGATTTGACCAAGCCGGAATACAAGGGCATGGTTGGCTATCTCGATCCGACCTCGGCGGCGGTCGGCTTTGTCGGCGCGGTGGCGGTGAATCAGTCGCTCGGTGGCAACCCGCAGAACTGGACGCCGGCGATCGACTTTTTCAAAGCGTTGAAGAAGAACCAGGCGATCGTGCCGAAGCAGACCTCCTACGCCCGCGTGGTCTCCGGCGAAATCCCGATCCTGTTCGACTACGACTTCAACGCCTATCGCGCCAAGTACACCGAGAAGGGCCACTTCCAGTTCGTCATTCCGTGCGAAGGCTCGGTGAAGTTCCCCTATGTGGTGAGCTTGGTGAAAGGCGCGCCCGACAAGGCCAAGGCGGAGAAAGTGCTCGACTATCTGCTGTCGGACAAGGGCCAGGCGCTCTGGACCCATGCCTTCCTGCGCCCGGCGCGGCCGATCAAGCTGCCGGAAGCGATCAAGGCCAAGTTCCTGCC
>JARRQH010000214.1:0-10495 GCA_037381985.1 Pseudolabrys sp.
GCAAGACAGAAGGTGAGGCAACTTATTTTAGCTAGGCCATTTTGCTCTACCAAAGGTCGAATGGTACTAAGTAACATAGCATGTTGTTCTTGCATGTACTGCAAGTACCAGAAGTTCATCGATGGGCTTAAGCTTACCGACTACCGTGTGCGTATCCTCAACGGCGGCACCGAGGCGGTGACCCGGGTGCTGATCGAGAGCGAGGACGAAACCGGCGCTCATTGGACCACGGTGGGCGTGTCGTCCAATATCATCGATGCCTCGTTCCAGGCGCTGATGGATTCCATCGTCTACAAGCTGGTGAAGTCCGGCGCGCCAGCCTGAGGCTTTCTTCCCTCTCCCCGCAAGCGGGGAGAGCTGAAAGAGAAGTGCGATGATCGACCACGTGTCCGTCGCCGTGCGCGACCTCCAAGCTGCCGCGCGTTTCTATGAAGCGGTGCTGGCGACACTCGGCTTTGCCAAGCTGGAGGACCGGCCGGCGACCGTCGGCTTCGGCAAGCAGTATCCCGAGTTCTGGATCAACCGGCGCGCGGATATGGCGCTGCTGCCCACAAATTCCGGCGCGCATGTCTGCTTCCGCGCTCGCACGACTGAGGTGGTCGATGCGTTTCATCAAGCAGCGCTCGCCGCCGGCGGGACGGACGACGGTGCGCCGGGCCTGCGCCCGCAGCACGGGGTGGGGTACTACGCGGCGTTCGTGCGCGATCTCGACGGCAATCGCATCGAGGCGGTGACGTTTGTGAAGACGGAATAATTATTCATCCGCTCGGCCCCGCGAATGCGGGGACCCAGGGAGAACTCCGGGGGCTTGCTTGCAACCCTGGATTCCCGGCTACGCGGGAATGAGCGGGTGGGGGAGGCGCTACAGCCTCTCCGGATCCGCCGTGGTCATTTCCTTGGCCTCTTCCGGTACGGCTTCCGCCGCCTTTTCCAGCATCGGTAGGATGTCGGCGACCTTGTCGGCCATCAGCAGGTCGAAGCTGTACTGGCCGCGGATGAACTCCAGCTTGCGCATGTGGTCGATCAGCGCGCCGAGCGGGTCCCAGAAGCCCGCGATGTTGGCGACTAGTACCGGCTTCCTGTGGCGGCCGAGCTGCACCCAGGTGAGCTGCTCGACCAGTTCCTCCAGGGTACCGATGCCGCCGGGCATGGCCACAAAGGCGTCGGCCATCTCGAACATCTTGCGCTTGCGCTCGTGCATGTCGCGGGTGACGATCATGTTCGGCACGTTCTTGTGGGCGTGCTCGCGCTGCACCAGGAACTCGGGGATAATGCCGGTCACGGTGCCGCCGCCTGCCATCACGGCGCTGGCGACCTCGCCCATCATGCCTTCGCCGCCGCCGCCGTAGATCAGGCCGACGCCGTGCGCGGCCATGGCCTGCCCAAGCGCCCGGGCGCTCTCGATGAAGGCGGGGTCAGTGCCGGGGGAGGAGCCGCAATAGACGCAGACGGTGCGGATTTTGCTCATTTTTTCCATCTTATTCATGAGGACGGATTTGCGCCGAGCCGGCGCAAGCGTCAAGTCGGGCGGAGCAATAACATTGCCGGGCGGCTTTCATTCTGGCCCCCTGGGGTGAATATCGGGCGGAATCCCCCTATATGACGGTTTACAACAGTTCTAAGTTCGGCGGCGGCGCCATCTGCCGACGAGCCGATTTCCGCCACCGGGGGCACGCTGCTAGGCACGATTCTGCGCCTGTGGCCCTATATCTGGCCGTCGGAGCGGCGCGACCTCAAACTGCGCGTGCTGGGCGCCATGGTGCTGCTGGTGGCGGCCAAGTTCGCCACCATCGCGGTGCCCTTCACCTTCAAATACGCCACCGACGCGCTGGCCGGCAAAAGCACGGCGCCGGCGGAGGTTTCGGGCTGGCTCACCTGGGTGGTGGCCGCCCCCATCGCCATGACCATCGCCTATGGCGGCATGCGCATGCTGATGGCGGCCTTGCAGCAGGGCCGCGACGCGCTGTTCGCCAAGGTGGCGATGCATGCGGTGCGCCGGCTGGCCTACCGCACCTTCATCCACATGCACGAGCTGTCGCTGCGCTTCCATCTCGAGCGCAAGACCGGCGGGCTGACGCGCGTGCTGGAGCGTGGCCGCAATGCCATCGAGACCATCGTGCGTATGGTCATCCTGCAACTGGCGCCGACCATCATCGAAGTGACGCTGGTCGCCGCCGTACTGCTGTTCCATTTCGACTGGCGTTACGTGGTGGTCGTCGTCGGCACCGTCGCGCTCTACATGGGCTGGACGTATAAAGCGACCGAATGGCGCATCGGCATTCGCCGCAAGATGAACGACAGCGACACAGACGCCAACGTCAAGGCGATCGACTCGCTCTTGAACTACGAAACGGTGAAGTATTTCGGCGCCGAAGAACGCGAGGCCGTGCGCTACGACCGTGCCATGGCGCGCTACGAGGACGCGAGCGTCAAGTCCTATACCTCGCTCAGCGCGCTGAACGCGGGGCAGGCGATCATTTTCACCGTCGGGCTCGCCAGCGCCATGGTGATGTGCGCCTACGAGGTGCGTGCCGGCACCAAGACGATCGGCGATTTTGTGCTGGTCAATGCCATGATGATCCAGCTCTACCAGCCGCTGAACTTCATGGGCATGGTCTACCGCGAGATCAAGCAGGCGATCACCGACATCGAGAACATGTTCACGATCCTGTCGCGGCCGCCGGAAATCGAGGACGCGGCCGATGCGCGGCCGCTCAACGTCACGCGCGGCACGATTCAATTCGAGGACGTCGCCTTCGCCTACGACCCGGAGCGGCCAATCCTGAAAGGCATCTGCTTCGAGGTGCCGGCCGGCAAGACGGTGGCCGTGGTCGGCCCGTCCGGCGCCGGCAAGTCGACCATCTCGCGGCTCATCTACCGCTTCTACGACCTTTCCGGCGGGCACATTCTGATCGACGGCCAGGACATCGCCCACGTCACGCAGAGGTCGCTGCGCGACGCCATCGGCATGGTCCCGCAGGACACCGTGTTGTTCAACGACACCATCCGCTACAATATCCGCTACGGGCGCTGGGAGGCGACCGACGCGGAGGTGGAGGAGGCGGCCAAGCTTGCGCAGATCGACAGCGTCATCCGCATGGCGCCCAAGGGCTACGAGACGGAGGTGGGCGAACGTGGCTTGAAACTCTCCGGCGGCGAGAAACAGCGCGTGGCCATCGCCCGCACCATCCTGAAGGGCCCGCCGATCCTGCTGCTCGACGAGGCGACCTCGGCGCTCGACAGCCACACCGAGAAGGAGATCCAGGACGCGCTCGACAAGGTGTCGGAAAACCGCACTACCCTGGTGATCGCGCACCGGCTCTCCACCATCGTCGGCGCCGACGAAATCATCGTGCTCGACCAGGGCGAGATCGTCGAGCGCGGCACTCACTATGCGCTGCTCGCCAAGGACGAGCTCTATGCCAGCATGTGGAACCGCCAGCGCGAGGCCGAAGAGGCGCGCGAGCGGCTTGCCCGAACTGGCGAGGTTGAGCCTGCGCCCAATCGCAACCCGACACCGGTGACCGACTATTTCACGGTCGAGGTCCCGGAGCCCGCCGACCTGCCGGCCGATGCGGCGGAATAGGGGCTTGATTCTGGTGCCGATCGCGGCACTGTTCCCTGCGATGCCGGACCGAATCATGCCTTCATACTCTTCCATCCCGCTCTCGCGCCGTGCGTGGGCCAACCCGCCGCTGCGCTGACGCTCCCCCATGTCCATCGCCCAATCCATCCGCCAGCAGTTCGTGCCGATCACGCCCGAGGGCTATCCGTTCATCGGCGCCTTCGCGCTCGTCAGCCTGATCCTGTTCTGGCTGTGGTCGCCGCTCGGCTGGATCGGCACGGTGCTGACGCTGTGGTGCGTCTATTTCTTCCGCGATCCGCCGCGCACGACGCCGGTGCGCGACGGGCTCATCGTCGCGCCCGCCGACGGGACGGTGAGCCAGATCACCACCGCCGCGCCGCCGCACGAGCTCGGCCTCGGCGACAAGCCGCTGCCGCGCGTCTCCATCTTCATGAGCGTGTTCAACTGCCACGTGAACCGCAGCCCGGTGGCGGGGCAGGTGGAGAAAATCGTCTACCAGCCCGGCAAGTTCTTCAACGCCGACCTCGACAAGGCGAGCGCCGACAACGAGCGCAACTCGCTGGTCATCGCCAGCACGGCCGGCGCGCGCATCGTGGTGGTGCAGATCGCCGGCCTAGTGGCGCGGCGTATCGTCTCCTTCGTCAAGGAGGGTCAGCCGGTGGGGGCGGGCGAGCGCTTCGGCATGATCCGCTTCGGCTCCCGGCTCGACGTCTACCTGCCGCCCGACACGGCGCCGCTGGTGGCGGTCGGCCAGACCGCGATTGCCGGCGAAACCGTGCTGGCCGACCTCACGGGGGCCGACGCCGGCCGGTCCTTCCGCAGCGGTTAACCCGACCGCGCGCCGGTCCCGGCTAGTTCCTCCGCCGCCATGGCGGCCGGACCGGAGACGCTCTATACTGTCCTCCATGGTATTTCCGCCCTTCGATCCCAATCCGCGGCCGTCCCGTCCCCGGCGCTTCAAGCCGATCCCGGTGCGGGTGCTGGTGCCCAACCTCATCACCCTGCTGGCGCTGTGCGCGGGGCTGACCGCCATCCGCATGGCGGTGGAGCACCGGCTTGAGCTGGCGCTTGCCGCGATCGTGTTCGCCGCCGCGCTCGACGGCATCGACGGACGGGTCGCGCGCCTGCTCAAGGGCACCTCGCGCTTCGGCGCCGAGCTCGACAGCCTGGCCGACTTCGTCAATTTCGGCGTGGCGCCGGCGCTGATCCTCTATTTCTGGGGCCTGCACGAGCTGAAATCCGCCGGCTGGATCGCGGCGCTGGTGTTCGCGATCTGCGCGGGGCTCCGGCTCGCGCGCTTCAACGTCATGATCGACGACCCCGACAAGCCGGCCTGGATGGGCAATTTCTTCACCGGCATTCCGGCGCCGGCCGGCGCCATCACGGCGCTGCTGCCGATCTACCTCTATTTCCTCGGCGTCGCCGACAACCTGATCACCGTCTGGGTGACCTTCTTCTACACGCTGGCGATCGGGCTCCTGATGGTGTCGCGGCTGCCGGTGTTTTCCGGCAAGCGCAGGGGTAAGCGCGTGCCGCCGGAAATGGTGCTGCCGCTGTTCGTGGTGGCGGTGTTGTTCGTGGCGCTGCTGATCAGCTATCCGTGGGAGGTGCTGGCCGCGGGCACGCTCGCCTATCTCGTGAGCCTGCCGCTCGGCGCTTTGTCCTTCCGCAAGCACCAGCGCCAGGACGAGGCCGCGGCGGCGGCTGCCGGCACGGGCGCGCCGCCCGCGACGACGGAGGCGATGCCGCCGCCTTCCGTCGGCGATGACACCGACGATGAGCGGCCGACGCGGCTCAACTGAGCGTGCGGAAGCGATCGACCGTCATGCCGCGTGCCGCCCACGTCATCGCCGCCGCCGAGCGCCGTGGGCGTGAGATCGCCGACACCCTGATCCTCGACTACGCCAAGCGTAGCGCGGGAGCATTCGCCGCCACCGGCCTCAAGGGCGGGGCCTATGATATCGCGCTCGCCGAACCCCGCCGGCTGCACACCGACGACTTGCTTGAACTCGACGACGGCACGCTCATCGAAGTGGTGGCGGCGCCCGAGCCGCTGATCGAGGCGCGCGCGGGCGATCTCCCTGGGCTGATGCGGCTCGCCTACCATCTCGGCGACCGCCACGTGTCGGTCGAGGTGCTGGCGAACCGGGTGCGGGTGCAGCGCGAGCCGGCACTCGAGGCGCTGCTGGGCTCGCTCGGCGCCAGGCTCGCGATGATCGACGCGCCGTTCGAGCCGGAAGGTGGGGCGTATGCAGCCTCGCATGGCCATGATGGGCATCGTCACGGTTATGGGCACGGCCATGGAGCTCATCATCACCACGACCACTGACGCGGCGCGCTCCAACGAAGAGCCATTGGTCGGTCGATAACTAGGAAAGTAGCCAGGAGAACGGCGGCGTGGCGCCGGATCAACAAAGCGTCGAAAAATGCACGAGAAGCCACTGTGCCATCTTCTGCGCCGCCGCGGCCTGGGCTAGCATCCGCGCCCTGATCTGGGGGAAGCAAACGTGCATATTGGTCGTCTGGTGAGCTTATTGGCTGCGGCGCTGGCGCTATCCGCGTGCGTGAGCACGGGCGGCGACGGCAATTTGAGCATGGAATACGTCAACCGCTACGCCAAGCCCAATCCGACGCCGGCCGCCTTCACCCAGTGCCACGGCTTCGGCTGTGCCGTGGCGTCGGACGTCTCCCTGAGCCCGGGGGAATGGCGGCGGGTCAAGGCGGTGTTTTATCCGCGCCCCGGTAACGCTCACGCCGAGCGGCAGCGGATCAGGCGGGCGCTCGTGCTGATGCACCGCCTGGTCGGGGCGCAGACCGGCACCGCCGTTCACCAGTGGACACATCAGAATCTCTACATCAAGCCGAATTTCGGCGACACCAGCCAGCTCGATTGCATCGACGAGTCGGTCAATACCTGGACCTACCTGACCCTGATGGAGCGCGACCGTCTGTTCCGCTTCCATCGCGTGGCAAAGCTCGCCTATGCCGGCCTGCCGACCGACACCAACCCGCGCAATGCCGCCGCGATCCAGGACAAGAAGACCGGCGAGTATTTCGCCGTCGACCCCAGCCTGGTCGACTACAACGTGCCGCCGCCGATCATTCCGCTGAAGGTGTGGATGGGCGCGTGGCCGCCGAAGATCGCGGTGGCGACCGGCGCGCGCAAGAAGGGCTGAGGCGGCGGCGTTACGCCGCCGGCCGCGTGCCGAGCGGATAGCCCGGCATCAGCTCGTAAGGATGCTTCCAGCCGGGCAGGGCCTTTATGCGTTCGAGCCAGACGCCGATCGCCGGATGCTCCTTGGCGATGTCGAAGCCGAACTCCTCGGCCGGATAATAAAGATACGCCGTCATCGAGATGTCGGCGATGGTCGGCCGCTCCGCCACCAGGAAGGTGTGCCCGGTCAGACGCTTGTTGACAATTGCCAGCGCGCCGTCGATGCGGCCCTTCATGAAGTCCATCACCGCCGGTTCGGGCGGCTTGGGTGCGAAGTTCTTCAGGAAGCGGTAGGGCCCCAGGAAGCCGTTGACCTTCTGGTTGTCGAAGATGATCCAGCGCAGGACTTCCAGCCAGCACCGGCACTTCGCCCATCTCGTTGACATTTTCGCGATAGTCCGGCTGACGGGTGGCGCCGCCGCCGAAGAAGTCGACCCAGATCGGCTCCCAATCGGCGCCGATCAGGTTGAGCATCAGCGCCGCGCGGTAGGCGTTGCCGGATTGGGCGAAGCAGTAGAGCTCGAATTCTGCCATGTCTATCCTTTGGGGCTGGGTGCGACGCCCGTGGCGGGCGCGGGGTAACGCGAGAGCGTCACCGTCTTGCCGGCATTGGTCGTACCGCGGAAGACGCCGTTTTTCAGCTTCAGCTGGGCGAGCAGGTTCATCTGGTAATCGTCGATATTGAGCCGCTGACCGTCCTGGCTCAACTCAAAGTGCCGGGCCGTGAAGAACCCGCCCGGGCAGCCGCCTTCCGGCTCGATGGCGCCGTCGCGAATGCCGGGCCCGCCGCCGAAATGTAGGCCGCACGACGGCGCGCCGGGTTGGACAAGCCGCCAACGGCCGGCCATGTTCGTCTGCACGACCGGCGGCGGCGGCGGGGAACTGTCGTCACCCAGAGAGAGTCCCTGCACGGCGCAACCCGTCAGCGTCGTGATGATAATGAGCCCCCCTGCGATACGAAGTCCTTTCATGCCGGCGCGATTCCTTATTTCATGGTTGGGATGACGAATTGCGCGCTTTCCTTGAGGCCGTTGGGCCAGCGCGACGTGACGGTCTTGGCCTTGGTGTAGAAGCGGATCGAATCCGGTCCGTGCTGGTTGAGGTCGCCGAAGCCGGAACGCTTCCAGCCGCCGAAGGTGTAATAGGACAAAGGCACCGGGATCGCAAAGTTCACGCCCACCATGCCGACCTCGACGCGTTTGACGAAGTCGCGCGCGGTGTCGCCGTCGCGGGTGAAGATGGCGACACCGTTGCCGTATTCATGGTCGGTCGGCAGCCGCACCGCCTCCTCGTAGTCCTTGGCGCGCACCACCGACAGCTGACGACGTTGAGAACGCCCTCGGGGAGACCGGCTTCGAGGAACAATTCGGCGATGCGCATCGGCACCGATGGGCCGCGCTCGGACGGCTTGAGGATAACGGCATTGCCGCAGGCCAGCGCCGGCGCCGCCTTCCACAACGGGATCATGGCCGGGAAGTTGAACGGCGTGATGCCGGCCACCTCGGAATGCTTGGCGAGCGCGACCTTGGCCTGCACCTCGCCGGTATTGGGATCGAAGACGTCGCCGAAGCGCCCAGAGCCTCCCGTCACGTGCTTGCCGCCAATGAGATGACCGATCTCACGCATGGGGAAACTCATCCGAAAGCAGGGGTAAAGGCTAGATCCAGCGGGGCGCCCTGAGATTTCGAGGCGATTCTGGCAGTTTTGCACCGCGCGGTCATCGGGGGTCACGGCAAGAGCGCTTCACGGTCGGTTAGCCTTTACCGCTCCTTAACAGCGCCGGTCTAGGGTTCAGGTCATTGCAATGGCGTGGCACCGGTGGCAGCCGGCCGGCGTTCGATTGTGGGGTAGTCGGTTATGGATTTCGCGACAGGTCTGGGTCTGCTGGCGGGTATGACGGTGGTGACGACCGTCATCCTGATGGGCGGCAGCATCGAGATGATGGTCAGCGAGCACGCCTTCATCATCGTTTTCGGCGGGTCGTTCGCCGCGACGTTGATCCGCTTCCCGTTTTCCTCCTTCATCCACGGCGTGCCGCTCGGCGCCAAGTTCGCCTTCACGCTGCGCCGCATGACCCAGCGCGAGCTGGTCGACGAGATCGCCGGGCTTGCCGAAATCGTCCGCAAGGAAGGCCCCATGGGCCTGGAGAAGGTCGAGGTCGAGGATCCGTTCCTCGCCAAGGGCATCCGCTTCGTCGCCGACGGCTACGACGGCAACTTCATCCGCGACAACCTCGAGCGCGACCGCGACAACTTCCTCACCCATCTCGACGAAGGGTCGAAGGTCTATCGCGCCATCGGCGACTGCGCGCCCGCCTTCGGCATGGTGGGCACGCTGATCGGCATGGTGCAGATGTTCGCCAACATGACCGACCCGTCCAAGCTCGGTCCCTTCATGGCGACCGCGCTGCTCGCAACCTTCTACGGCGCCGTGCTTGCCAACCTGTTCTGCCTGCCGATCGCCGACAAGCTGCACGTCAAGCTGATCGACGAGGAGATCAACCGCACGCTGATCATCGACGGCATCCTGATGATCCGCGACGCCAAGAGCCCCACCTTGGTGCGCGAGATGCTGCTCGCCTATCTGCCGGAGAAGCACCGCCACGGCGGGGACGAGGAAGAAGGGGCGGAGGAGGAGGCGGTGCCGGCGTAAGCGCCCGGGACCGCGGCGGTAGCCCATGGCACGACGCAAGGAAGCCCACGGCGGCGGTCACGGCTGGTTCGTGACCTTCGCGGACCTGATGGCGCTGCTGGTCAGCTTCTTCGTGATGCTGATCGCCTTCTCCACGCAGGATCAGGCCAAGCTGCAGGTGGTCGCCGGCTCCATGCGCGACGCCTTCGGCGTACAAGACAAGGTCCGCTATTCTGGCGTCATCGAGGTGCTTGGCCTGCCGACGCGGCCCAAGCTGAAGAACGCCGCCCAGATCGACCCTTCCGAAGCCTCCGCGACGCCGTCGCCCAACGAGCACAACCACCAGCGCACCTACGGCGCGCGCTTCAAGAAGGACCGTGCCTTTTCGCTAGCGGCCGCCTCGCTGCGCCAGGCGCTGCAAGACATGCCGGACATCACCCAGGCGTCCAAGCACATCATGTTTGAGCAGACCAAGGACGGGCTCAACATCGAGATCGTCGACCAGGACGGCCGCTCGATGTTCGCGGCCGGCTCCGCGCAGCCGCTGCCGCGCACCCGCCGGCTGATCATGGCGCTGGCGCCGCAGCTCAAGGCCATGCCGTATCGCATCAAGATCGTTGGCCATACCGCCTCGAGCAAGATACCGCCGCTGCCGGGCCATGGGCCCTGGGGCCTGTCGGCGGCGCGCGCCGACGCGGTGCGTGGAATCCTTGAGTCGCAGGGAGTGCCGGACGGCCACATCTACGAGGTCGCCGGCAAGGCCGACACCCAGCCGCTGTTTCCCGACAACCCCTACATGTCGCCGAACCGCCGCGTGACCATCACCCTGATGAAGGAAGCGCCGCCGATCCCCCCTGATTGGACCCCCTGAATCGTCTAGAATGGGGCCTCGCCCGGGTGTTCCGGGGCACCTTGCCGCGAGAAAGGCCGGTATTGCCTCATGCGCCGCAGTGCTATAAGGCGCGCCTTCCAGCCCAGCCCACAGGCGGGCCCTCGAACAAAGCGCCATGAGTGACGGTTCAAATGCCAGCCCGGCTTCCGCCGAAGCCACCCCGGGCCAGGAG
>JARRQH010000215.1:0-5559 GCA_037381985.1 Pseudolabrys sp.
GGCTCTGGTTCCTGCCGCCATACTCACCCGATCTCAATCCAATCGAGCAGGCCTTCCCAATCGAGCAGGCCTTCGCTAAGATCAAACACTGGATGAGAATGGCTCAAAAGCGAACAGTCAAGCAGACCTAGCGTCACATCGGCGCCCTCGTCGAAACCATCCAACCTTCCGAATGCCAGAACTACCTCGCAAACGCCGGATACGCTTCCGTCAAAACGTGAAAGACTCTAGGGTTGCCACGTTGCCTAACAGCTTGAGTTAAGCCGCGCCGCGAAGCGGCGTCAGCTTGGACGAATTGTCGGGTCGCACCGCGACCCTTACTTGCCGGCTGGCGGTTCCCACAACTCGACCTTGTTGCCTTCAGGGTCGAGAACCCAGCCGAATTTGCCGAACTCCGACTCATCCGGGCCACCAAGCACGTTGCAGCCGCTGGACTGCAACGACTGGAGCAAGGTTGCCAGGTCATCCACGCGATAGTTCACCATGAACGGTGCGGTGCTCGGCTCGAATTGTGACGTATCCGCGCTGGCCAAACTCCAGGCCGTGCTGCCGCTCGGGTTTTCCGGAGTACCCCAACGAAATGCCACACCACCCCACGGCTGAACATCCAAGTCGAGGTTGTCGTGATACCACTGAGCCAGCGCCTTCGGATCTTGCGCCTTGAAGAAAATACCGCCAATTCCGGTCACGCGTGCCATTGATCGCCTCGCTTGGGTGGAACCGTTCTGTGCGGCTCAACGGAGTTAAGCAGCCCGCGTCGGCGGGTAGTATATTCATCTTTGAAGTGCGCCACAACCGCCATGGAGCGGCGCAGGCGCGCCCCAGTTCATCCTCGGGCTGTCTGATAGCGCGGCTAATACTGGACTGCTTCATCTGCAACGCCTCGCCAGCTCGCCGAAAACTTCCATGTTCCGCCGCAGCGATTAGGCAGCGAAGCTGACCGATCTTCATCGTCATGCCGTTCACTCGTTTCCGAACTTCGCTCCAGCCAAACGGTCGAGATAATGCTCAAAGCTGGAAGTCGCGCTTTCTGATGTTTGTTGACCGACGAGAACAGCAGTTCCGAGACCGTGTATCAGGGAGATAAGGATCGTGGCTTCGAGTTCGCCATTAAGCGCCCGTCGGTCAGGAACAGGCACAAGCCCTGCCAGTATTTGGCGATGTACTTCAGGGCTTCACCAAGGGGCGATTTCGTGGCGACACGAGCGCGATGATGCGCGAGCCATGTTTCCATATCGGCGATGAGCGTGCTGCTCGCTCCCGCCGGCCAGCCAGTCGCGCCTCGGGCTCGAGCCCGCGCAGTTCGGCTTCGAGGCGATAGAGGTCGCCGATGCGTTTTACGCTTTCTTCGGCAATCGGCGCAGAGCCAGTCCGGGTAATCTCAACAAGCTTGCGGCGGGCATGGGCCCAGCAATAGGCCAACCGGATTCGGTTCTACCCGATCAGGCGCAATGAGCCGATTGTATCCAGCATAGCCGTCGACCTGCAAAACTCCCGAGAAGTCCTGCAATATTTGTTCGGCATAGTGTCCCCCGCAACCGGGTGCGTAAGTAAATGCGACACCGGGCGGTGCTCCGCCGTTCCACGGCCGGTCGTCCGGGCCAAGGCCCAGAAGTATCCAGTTCTGGTTTTGCCGGAACCGGGGTCAAGTACCGGAGCCCGGGTTTCGTCCATGAATAACTTGGTGGACCGTTTGAGGTCTGCGATCAACGCATCAAAGACAGGACGCAGTTCGAAAGCCGTCCGGCCGACCCAGTCGGCAAGCGTCGACCGGTCGAGATCGATGCCCTGGCGGCTCATGATTTGCGCCTGCCGGTATAACGGCAAATGATCGGCATATTTGGAGACCAGCACGTGGGCGATCATGGTTTCGGTCGGCAGACCGGACTGGATCAGCCGCGCCGGCGCCGGAGCCTGGACGATTCCATCGGTGCAGGAGCGGCAGGCGTATTTCGGGCGGCGGGCGACGATGACGCGGAACTGGGCCGGGATCACGTCCAGCCGCTCGGACACATCCTCGCCGATCGGATGCAGGCAGCCGCCACAGGAACAGATCAGACTTTCCGGCTCAAGGACCTCTTCAACACGAGGAAGATGCTTGGGCAAGGCCCCGCGATTGACCGCCCGTCGTTTGGCAGCTCGTTTGTTGCCGGGGCTATCTGCCTCCTCCTCGGCATGAACGGCCGCAATGGCCGTTTCCAAATCCTCAAGTGCCAGATCGAACTGGTCCGGATCGCGTTTTTCCGATTTGCGTCCGAAGGCCGCCTGTTTGAACGCGGAAACCAGCTTTTCCAGCCGCGTGATCCGCTCATCCTTGCGGATGTTGCGCTCCTCGGGGGCAATCAGCATTGCTTTTAGGGCAGCGATATCATCAGGCAAGTCGGCGGTGGCGAGCATGGACCGGGTCTATCAAATTCGGCCATGAGCCGCTTGCGGAAACAAGCGCCCGAGTCATCGGGCCGCAGCTATTCAACGACCTCTGGGGCGCGGGTGGTGATCGCGCGAACGCGCCGCCAGTCCAGGCCTGCGAACAGAGCTTCAAACTGGGCATGTGTGACGGACATCAGGCCGCCCCTGATATCCGGCCAGGTAAAAGCATGGTCCTCAAGGCGTTTGTAGGCCATCACCAGTCCACTGCCATACCAGTATATGAGTTTCAGCCGATCTGTCCGGCGCGACCGAAAGACGAATACCGTTCCCGTGAACGGGTCCTTGCGCAACTCGTTCTTCACCAGCGCAGCCAAACCGTCATGGCCTTTGCGGAAGTCGACGGGTTTTGTCGCCACCATGATGCGCACCCGGTTCGACGGAAAGATCATGAGGACAGCTTGCCGAGCGCGTGTGCGACAGCCGCAATCCGCTTCGCGGACACGCCTGCCTCCAAACGGATTGTCATGTGGCCGATAAGGATCTCAGGACGATCGGTCTCAACAACAGCTTCTCGTTCATCCGGTGCCGCCACAATCATGGCCGCAAATTCCATGTCATCGTCCGGAGCCGGTAAAACCAGCTTGCCGCGCCGTGCCAGGGTTCGCCACGCCGACAGGTGGTTCGGCTTCAGACCGTAACCGCCTGCCACTTCATTGACCGTGACCCCTGGACGCAACCTCTCCGCAACAATCCGTGCCTTCACATCGTCAGGCCAACGACGAAGGCTGCCCGCTTCACGCCCATCCGTGAGAACCTCAATCGTAGTCTCCATGGAAAAACTCCCTCTTGATCCAACACGATCAGCCGATCACAGATCGAGGGAGGCAAAACAACGTGGGGTCAAAACAGCCGTTACCTTTCACTTCATACAAGGTCCTCTTCTTCGCGTGTGGCTGTTGAGCCGCCGCGATGGCTTTACAAGGACGCTGTCGGTTTCGAAACGCCGTCACCTCGACGAGCTGGCAGCGTTGCCGGAAGCGGCTCGCGTTGAGCATTACGGATGGGGACTCGAAAACCCTGTGCTCTATGACGAATTCTTAATATGCGGCGGCAATGGGGCGCCTCACGGCGAACATAAGGCCCCTGCGCCGCTGCGATACAGCGCAGGGCGGCTTCGTAATCACTCTTACAAACGAAACAACAACACCCGCATCGTCGCTGCGGGCATTCTCTTGTTCCGCGCCACGCGCGGTATCAGACCGGCTTGCCCATCAGCAGATTCGGCAGCCAGAGCGTGACCTGCGGAATGTAGGTGACCACGATCAGGAAGCCGAGCAGCACCATCAGCCACGGCAATGCCGCGCGCACCACGGTCATCAGCGGCTGGCCAGTGATGCCGGAGGCGACGAACAAGTTCAGCCCCACCGGCGGCGTCACCAGGCCGATTTCCATGTTGACCACATACAAGACACCGAGATGGATCGGATCGATGCCGAGCTTCATCGCCGTCGGGAACAAAATCGGTGCCGTGATCAGCACGATCGGCGCCGGATCCATGAAGTTACCGGCCACCAGCAGGATGATGTTGACCACCAGCAGGAACTGCCACTGCGCTAGGTGTGCGTCGACAATCATCTGCGCGATCTGCTGCGGAATCTGCGCGACCGTCAGCACGTAGCCGAACAGGAAGGCATTGCAGATGATGAACATCAGCATCACCGAAACGCGGCTCGACTCGAGCAGCACCCGCGGCACGTCGGCGAGCTTGAGATCCCGGTAGATCACCACCGCGGTGAAGAATGCATAGACCGCCGCCACCGACGCCGCTTCGGTCGGCGTGAACACGCCGCCGTAGATGCCGCCGAGCACGATAAAGATCAGCAGCAGGCCCCAGAAGGCGTCGAGGAACAGCTTGAGGCGTTCCGCCCACGACGCCTTGGGCTGGCGCGGCAGCTTCTTGATACGCGCGGCCATGTAGATGGCGATCATCAGCGCCAGACCCAAGAGAATGCCGGGAACAACGCCGCCGATGAACAGCCGGCCGACCGAGGAATCCGTCACCGCCGCGAAGATAACCATGGTGATCGACGGCGGGATCAGAATGCCGAGCGTGCCGGCATTGACGATTACGCCGGTGGCGAAGGATTCGCTGTAGCCCACCCGCACCATACCGGCGATCACGATCGACCCGATCGCCACTACCGTCGCCGGCGACGAGCCCGACACCGCCGCGAACAGCATGCAGGCCAGCACCGACGCGATCGCCAGGCCGCCGGGCAGATGGCCGACCGCGGCGATGGCGAAATTGATCATGCGGCGCGCGACGCCGCCGGTGGTCAGGAAGTTGCCGGCGAGGATGAAGAACGGGATCGCGAGCAGCGTAAAGTGGTCCATGGTCTGGAAGAACTTCAGCGCCAAAGAGGCCAGGCTGTCGTCCTGGAAGAAGATGATCGTGAGCACCGACGCCAGACCGAGCGCCATGGCAACCGGCAAGCCGATCGCCAACATCGCCAGCAGCGAGCCGAACAGGAAGATCGCATTCATCGCCGCACCGTGCCGGCCTCGGGGGCGGCGTCGTGTGCCACCTCCTCGATCGCCTCTTTCGCCTCGTCGGCGAGCTCGTAGCCCTCCGACTGGCCGGTGAAGATACGCCAACCCATTTCGACGAGACGGATGAACAGCAGCACGAAACCGAGCGGCAGGCAGAGGCTGAGCTTCCAGGTCGCGACCGGGATATCTTCGGCTTCGATGTTGATGATGTAGATTTTATGGAGATAATCGACCGAGCCGTACAACATCAGCAGGGTGTAAGCGAGCGCCAGGAGCAGCACGAAAATGCCGACCGCGCGTCGCGGCCCGCGCGGCAACATGCGCACCGCGGCGTCGACCCCGATATGCGCGCGCACCCGCACGCAATAGGAGATGCCGATCATCACCAGCCACGAAAAGAGATAGTAATCCGCCTCGAGCTGCCAGATGAAGCCCGAATTGAAGACGTAGCGCAGGACGACCTGAACGAACGTCAACACCGTCATGGCGGCGAGGAGAAAGGCGATCAGCCCCTCCTCGAGACGGTGTAGCCCCTCCCGTAGCGACACCTTCATCCCCTCATTTTTTATGGCGTCTCGATTATCACGACGCCACCCACATAATATTGTTACGCAAGCGACGGCCGCGGGTTCCCACCGC
>JARRQH010000216.1:0-5537 GCA_037381985.1 Pseudolabrys sp.
AGCACGCGCTTCGCTGGGCCAAGGAGCGCGAGCAGTTCGGCCGCCCGATCGCCGAGTTCCAGGGCCTGCAATGGATGCTGGCCGACATGCAGACCCAGCTCACCGCCTCGCGGCTGATGCTCTACCAGGCGGCGCGCTCGAAAGGGCCGGACGGCAGCGCCTTCCCCGACCCGATGCTGGCGGCGCAGGCCAAGATCGTCGCCGCCGAGAGCGCCATCAGGATCGTCAACGACGCGCTGCAGGTATTCGGCGCGCGCGGCTATTCACGCGAGCTTCCCCTGGAGCGCATGGCTCGCGACGTGCGCATGTTCACCATCGGCGGCGGCACAGCGCAGGTGTTGCGCACGCTGGTCGCCGGCAAGATGCTGGGCTGGAAGCTGCCGCAGACCCGCGACGGCTACCGCCCGAAAGACACCCTCCCCCACGCCGCGGAATGATCATGCATCCTGTTTTCATCACCTCCGGGGCGGCCAATTCCGTTCCCAACAAGGCCGTCCCCATCCTGTTCGTCACCAAGGCCAACGTCGACGAGGTCCTGGCCACGCTCGACGGCCGCGCCCGTGCGTTCGTGAGCGCCGCCGGCTTCGAGGCCAAGCCCGGCAAGCTGCTCGTGGTGCCGGACGCCGACGGCCAGCTCGCCTGCGTGCTGTTCGGCCTGGAGGCCGCCGACGATCCGGCGCGCGACCTGTTCCGGCCCGGCGCGCTGACCGGCGCGCTGCCCGCGTGCATCTATCGCTTCGCCAACGCGCCGCACGATACGCGGCAGGCGGCGCTCGCCTTCGCGCTCGGTGCCTACCGGTTCACTCGCTACCGCAAGGATGACGCGCGCAACGTCAAGCTGGTGGTGCCGGAGGGCGTCGACGGCGAGGCGGTCAGCCGCGCGGCCGAGGCCGTGGCGCTCGCCCGCGATCTCATCAACACGCCGTCGAACGACATGGGGCCCGCGGAGCTGGAAGAAGCGGCGCGCAAGCTCGCCGCTCAGCACCACGCCGAGATCGCCGTCATCAGTGGCCAGGCTCTGGAGCAGGGCTTCCCGCTGATCCACGCGGTCGGCAAGGGCTCGACACGCGCGCCGCGGCTGATCGACATCACCTGGGGGAACGCCAGCGATCCCAAGGTGACGCTGGTCGGCAAGGGCGTCTGCTTCGATACCGGCGGGCTCGACATCAAGCCCTCGAGCGGCATGCTCAACATGAAGAAGGACATGGGCGGGGCGGCGACCGCGCTGGCGCTGGCGCACATGGTCATGACGCAGGGCCTGAAGGTGCGCCTGCGCGTGCTGATCCCGGCGGTGGAGAATTCGATCTCCGGCATCAGCTTCCGGCCGCGCGACGTCTACGTGTCGCGCAAAGGCCTGAGCGTCGAGATCGGCAACACCGACGCCGAAGGCCGGCTGGTGCTGGCCGACGCCTTGGCGCTCGCGGACGAGGAAAAGCCGGCGCTGATCGCCGACTTCGCCACGCACACCGGCGCCGCGCGCGTCGCCATGGGAACGGAGCTATCGCCTTTCTTCACCGACGACGACACGCTCGCCGGCGAGTTGATGGCGGCTGGCACGGCCGAGTTCGATCCACTCTGGCGCATGCCGCTGTGGCGGCCGTACAACAGCATGCTCGATTCCAAGGTGGCTGACTTCAACAATGTAAGCTCGGGCGGATTCGCCGGGGCGATCACCGCCGCGCTGTTCCTGCGCCGCTTCGTGGAAGCGCGATCGTGGCTGCATTTCGATATCTTCGCCTGGAACGCCTCGGCCAAGCCGGCGCGGCCGGAAGGCGGCGAGCTGATGGCCGCGCGCGCGCTCTTCGCGGTGTTGAAGGCGCGCTACGCGTAAGCGATGAGCAAGCTCGACCCGCGCCTCAACCCTTACCGTCCCGACCTGGCGGCCGAACACCTGCGCGGTCAGGTCGAGGCAACGCGCTTCGTCGCGGGCAAGCCCTACGAGATCATCGAACCGACCGTGGACCTGCGCCACGCGCCGGTGCACGCTGCCGCCCTAGACACGCAAGTACTGATGGGCGAGCGCGTCACCGTCTATGAGACAACCGAAGAAGGCTGGGCCTGGGGGCAGTTGGAAAGCGACGGCTATGTCGGCTGGCTGTCGGACAACGCGCTTGCCCCGCCGCGGCCGGCGGCGACGCACAAGGTTTCGGCATTGCGCACGCTGGCGTTCCCGGGCCCGGACATCAAGCTGCCGCCGCTTCTCGGCCTGCCGCTGGGGACGCGCGTCGCGGTCGTCAAGGCCGACGAACGCTTCGCGGTGACCGCATCGGGCCTTTACCTGCCGGCCATGCATCTCGATGCGGTCGACGCCGCCGCGGCGGACTACGTCGTGGTGGCGGAAAAATTCCTCGGCACGCCGTATCTGTGGGGCGGCAAGACGTCACTGGGCATCGACTGTTCCGGGCTGGTGCAGGTGGCGCTGGCCGCCGCCGGTCTCCCCTGCCCGCGCGACAGCGACCTGCAGGAACAGGCGCTCGGCAGCCGCCTTGCGTTTTCGGATCTTAGACGCGGCGACCTGATTTTCTGGAAAGGCCACGTCGCCATCGCGCGCGACGGCGACACGCTGATCCACGCCAACGCGCATCACATGGCGGTTGCCATCGAACCGGTGGCCGAGGCGGTCGCGCGCATCAAGACGACGGGCGGCGAGGTCACCAGCGTCCGGCGGCTCGACACCCCCCGCTGAACGCGTCAGGGACCCACGAAAGTCGATTTCGGCGTTTCGCCGCACACCACCTTGTCGCAGCGCTCCACCGACTCGACGATGCGCTTGAGCGCCTTCGGGCCGGGATAGCCGTTGATCGCCACGCCCTTGATGACGAAGCCCGGCGTCGCCTGGATGCCGAGCACGTTGCCGAGGCGGACGTGGGAAATCATGGTCTCGGTAACCCGCTTGCCGTTGGCGACCTCGGCGATCTTCTTATCGTCGAGGTCCATGGCCTGAGCAATGGCGAAGGCGCGCTTGCCGTCCATGACGCCGCGGCTCGTCATCGTCTTGCGGTGGAATTCCTCGAACTGCTTCGGCGTCGCCTGCTGCGCGACGGCGATGTCGACCCTGCCAGCCTGGATCGAGGCAATGCCGAGCACCGGGAACGGCACCAGCACCACCCGCAGTTCCTTCATGGTCTTCAGGAGTTTTTCAATCTGAGGCTCGGCGACGCGGCAAAACGGGCAGTTGAGGTCGTAGAATTCGTTGAGCGTCACTTCGCCGCGCGGGTTGCCGAGCACGACGACGCCGGGCAGCTTTTCGATCCTGCTTTCGAATTCCACAGGAACGCGGTGGTTTTCGATGATTGTGCCGTCGTCGGCCTTGATCGGATACCAGCCGCTGTCAGCGTGCGCCGCAACGTGCGACAGAACGATGACGGCGCAGCAAGCGACAAGGCTGTGGAGACGGGACATTGCGCCTCGACGACATTCCAATTGGGAAGATCCCAACGACCGACTGATGTCATGACCGGCAAAGGTTAGCGAATCAAGAATACGCGAGCCGGACAATCCCCTTCAAGGTCATACCAGCAATGCAGGCAGACGATCGCGGTTGAGCGCGAGCCATTGCAGCGCGATCAGCAATGGACCGTTATGCATGGCGCCGCGGTCGAGCGCGGCTAGCGCGGCGTCGATGGAAACCCGCATCAAGTGGAGCTGTTCTCCGTCTACCGTCGCGACGCCGCCTTCCCTGACCTTCGACGCGTCGACGGCACCCAGGTAGACGACGATTTCCTCGTCGACGATGCCCGGCGTCGTGAAATAACGGAAAAGCTCGACCAGCTTGATCGGAAAGACACCGATTTCTTCCATGCATTCCCGCTGCGCGGCCGCGCGCGGCTCTTCACCGGGCTCGACCCGGCCGGCGACCGTCTCGACGATATCGCCACGGCCGTTGCCGAGATGTACCGGCAGACGGAACTGGCGAATGAGTACAATTTCATCACGTGCAATATCGACCGGCACGACGGCCACGACCTGGCCGGCGCGCAGGATGTCGCGCTGCTGCTCGACCGGCTTGCCGTCGGCGCCGGCGAGCGTGGCGTGGTGGCGCTCGTAGTCGCGGTAGGCCTTGGCCAACCGCTCCGGTGACGAAACGGTCACATCGGCCGGCAGGTCGGCGAGCTTGGATTTGTCATTCATGAAATATATCTTTGCGCATGATCTTGTCCGAAAACCGGTTCCCACCCGCGGTCAAGCCAGGGGCATGCTTTGTCGGATCATGCGCTATTGCGCGACCACACCTTCCGGCACGGTCTCGTGATTGAAGGCGGCGGCGAACAGGGCGCGGGTGTAATCGCTCTTCGGGCTCTTGAAGATGTCCGCCGCCGCGCCCGACTCCACGATCTTGCCATGGCGCAAGACCATCAGCCGGCTCGCCAGCGCCGCCACCACGCGCAGATCGTGGGAAATGAACATGTAGGTGAGGTCGCGCTTCTTCTGCAGGTCGCGCAGAAGATCGACCATCTGCGCCTGGATCAGCATGTCGAGCGCGCTGGTCGGCTCGTCGAGCACGATGAAGGTCGGCTCCAGCACCAGGGCGCGGGCGAGCGCGATGCGCTGACGCTGGCCGCCGGAGAATTCGTGCGGATAGCGGTGGCGGGTGTCGGGGTCGAGGCCGACGTCGGCAAGCGCCGCCACCACGCGCTGCTCGCGCTCGGCGGGCTTGAGGTGCGGATGGTGCACCCACAGGCCCTCCTCGACAATGTCGGACACCGACATGCGCGGGGAGAGCGAGCCGTAAGGGTCCTGGAACACGATCTGCATGTCGCGCCGGAAAGGCCGCATTTCCTTGAACTTGAGGCCCTGGATGGGGTGGCCCATGAACACCACCGCTCCGTCCGATGAGATCAGCCGCAGGATCGCAAGGCCGAGGGTCGTCTTGCCGGAGCCGGATTCGCCGACCACGCCGAGGGTCTCGCCCTTGCGCACCTCGACGCTGATGCCGTCGACCGCCTTGATATGGCCGACCACCTTGCGCATCAGCCCGCACTTGATCGGGAACCAGACTTTCAGGTCGTCGGTCTTCACCACCAGCGGCGCGGACGGCCGCGGCGGGGCCGGATCAGGCTTGGGTTCGGCGGCGAGCAGGTCGCGCGTATACGGATGCTCGGGCGCGGTGAACACGCGCTCGACCGGCCCATGCTCGACGATCTTGCCCGAATTCATCACGCAGACGCGATCCGCCAGCTTGCGCACGATGCCGAGGTCATGGGTGATGAAGAGCACCGACATACCGAGCCGCTTCTGGGTGTCCTTCAAGAGCTGCAGGATCTGCGCCTGAACGGTGACGTCCAGCGCGGTGGTCGGCTCGTCGGCGATCAGCAGCGAGGGTTGGCAGGACAGCGCCATGGCGATCATGGCGCGCTGGCGCATGCCGCCGGAGAGCTGATGCGGATAGCGGTCCACCGCCGCATCGGGCTGTGGGATGCCGACAGCATCCAGCAGTTCGACGGCACGCCGGCGTGCCGCCCGGCGCGAGAGCTTCTCGTGCGCGCGCACCTGTTCGACGATCTGCCAACCGACGGTGTAGACCGGCGTCAGCGCCG
>JARRQH010000217.1:0-5503 GCA_037381985.1 Pseudolabrys sp.
TGCGCTGCATCAACATGCTTGAAGAGTTCCAGGGCGGAACGATCCGGATCGACGGGCAGGAGATCGGCTACGACGTGATCAACGGCGTGCGCAAGCGAAAACGCGAAAAGGAGATCGCCCGCCAACGCGCCCTGACCGGCATGGCATTCCAGCAGTTCAACCTGTTTCCCCATATGACAGCCGTTTCGAACGTCGCCTTGGGCCTGGTCAAGGTGAAGGGCATGCCGAAGGCCGAGGCCCGCGCCGTCGCGGAACGTTGGCTCGACCGGGTTGGACTGCTGGCGCGCAAGGATCACTATCCCGGCCAGCTATCGGGTGGGCAGCAACAGCGCGTGGCCATTGCGCGTGCGATTGCCATGAACCCCAAGCTGATGCTGTTCGACGAGGTCACCTCGGCGCTCGACCCCGAGCTTGTTAACGAAGTGCTTCAGGTCATCAAGGATCTGGCCAAGGACGGCATGAGCTTGGTGATCGTCACTCACGAGATGCGTTTTGCCCACGACGTCTCGACCCGGGTGATTTTCATGAACCAGGGGCGTATCGGCGAAGAAGGTGATCCTCGCGCTATGTTCGTGAAACCACAGACCGAACGTTTGGCGGAATTCCTCAAATCCTCAAGCTTTTCCTAAGCGGAACCGACGGAGAACTGAACGTGACATTGAAGCGATACGGCAATGGCGAACGCGGCACTGGCAAGCAACCGCTCCCCTTTGCACGGGCGGTCGAGGCAAACGGCTGGCTTTACGTTTCCGGTCAGGTCGCTATGGAGGACGGGGAGATCGTCCCGGGCGGCATCATCGCGCAGTCGCGCAAGGCGATGGACAACCTGGTGACGATACTCGCCGAGGCCGGATATACCACAGAGCACGTGGTCCGCGTCGGCGTCTGGCTTGACGACACCCGTGACTTCGCCGCGTTCAATGGCATCTTCGCGGAATACTTCGGCGCCGCCCCGCCGGCCCGTGCTTGCGTCCAATCGCGGATGATGGTCGATTGTAAGGTGGAAGTGGATTGCGTTGCCTACCGGGCTGACAAGGCGCTCGAAGCATAGGAGACGCGGTTTCACGGACGATTGCATCAAGGGCAGATCATGACCGACCCGAAAGGTGACACCGGCGCGCTCAGGTCCCGTGGTCTTGATCGGGCCTTCGAGATTCTCGAATTCCTTAGGGCGCAGCGCAAACCGATGCGTCCCAATGAGATTGCCTCGACCCTGGGAGCGCCACGCTCATCGGTATATCAACTTGTCAATTTGCTGCTACGGCATGGCATGTTGGAATATCAGGGCGGCGACGGGCGGGTGTTCTTGGGTCGACGGCTATATTTCCTGGGCACCGCCTATGCCGAAACGTTCGATCTGATGAAAGATTGCGAGGCCATGCTTATCCGCCTCGCCGAGGAGACCCGCGAAACCGCGCAAATGTGCGTTCTGGACGGCAACAAATACACCGTCGCAATGATGCGCGAAGGGCTCCGCCCGTTCCGCATCTCTTCGAATGTCGGAGAGTGCGTGCCGATACCTTGGACCGCGTCGGGACGCCTGCTCGTCTCTCACATGAGCGATGACGAAATACGCAACTTCATCCCTAGCGAAGATTTCGTGCTTCCCAACGGTCGCCTGCTTGATCCCTCGGACTTCATTGCCGAGGTCCGCCGCGCTGCCGAGGATGGCTACTATACGTTTCACAGCGTAGTTGAGAGCTTCACCTATTGCTTTGCTGTCCCTGTCTATCAGACGGATGGGAGCTGCATTGCCACCCTGTGCCTGGTTGCTCCAAAGGAAGACGGGTTGAGGAACCGGGCCATCTACCTCCGCAGTCTGACGAGCGCTGCCGAGGAAGTCTCCGAACGCCTTGGGCACTCCGCTAGGCTCAAGCGCGCGTAAGACAAGGAATGCGTGGTGGGCCCGGGAGGACTCGAACCTCCAACCAGACCGTTATGAGCGGCCGGCTCTAACCATTGAGCTACGGGCCCGGCGCGAGACGCCGGTGTCTTCTATCAACGCGGACGGGCTCTGGGCAATTGGCCTGTCCCGCCCGCAACCGGCCCCGGCCACGCGCCCGGAAAACGGCTTGTCCGGGCCCAGGGCGACAAGTCCGAGCCCAGGGCGACAAGTCCGAGCCCAACGGGCTGCAAATCCGCGCCGGAGCGGGGCGATCTCCCGGCAAGCCTGCGCCATACCCTGTAACCGTGGACCGCCAAATCGCCCGCTGGCGCCACCAGTTTCCGCATTCTAGTCGCTTTGGCATTGCCCGCGACTCAGTTATGCACAAGCAATGCTGCCGATTCTTCGAATGATTCCGGTTGGCGGCGTACTCCTCGCCATTGCAATCGTTCTTCTGGCGCTCAACCCGCCGCAGGAGACGAGTCGTGCCGTGCCGGGCGAACTCATGGCGGCGCGCGGACCTCTAATCAACCGCAACGACCATCCGGAATGGCGGCAGTTCCTCATTCTCGCGGCGTTGCGGCGCGCCGGCGAATTGAAGCGCTTGCGCGACCTGCACGACACCGTGGTGCACCAGGCGCCGCCGGCCGTGGCCACGGCGCCGGAGCAGCAAACCACCGCAGACGTCGCTGTCGTGGCGCTGCCCGCCGACAAGGCGCCAGCCGAGGTGGCGTCTAAGCCCGTTGCCGAGGCGCCCGCGGTCGCCGAAGCGAATCCGTTCGAGGCAACGCCGGCCAAGGCAACGTCAATCGAGTCAATCGCGATGGTGCCGACCGAGACCACGCCGGCGCGCGCGACGCCGATCGCGATTGAGCCCGCAGCCATCGCCGCCAAGCCGCCGGTCATGGCGCCGCCGGCCAAGCCCGAGGCCGGCCCTGAGGCTACGCCGGACGCGGCGGCGACGCCCACGCCGGAAAATGCCGGCCCCGCCGCCGCGCGTGAGACCACCGGCAGCGGCGTCGGCACCGATCTCCCGCCGGCCGCGCCGCCTACGCCCGAGGCTGCCAAGGTCGCCGCCTTGAGCACGGAGCGGGCCGACCAGCAGAACAGCGACATCACCGGCTCAATCGACCAGTCTCCCGGCCACGGCACCACCATTCCGCTCGGCGTCGGTGAAGCGTCGTCGACCGAAATCGAGGTCTTCATGCCACGGAAGCGCCCGCCGATGCTGCGGAAGCTCGACCTGCGGCGGGCAAACTGGAGCCGGCTCAAATCCCACCGGCGCAAGTCTCATCGCCACACGCGCGTCAGGCGCAAGAAGACCGACACCGCCCAGCAGCAGGACAACTTCTTCGCGTTTCTGTTCCGGCCGATCGACGGCAGTGGCGCCTACAAGCCGGTCAAGTTGAACCCCTATCAGCCGCCGCAATACAGGAGCGGCGAGGTGCTCCAATAGGCGGGGATCGTCTCCGGTCCACGACCCGCCGGGACGCCGGCCCACCCCTGACCCCTGGCAATGACACCCTCCATAGCGGGGTGCGCCGGCTGGCTCGCGAATCCGAGTGCCCAAACCACCTGCGTTCGCCTTGATCCACATCAAGGCTAACGGTACCCGGCAGAGGATAGTTTCCGGCGCGACGGTTTAACCGGGAGCTTACGTCCATGCCGCAAGACACTGCCATCTGGATCGGCGCGGTCAGCGCATTCTTCATCATCTTCGCCGCGGTGCTGGCATGGACCGACCACTACGCGCACGGCTACCCGAAGCGCGAAGAGTAAGAAGCGAGGCGGAGCGCCGCCGCCGTCACGCTCTCCCCGTTCGCCTGCGAGCATCGGCGGGTCAGCGTCCGCCGAAGCGCGTGAGCGCCAAGGCGGAGGAATGGGTGGCGGACGCCTGAAAGGCACGAGCCAGGAGAGGGGCATGGCACGGCCCCTCACCCGGCTTTTTCGTTGCACGCAAAAGCCGCCCTCTCCCCGCGAAAGCGAGGAGAGGTAAGCTCGCTTGCTCACCTACAGCCAGCCGATGCGCGCATAGGTCCCCGCCCAAAACGCCCCTTGGCGCGTGCGCAGTTTCCGTCTATGCCCGCGCCCGCATCCAACTCGGAAGCCGGCCGGCAGCGGGGCCTTTGATCCGACAATGCGCGAAAATCTGCGCCCGATCGCTTCTCTCCTGCTTGGCGTTGCCTTCCTGCTCGCCGGCAACGGCCTGCTGTTCACGCTTCTGCCACTGCGCGGCCACACCGAAGGCTTCAGTTCGCTCGCGATCGGCGCTATCGGCTCGGCCTATTACGCCGGCTTCGTCGGCGGCTGCCTGCTGGCGCCCTATGTCATCCTGCGCGCCGGGCACATTCGCGCCTTCGCCGCGCTGGTCGCGCTGGCGGTGGCGGTCGGGCTCGCCTATCCACTCGCCGCCTCGGTGTGGCCGTGGATCTTCTTCCGCCTGGTCAACGGCTTCTGCATCGCCGGCTTCTATCTCGTCATCGAAAGCTGGCTCAACGACCGCGCCACCAATGAGACGCGCGGCCTCATCATGTCGTCCTACGTCATGGCGATCTACGGCGCTTTCACCGCCGGACAGATGATGGTAACGCTTTATCCGATCAAAGGCGCGGAAGACTTCATGTTGGCGGCGATGCTGGCCTCGCTCGCCATCGTGCCCGTGGCGCTGACCCGCTCGGCGCAGCCGGCGGCCATCACCATGGTCAGCTTCCGGCCGTGGCAAGTCTATCAGGCCGCGCCCGTCGGCCTGGTGGCGAGCTTCGCCATCGGCGTGGTCAACGGCGCCTTCTTCGGGCTCGCGCCGGTGTCGGCCGCGCGCACTGGGCTCAGCACCACCGAGGTGGCGGTGTTCATGAGCGCGGCGACGCTCGCCGGCGCGGCAACGCAATGGCCCGCCGGCCGCATGTCCGACCGCATCGACCGCCGGCAGGTGCTTCTGCTGCTGCTGATCGGGGCGGCGCTGAGCGGCTTGGTGCTGTGGCTGTTCGCAACTAACGGGACGCTGCTGGTGGCTTTCGGCTTCGTCTATGGCGCGCTGGCGCTACCCGGCTATGCTCTCGCCTCCGCGCATGCTTACGACAAGACCGACGTCGCCGACATGGTGCCGACCGCCGCCACCGTCCTGCTCGCCAACGCGGTGGGCGCGACCATCGGGCCGCTGCTGGCGCCGCTGGTAATGGACCAGTTGGGACCGCGCTCGCTGTTCCTGTTCACCGCGGTGGTGGAACTAGCGCTGGCCGCTTACGTATTCTACCGCGCCCAGGTGCAGCCGTCGCTGGCGCCGCCGGAGAAGACCGAATTCGATCTCGCGACTACCTCGCCGGTGGGCGCAGTGTTGACCGCCGAGGAACTCGACCTGGAGGATCCCCTGGTGGTGATGCCGGAACCCTATCCGCCGATGCCCGAGGCGGACATGCCGGCCGCGGAAGCGCCGCCCATGGAGACGATGTACGACGGAATGCCGGCGACCGAAGGCGAGGTGCTGCCGCCGGACGACGACAAGCCGTAAGGTAAATCAAAGCGGGGAGAACGGAAAATGCCGAAGGCCTATTGGGTGGTGACCTACCGCAGCGTGAAGAACCCGGAGGCCTGGCAGGCCTATGCCAAGCTGGCGGGACC
>JARRQH010000218.1:0-5997 GCA_037381985.1 Pseudolabrys sp.
ATACGGCGGAAACCGGCGGTGAATATGGCGAGGCATCGTGGGCATCGTAGGATGGGTTGAGCGAAGCGAAACCCATCTGGCCCCCCCATCAGCGGGCGTAAGCGATGGGTTTCGCAAGAACTCAACCCATCCTACGGGCTTGTTTTGTTGGGCGCAATCCGTTCCATGGGCTTAGAAAGTCTAATCTGCCGGCACCAAAGCGTTCGCGTCCACTTCCCAAACCAATCCAAGCGAGGTGAAGTAGCTCTCTGCATTGGGGTCGTTGGCCATTGCTTCTTGTGCAAAGTCGGCCACGCTTGTCCGATTGGATCGATAGACAACAAAAGCTAAAATAAAGCCGGCAATGAATGCCCACCAATACCAAAGAAAAGAAAGTGCAATGCCTGCTAGTGCTACGATAATGCTAACCGCATTCCACATCTTGGTTGCCCAAAAGTAGCCGGGGTTAAATCGCTTCAGAATTTCCGGTTTCTTTGCGATGCCATCGACGTTTAAAACGATTACTCGTTGGGGGTTGGCGCTTCTTCCAATCACAACAACGCGATCTATCGCGCCGGCTCTATTCGGATTTGGGGCAAGCATTACTTGTGTGGTCATCTAATCCATCTAAAAATGCTGTTATTTCATTGACCCATAAATCGGAGGGCAGATTGGTGAAGTGTAATCCACTGTTCCCATAAAGAAAAGGCGGGTTAAGCCTTAAGCTAACCCGCTCTACGAGGCCACGAGCCATGAGGCCGCCCCATCCTTCGAGACGCCGCCTTCGGCGGCTCCTCAGGATGAGGCGGTGAGAGTCACAACGCCTTATTACTCTCCTTCACCTTCTCCGCATCCACATAAACCTGCTGCCCCATGGCGTTGAACTTCTCCGACATTTCCTTCATGCCGGCTTCTCTTGTTAGGTAGGACGGCTCGGTGGCGCCTTCGGCGCCATTCGCCTTTTGCGCCGCCTTATCCAGCCCCAACGCCGCCTTCTCGTTGTCGCCCAGCCCCGCCGCGTAATCCCGCACGTCCTGCGTGATCTTCATCGAGCAGAACTTCGGGCCGCACATGGAGCAGAAGTGCGCCACCTTGTGCGCCTCCTTGGGCAGCGTCTCGTCGTGGTATTCCTTCGCGGTGTCGGGATCGAGCCCGAGGTTGAACTGGTCCTGCCAGCGGAAATCGAAGCGCGCCCTTGAAAGCGCGTCGTCGCGCAGTTGCGCGGCCGGGTGGCCCTTGGCGAGGTCGGCGGCGTGGGCCGCGATCTTGTAGGTGATGACGCCTTCCTTGACGTCGTCGCGGTCGGGCAGGCCGAGATGCTCCTTCGGCGTCACGTAGCAGAGCATGGCGCAGCCGAACCAGCCGATCATGGCGGCGCCGATGCCGCTGGTGATGTGGTCGTAGCCCGGCGCGATGTCGGTGGTGAGCGGCCCGAGCGTATAGAACGGCGCCTCGCCGCATTCCTTCAGCTGCTTGTCCATGTTGATCTTGATCTTGTGCATCGGCACGTGGCCGGGGCCTTCGATCATGACCTGGCAGCCTTTCTGCCACGCGATCTGCGTCAGCTCGCCGAGCGTCTCCAGCTCCGCGAACTGGGCGCGGTCGTTGGCGTCGGCGATCGAGCCGGGGCGCAGGCCGTCGCCGAGCGAGAACGAGACGTCATACTTGCGCATGATGTCGCAGATTTCGTCGAAGCGCTCGTAGAGGAAGCTCTCCTTGTGGCGCGACAGGCACCACTTGGCCATGATCGAGCCGCCGCGGCTAACGATGCCGGTGACGCGGTTGGCCGTGAGCGGCACGTAGGCGAGGCGCACGCCGGCGTGGATGGTGAAATAGTCGACGCCCTGTTCGCACTGTTCGATCAGCGTGTCCTTGTAGCATTCCCAGTCGAGCTTGACGGGATCGCCGTCAACCTTCTCCAGCGCCTGGTAGATCGGCACGGTACCGATCGGCACCGGCGAGTTGCGCAGGATCCATTCGCGCGTGTTGTGGATGTTGCGCCCCGTCGAGAGGTCCATCACCGTGTCGGCGCCCCAGCGGATCGCCCACACCTTCTTCTCGACTTCCTCTTCCACCGAGGAGGTGACCGCCGAGTTGCCGATGTTGGCGTTGATCTTCACCAGGAAGTTGCGGCCGATGATCATCGGCTCGAGCTCGGCGTGGTTGATGTTGGACGGGATGATGGCGCGGCCGCGCGCGATCTCATCGCGCACGAATTCCGGCGTGATGAAGGCGGGCACGGACGCGCCGAAGCTCTCGCCGTCGGCGAGGGCGGCAGCAGCGCGGTCGAGCATCTTCTTGCGGCCGAGGTTCTCGCGCTCGGCGACGTAGATCATCTCCTTGGTGATGACGCCCGCCTTGGCGAATTCGTATTGCGTCACCGGCTTGCCGTCCAGCGCGCGGAACGGCTTCGGCGTGTTGGGGAAGTTGCGCGCCAGGTGCTTGCCGGAAGCGTTGCCGTTGTCGACCGGCTGGATCGGTCGGCCTTCATACTCTTCGACGCCGCCGCGCTCCTTCACCCATTCGATGCGGGTGCGCTTGAGGCCCTTCTCGACGTCGATCGCGACATCGTTATCGGTGTAGGGGCCGGTGGTGTCGTAGACCGGCAGCGGCGGCTCGCCGGAGGATTCATGCAGCGCGATCTCGCGGTGCGGCACCTTGAGGTCGGGCGCGGCTTCGGGGCTGGAATAGACCTTGCGTGAGGCGGCCAGCGGGCCGGTGGTGACCTTCGGCGTGACCAGATCGGCGGAGGTGACGGGCTTGTTCATGGTGTCGCTCCTTTGCCGCGTTTCAAGGGCGCGGGTGTTCGAGTTTAGGCGGCTTCGGCCGGTTTGTTGAGCCAGGCACGCACGCGCGCGTCCGGGTCGGCGTTCTGGGCGACGTCGGAAACGACGGCGATGGAGTCCGCGCCGGCGGCGTAGACGCCCGCGGCGCGCTCCAGGGTGATGCCGCCGATGGCGACCAGCGGGATCGCACCGATACGTTTCTTCCACGTGCCGATGGGCTCCAGCCCCTGCGGGCCGAAGCGCATCGCCTTCAGCGTGGTCGGGTAGATCGGCCCGAGCGCGACGTAATCGGGGTCGTGGCTGAGCGCGGTTTCGAGTTCGGCCTCGTCATGGGTGGAAAGGCCGAGTGTGAGGCCCGCACGCCGGACGGCGGCAACGTCGGCGTCGACCAGATCCTCCTGGCCGAGATGCAGATGCTGCGCCTTGGCGTCGATGGCCGCCTGCCAGTAATCATTCACCACCAGCTTGGCGGCGGTGCCGGCGCACGCGGCCAGCGCCTCGCGCACGATCTGCACGGCGTCGGCGTGGGCGAGCTCCTTGGCGCGGAGTTGGATGGTGCCGACGCCGAGTTTGGCCAGGCGCGCGACCCAGGCGACGCTGTCGACCACCGGATAGAAACGATCAGGATACGGCATGCCAGAACGGGGTCCCGACGACAGGGGTGGACGGAGAGGCGAAATCGCGCGGGTCCATCAGCCCGGCCTCATAGCCGGCGCGGCCCGCTTCGATGGCGAGGCGGAAGGCGGTAGCCATCCGCACCGGTTCAGCCGCCTTGGCGATGGCGGTATTGAGCAAGACGGCGTCGTAGCCGAGTTCCATGGCCTCGGCCGCGTGCGACGGCGCGCCGAGGCCGGCGTCGACCACCAGCGTTACGTCCGGCAGCCGCGCCCGCAACAACTTCAAAGCGTCGCGGCTGGTGATGCCCTTGGCGCTGCCGATCGGCGCCGCCCACGGCATGATCACGCGGCAGCCCACGTCGCGCAGGCGCTGCGCGACGGTCAGGTCTTCGGTGCAATAGGGGAAGACCTCGAAGCCGTCCTTCATCAGCATACCGGCCGCTTCCACCAGGCCAACCGGGTCGGGCTGCAAGGTCTCGTCGTCGCCGATCACTTCCAGCTTGACCCACGGCGTGCCGAACAACTCGCGCGCGAGCCCAGCGGTGGTCACCGCCTCGCGCACGCTACGGCAGCCGGCGGTGTTGGGCAGCACGATGACATCGAGTTCGCGGATCAGGTCCCAGAACGTGTTGCCGGCGCGCCCGCCCGCCGACTCGCGCCGCAGCGACACGGTGACGATCTCGGCGCCGGAGGCGCGGATGGCGTCCTGCATGATCGCCGGCGAGGGATAGAGCGCCGTGCCGATCAAGAGGCGGGAGGAGAAGGCCTTGTCGTAGAAGGTCACCATATCAACCGCCTTGCCGCGGCGTGATGATCTCGATCTGGTCGCCGGCATTGAGCGGCGTCTCCGCCCAGCGCCCGCGCGGCACCACCTGGTAGTTCACCGCAATCGCGAGCTGGGTGAATTCGTATTCCATCTCATTCAACAGGCCGGTGAGATCGCGCGCGGCCACCTCGGTGTCCTGGCCGTTGACGGTTATGCGCATCGCACCACCTCCGGATCGCTACCGGTACCGGTGACGTGCGCGACGGTGATTTCCGCAACCGCCGGCGCGATCAGGAAGCCGTGCCGGTAGAGGCCGTTGACGCTGATCGTCGCGTTGTCGACGGTGACGCGCGGCAAATTGTCGGGGAAGGCAGGACGTAAGGCCGTGCCCATCTCGACGATGCGCGCCTCGCCGAAGGCCGGATGCACGGCGTAGGCCGCGGTCAGCAGCTCGAGCGCCGAGCGCACGCTGACGCCATCGCTTTCGGTCTCGATGGAAGTCGCGCCGATGAGGAAGCGATTGTTCGCGCGCGGCACGATATAGAGCGACCAGCGCGGATGGATCAGCCGCACTGGCCGCGTCAGTTGGATTTCATCGGTTTCGATGACGGCGATCTCGCCCTTGACGCCGCGCAGGGTGGGAGAGCTGTCGCGTGCGGCTAGTCCGCGGCAGTCGATCACCAGGCCGTCGAGATCGTGTGGGCGCGGCGCCGACTTGAACTCGATCGGCACGCCGGCGGCGCGCAGTTTCTCATGCAGAGCCGGCAGTACGCGGCGCGGCTCGACGTGGCCCTCGTCCGGGAAGAACAGCGCTTCGCTGAAACGGCCGGCCAGCGCCGGCTCGAGCGCCGCGATCTCCTGCGCGCCCATGCGCCGGTGGCCGCTGGCAAGCCGCGCAAAACGCTCGAAGTCGGCGCGGTCGCGTCCATGCGCGACCACCAGCGAGCCATTGAACGGCGTGTCGGGCAGCGCCTCGCGCCACAGGTCGAGCGAGCGCACGCCGAGGCGCGTGATCACCGGCTCCGCCGCCTCGCTTTCGCAATGCGGCGCCAGCATGCCGCCGGCCCAATAGCCGGTGGAGCCCGTCATCGCCGGCTCGTCGCGTTCGTAGAGCGCGACCTGGCGGCCGGCTTTCGCGAATAGAAAAGCCTGCCAGGTGCCGGCGATGCCGGCACCGATGACATTGATCGGCGCGGAATCGGTGGATGTGGAACGATGTGCGCCGTCTGGCGTGGCCTGCATCTTTGTCCTGTCCCTTCGCCGGCATGACCCGGATCAGGTTCAAAGGGTCGCCGCAGCAAGCGGCCTCTCAGCCCCGTCATCGGGGCCCCCCTCGGAACTCTCAGCCCCGTCATCGGGGCCCCCCTCGGAAACTCCCTGCAATTTAGGCCCGGCTGCGCTCGAGTCAATGCGGGGCGGGACCTTATGCCCTAGGCCGTGGCGGGCGCCGGTGCCGACAGCTCAAGCTCAAGTTCGTCGAGCGGCTCCGACGTCGCGCAAGTGCTGTCGGATTTCCTCAAGCTCTTGCAGGACTCGCAGAGCGGATCGTCCAACTACAGCGCCTAGCGGGTCAACCGCCGCCAAGTTATTGCCCCATCGCGAAAGGCTGCGACACTTCGGCGTGGTATCGTTCTGCGATACGGCGCCGAGGTGACGCTCGGTATCCGACAACCTTTGACAATCTGCCGCGAGCGGGAAGTCACCAATTGTACCCATATCGTTCGGCATTAGTATCCGCGCATTACGCCACGTAATGCCGTTATCAAATTGGAGCATTGAATTCGTGCTCCGCCAGTATCGGGACGGTTCTTTGCTTGCATCAAATCAGATTCTGAAAATAAACCGCCTT
>JARRQH010000219.1:0-5484 GCA_037381985.1 Pseudolabrys sp.
ATCTTCACGGCGCGCGCCTTTGGCGTCAGCACGCCTTACGTGACGCTGCTGCCGATCGGCGGCGTCGCGCAACTCGAGCGCATTCCGGAAGAGCCGTGGGAGGAATTCCTCATCGCCATCGCCGGGCCGATGGTGAACGTCGTCATCACGTTGCTGCTGGTCGTCGTCGCCGGCGCCAGCCTCGCGCCCGACAATGCCGCGGCCATCGGCAACACGCAGGTGTCGATGATCGACCGGCTGGCGATCGTCAATCTGTTCCTCGCCTTGTTCAACCTGATCCCGGCTTTTCCGATGGACGGCGGCCGCGTGCTGCGCGCGCTGCTCGCAAGCCGCATGGGCTTCGTACGCGCCACCGAGGTCGCCGCCAACATCGGTCAGTTCGTCGCCTTCGCGCTCGGCTTCATCGGGCTGATGTACAACCCGATCCTCATCTTCATCGCCATCTTCGTTTATCTCGCCGCGTCGTCGGAAGCGCACATGGTGGCGTTGCGCGCGGTCTCGCACGGCGTGCCGGTGAGCCACGCCATGATGACGCGCTTCGCCACGTTGACGCCGCAGGATCACATCGACGAGGCGGTCGAGACCCTGCTGCAGACCAGCCAGGGCGAGTTCCCGGTGGTGGACGCCGCCGGCAAGCCGGTCGGGGTGCTCGACCGCGGCGGGCTCATCAAGGCGCTGAAGGCCTTGGGGCCAGACGCGCGCGTGCGTGAGGCCATGAGCCCGGATTTCCCCACCGTCAGCCACCGCGCCACCCTGGAGCAAGCCTTCAAGCTGTTGCAGGAGAAATCGGTGCCCGCTGTCGGCGTGGTCGACGCCCACGGCAAGCTCGCCGGCTTCGTCACCGGCGAAACCGTGGCCGAGATGATGATGGTGCGCGAGGCCGTGCCGCGCGGCGGCCATGTCGGGTCGTGGGGACGCGCCGCCGACGCGTAAGCCACAAGCGTCACCGATCCGTCATCCCGCCGTCGATGCGGTGTCAGCAAAGCCTGCGTTAGTCCGCCTTCGAATTCCTCTCATTCGAAAGCGGAGAATAGGATGACCATTCGCATCGGCTCAGCCACCACGCGCCGCCATTTCCTCAAGACCAGCGCGGCGGCGACCGCGTTGACCGCCGCCGGCGGCATCGCCAGCCCGTTCGTCAGCCTGGCGAACGCGCGGCCGTTGGTCAGCCACGGCCTGCAATCGGGCGATGTATCGGTCGACTCCGGCATGATCTGGGCGCGCGCCGACCGGCCGTCGCGCATGCTGGTCGAGGTCGCCACCACCGAGAGCTTCAAGAACGCGCGCAACGTCGGCTATGTCGACGCGCTGCCGGCCAGCGACTTCACCGCCAAGATGCTGGTCGACGGCCTGCCCGCCAGCCAGGACATTTTCTACCGTGTTCGCTTTGCCGATCTCGCCTCCCCTACCGTCGTCGGCGAGCCGCAGGTCGGCCGCTTCCGCACCGCGCCGGCCGACCGCCGCTCGGTCAGCTTCGTGTGGTCGGGCGACACCGCCGGCCAGGGCTGGGGCATCGATGAATCGCGCGGCGGCATGCGCACCTACGCCACCATGCAGAAGAACCGCCCCGACTTCTTCATCCACAACGGCGACAACATCTACGCCGACGGCGCGATCCACGCCGAACAGAAGATGCCGAACGGCGAAATCTGGAAAAACGTCACCACCGAGGAAAAGTCAAAGCCGGCGGAAACGCTGGCCGAGTTCCGCGGCGCCTACAAATACAATCTGCTCGACAAGAACCTGCGCGCCTTCGCGGCTGAAGTGCCGGTGTTCTCGCAGTGGGACGACCACGAGGTGTTCAACAACTGGTGGCCGGGCGAGCCGACCGACAGCCGCGCCTATCTCAAGAAGCTGCACTACACCGAGAAGAACGACCTGATCCTCGCCGCGCGCGCGAGCCGAGCCTTTCACGAATACATGCCGATGCGCGAAACCCAGATCGAGCCCGGCCGCGTCTACCGCAAGCTCTCCTACGGTCCGCTGCTCGACGTGTTCATGCTCGACATGCGCAGCTATCGCGGCGCCAACAGCGAGAACATGCAGGACAGCTACGGAGAGCCGGCCTATTTCCTGGGGCCGAAGCAGCTCGCCTGGCTCAAGCGCGAACTGGTCAATTCGCGCGCGACCTGGAAGGTGATCGCCGCCGACATGCCGATCAGCCTGAAGATTACCTACGACCCGGCGCGCAAATGGGGCCTCGAAGGGCTGGCGAACGGCGACAATGGCGCGCCGCGCGGCCGCGAGCTCGAGCTCGCCAACCTGCTGTCGTTCATGAAGCGCGCCGGCGTGCGCAACACGGTGTGGATCACCGCCGACGTGCACTACACCGCCGCCCACCACTACGACCCCAACAAGGCGGCGTTCCAGGACTTCGACCCGTTCTGGGAGTTCGTCTCCGGGCCGATCCACGCCGGCACCTTCGGGCCCAATGAGCTCGACGGCACCTTCGGGCCGGAGCTGGTCTACGTGAAGGCGCCGACCAAGGAGCAGGGCCCGAACCTACCACCGAGCGAGGGCCTGCAGTTCTTCGGCCATATTGCCATCGACGGCCAGACTGAGCAGATGACGGTAACCCTGAAAGACGTCGACGACCGCTCACTGTGGGCCAAGACCCTCGACCCGCGGGCCGCCTGACGAGCCCTTCCGACGCTCAAAATGCCCTGCCGGCCGGTCCCTTGGGGCCGGCCGGTCCGTTTCGGGTGCGCCGACGTCCCGGTTGCTTCCGGCCGTTTCCTCACTATATTGCGCCGCAATAGCGTCGCGTCGCGGGCTCGCAGGATTGCCAAGGAGCAATCCTGTTGCGTTTATTAGGGCCGGGTTTCCTTGGGAATTCCGCCGACAGGCCCGCGCTTCTAGTTTCAGGGCCGAAAGCGCCGCGTTTATCCAAGGTCCGACAAAACGAAACTGGGCGTCAGGCCCCCACCCCAACCCTCCCCCACCAGCGGGGGCGGGAGAGAGTTGAAAATGAACCTTCGCAATATCGCCATCATCGCCCACGTCGACCACGGCAAGACCACCCTGGTCGACCGTCTGCTGCAGCAGTCGGGCGTCTACCGCGAGAACCAGCGCCAGGTCGACCGCGCCATGGACTCCAACGACCTCGAGCGCGAGCGCGGCATCACCATTCTGGCCAAGGCCGCCTCGGTCGAGTGGCAGGGCACGCGCATCAACATCGTCGACACTCCCGGCCACGCCGACTTCGGCGGCGAGGTGGAACGCATCCTCAACATGGTGGACGGCGCCCTCGTGCTGGTCGACGCCGCAGAGGGTCCGCTGCCGCAGACCAAGTTCGTGGTGTCGAAGGCGCTGAAGATGGGTCTCAAACCCATCGTCGTGATCAACAAGGTCGACCGCTCCGACGCGCGGCCGAACGAAGTGGTCAACGAAGTGTTCGACCTGTTCGCCGCGCTCGACGCCACCGACGAGCAACTCGATTTCCACATCCTGTATGGCTCGGCCAAGCAGGGCTGGATGGCGACCTCGCTCGAAGGTCCGCAGGACGACGGCATGAACCCGCTGTTCGACCTGGTGCTCAGCCACGTGCCGCCGCCGACGATCGAGGAAGGTCCGTTCCGCCTACTCGGCACCATCATCGAAGCCAACAACTATCTCGGCCGCATCATCACCGGGCGCATCACGTCCGGCAGCGTGAAGCCGAACCAGGCGGTGAAGGTGCTCGACCGCGAAGGCAACCTGGTCGAGAACGGCCGCATCACCAAGGTGCTGGCGTTCCGCGGCCTCGAGCGCGTGGCAGTTGACGAAGCCGAGGCCGGCGATATCGTCGCGCTGGCCGGCCTGCCCAACGCCACCGTGGCGCACACCATCTGCGATCCCAGCGTCGATACGCCGATGCCGGCGCAGCCGATCGATCCGCCGACGCTGTCGATGACCTTCCGCGTCAACGATTCGCCACTCGCCGGCACCGAAGGCTCTAAGGTCACCGGCCGCATGATCCGCGACCGCCTGATGCGCGAGGCCGAAGGCAACGTCGCGCTGCGGGTTCGTGAATCCGACGACAAAGACGCCATGGAAGTGGCCGGCCGCGGCGAACTGCAGCTCGGCATCCTGATCGAGACCATGCGCCGCGAAGGCTACGAATTGTCGGTGTCGCGGCCGAGGGTACTGCTTCGCCGCAACGAGGCGGGACAATTGGAAGAGCCGATCGAAGAGGTCGTCATCGACGTCGACGAAGAGCACTCCGGCGTCGTGGTGCAGAAGATGTCCGAGCGCAAGGCCGAGCTGATGGAGATGAAGCCATCCGGCGGCGACCGCGTGCGGCTGATGTTCTACGCGCCGACCCGCGGCCTCATCGGTTATCAGGGCGAACTGCTGACCGACACCCGCGGCACCGCCATCATGAACCGGTTGTTCCACGGCTACGCGCCGCACAAGGGCCCGATCCAGGGCCGCCGCAACGGCGTGCTGATCTCCAACGAGAAGGGCGAAGCGGTCGCCTACGCGCTGTGGAACCTGGAAGACCGCGGGCCGATGATGATCGAGCCGGGCTGGAAGGTTTACACCGGCATGATCGTCGGCGAGCACACCCGCGACAACGATCTCATCGTCAACGTGATCAAGGGCAAGCAGCTCACCAACATCCGCACCACCTCGAAGGACGAGGCGGTCAAGCTCACGCCGCCGATGAAGATGCCGCTGGAAAAGGCGCTCGCTTACATCGACGACGACGAGCTGGTCGAGGTGACGCCGAAGTCGATCCGTCTGCGCAAGAAGCTGTTGGACGAGAACGACCGCAAGCGCGCCGAGCGGGCCAAGGTAGCCGAAGCGGTCTAACGCCGCGACAATTGGAGCGTCATCATGGCCGGGTCGTAGCCGTTCGAAGAAACGCCTATGTCCCGGCCATTTCGTTTAGGGGCGCGCGACCATGCCTTCTTTAGCGGGATGCGAGGGACGAGCCCGTGTATGACAGTTGAAAGCCGAAGCGGTTTGATGTTTTTTACCTCACCCCGTGTTGGGGATGAGGTATACTTGCGTCGTTGTTCGATTATGACACAACGGCAGGCAGCATCGCGGGCGCGCGGTTGTTCCGCGCCGCGTCTTTCGACCGGTTAGGTCCGTATTGTTGCCGATCTGTGGCCAGTAATCCACACCGTTTACCGAACATTAATCATGGCTCTTGAACGGCGCCGGGTTCGTTGCTTCAATTCTGCCATGAGCACGACCCTGATAGAGATTCGCCGCGCCAAGGCCACCGACGCTTCGGAGGTCGCCGAGACCCATGACGAGGCATGGCGCACGGCCTACCAGGGCATCATTCCCGGCAACGAGCTCGACAAGCTGATCAACCGGCGCGGCCCGGACTGGTGGGACTCGGCGATCCGCAAGGGCAGCCGCATCACCATCCTGCAGTTCGGCGAGCAGGTCGCCGGCTACGCCAACTACGGCCGCAACCGCGCCCGCAGCCTGTTCTACGACGGCGAGGTCTACGAGCTTTACCTGCGCCCCGAGTTCCAGGGCCTGGGC